>JAIPKD010000051.1 GCA_021733835.1 Verrucomicrobiota bacterium
AGAACCGATTTAAAACCTGCGGTCAGTTCTGGAGCCGAAGCGGCCTGACCAACCTCCTAGCCATTGTAACAAATTTCAAAAACGAGGACGAAAAGTTCTTATGGAACTGATGGTTTTGCAACAACTTGCAGATGCGCCCAAACCGATCTCGATTTCGATAGTGTACTTGTCATGGATGGGATAATATGATAATTAATCTGTAATGAATAAAGCCGAGACGAACGTGATTTCTTCGTTGTTTACGGGGCTGCTGGTCTGTTTTATTGCCGCCGGATGTCAAACGGTGCCTATCACGGGGCGGCAACAGCTTAATCTTGTATCTCCTTCACAGGAGGTGCAGATGGGCGTGAGCGCATTCGCCGAGCTCAAGAAAGAGGCGGAGATATGCAAGGATGAATCGATCAATTCGATGGTTGGGCGCGTGGGGAAAAGAATTGCGTCGGTGGCGGATTTGCAGAACGCGGAATGGGAGTTCGTGGTTTTCGAGAATGATGAGGCGAACGCGTTTTGTCTGCCCGGCGGAAAGGTGGGTGTTTACACCGGTATTTTAGAAATAACAAAGAACGAGGCGGGGATGGCGACGGTATTGAGTCATGAAATAGCGCATGCCGCCGCGCATCACGGGGCTGAGCGCATGACTCAAGGGCTTCTATTGCAGACAGGCGGCGAGCTGATAGGTCAGGCGATTTCAGAACAAGACACGGAGAAGCGCGCTGTTTTTAACACTGTATATGGACTCGGCGCTCAACTGGGTGTTGCCTTGCCTCATAGTCGGAGACAGGAATACGAAGCGGATCATATAGGCTTGGTTTATATGGCCCGCGCGGGGTATGACCCACAGGAGGCGGTTTCGTTTTGGCGGCGCTTTGCTGAGTACAGCCGGGCCATGGGTACTGCAACCCCGTGGTTTTTACGGACGCATCCGCTTGACGAAGACCGCATCCGCAACATTGAGTCTCTGTTATCGGAGGCGAAAATCGAGTATGAAAATTACAGGCGGTTACAGAATTAAGCCGCTATGTTATGCATTTTACCCGGATTAATACGATAAAAAAACAAAACTGAAAGGTGGTAGTCATGTATAAATGTATTGCTGCTAGGATTCGAAAAGGGTCGGACGGTTCCCGATGGAACTCTGTGCGGATGCTTTTCGTCTTTGCAATCGCTGCTGTATTTTCAGCCGGTTGCGCACGTATGAACGAAGTAAGACCCGTTGCCATAGAGACGCCGGTGTTTCCGGACAAGTCCTTGCCGCCGCGGATCGAGCCGCCGGAGTACTCGCCGCGGCGGCCTCATGATGCGCCGCAGGGTCTGCCGCTGGATATTTGGCATCAGGAGGGATATAAATGGCTTGGTACGCCGTATGTATGGGGCGGCGAGGACATGAATGGAACCGATTGCTCGGGTTTCGTCCAAACCATGTACCGCAACGTGGCGGACGTAAAATTGCCGCGTTCGTGCAGCGAACAATTCAAGTACGGCAGGTCGGTGCATCCGGCCGATCTAAAGCCCGGTGACCTTGTGTTTTTCGATACGAGTGAAGGCGGCGCGTCACATGTGGGCATCAGTCTCGGGGACAATGAATTCATACACGCCAGCTCCAGCCGCGGCGTTATCGTGTCATCGCTTAACGATAGATACTATGCGTCACATTTTTACGGCGCAAAACGAATTTTTAATTAGTGATTAAAGTAAAACTATAATTATGAAATATTTATTAAAGATTGTTTATTTATTATTATTCGTATTATCGGCATTTTCGTCGTATTCCGTCGAGCCAATTAATCCGGACGCGACGGACGAAGCGCGCGCGGTGCTGAAATTCCTGAACTCTATTCAGGGCGATAAAACCCTGGCCGGACAGCACGTGATTTATGGTGACGCGACCGACCGTGAGATCGGATATATCTTCGAAAACACGGGCAAGCGTCCGGCGTTGGTCGAGTTCGAGGGTGGGATTTTTGCTAAGAAATATTCGGATGACTATTATGAACGCCAGGATCGTTTAGTGGAGGAGGCGATTGAGTACTGGAAGAAGGGCGGATTAATAGCAATATGCTGGCATTGGGGGAATCCGATGAAGCCTCGAAACACTTACCAGAATACAAAGGTCGAATTCGATATAAAGGCCTCTTTGCGCGAGGGCACACCCGAGCATGAAGCCCTGATCAAAGACCTGGACGTCACGGCGCGAATGCTCAAAAAACTGCGTGACGCGGGCGTGCCGGTGCTGTGGAGACCGTTGCATGAGATATGCGGCGGCTGGTTCTGGTGGAGTAAGCAGGGCAAAGACCCTGCGCAGGCCCTCTGGAAATTCATTTACGAGTATTATACCGGGCATCATAACCTGAATAACCTGCTCTGGGTCTATTCAGCTTCACAGGAGATGCGTAACGAATGGTTCCCCGGCCACGAATATGCGGATGTGATCGGTGTCGATATCTACCGGGAAGGCGAGCAGGATGAACTCGCGAATTTTAATAAGATGGCGGCTATCGCCGGTGATAAACCGGTTGCGTTGACGGAGTGCGATCATATACCTGATCCGGACGTTATGGCCGAGCGTGGGTTCCTTTGGAACTGGTTTCTTCCCTGGCACAGCCGGTGGCTCAGAAGTAACGAACCGGAATATCTGAAGAGGGTGTATAACCATGAACTCGTGATCACGCTGGATGAAATGCCCGAAGTGGAATAGCGAACTTGAGTCGTCTCATTTCACTTGATCAGGGCATAAAGGAGGGGTAGGCTGAGTAAGGTCGGGCAACCCCGGGATTCTTCGGTCGCGAAAAATGCCTGGCGGAACTCAATCGCGTTCTGTTTCCACGGGTTTATTCGGATTGACCCGGTTTCATGAGCGTATCCGTAAATAAATTGGGTAGAGCATCTGACAGCGAATGTGGAAAACAGAGCAGTATCTGAAGTATAAAGTGCAAACCAAACCAGGATAAAAATAGTAATTATGTTAAATCGTAAAAAAAGAATAACGGCGGGCGTAATGGCGCTTGGTAGCATTGCGGGGCTTTGCCTGCTTTCAGCTTGTAATCAGGGGCCTAAAGAAACCGCTCAGCCCCAGCAACTCGAACAACCCGCGGAACCAGCCTCAGAGCAGGCTCCTGAACCAGGATCGGAACCAGTCCCTATGCCGGGCTCGGAAGCAATGACGAATCAGATGCAAGAGCAGGGAGCGGCTGGGACGCAGCAAAGATTACAGAAACTCCAGAACCGTGCACAGGAAGTTGGAACGAAACTCCAAGAGATCGCCAAGAAGGCGGAGGAGAATAATCCTGAGATTGTAAAAATGCAGGAGGACTTGGAAAACACCTACAAGAAAAAGATGGAGGAACAGGGATTTTCACAACAAAAGTTGGATGAACTCAAGCAGATGCAACAGCAGTTGCAGGACCCTGAAGCTTTGGGGGAAGAAGAACGCCAGAAGCTGACACAGGAATTTCAGCAAGAAGTCACGGGATTGCAAGAGGCCCAACAAGAGGCAGAGAACGATCCGGCTATTCAGGAGGCTCAAGCGGAATTAGAACGGGTGGGTACCGAGGCAATGATGGAGATCGACCCGAACACCGCCGCTTTGCAAGAAGAACTCGATGAGATTCAAACGGAGTTCAATGAAATACGGCAGCAGATGCAGCAGCAGTTGATGCAGCAGCAAATGAGGCAAATGCAAAGGCAAGGGCAACCACAGCCACAGCCACAGCCACAGAACTAGAGTATTTGCTAATCGGTTAAATACGCCCGTCGCAATGTCCACTCGTTGCGACGGGTTTTTTTATGTTGTTTTGTGAATGCGAGAAATACTTATCGCAGCTACGCATCCTAATGAGCCTTTTTTCCGCCGGCTTTAACGAATACTTCACATGCGCAATCACAGGCTATTGTGAATGTTGCCGACAAATATTAGGGGATATTTGACGAGATTTGTTGAATGGAGTATAAGCGTTTCATATGAAAACCACGGAGAAAAAACAGTTTATACCGACTGTATCTAAGATATGCCGTGCCTCTTGGCTATGTGTAGTCCTCGCGATATGTGTCGGACTGACAGGTATCACTGTCCCGGCGGCCTTGCCCGTCCGCGCTCTTCATCTCAGTGCTCCGAGACAAAAAGATTTATCTACTGCGCTCGAGTTCATTCGAAAAGACCTCCCCAAGGAAGGGGTCAACAAACTCATTATCGAGTTTAACTATAATTTCGATTACCAGTCACGTCCTGAATTCGCCGACCCTGGTGCGCTTAACAAGGATGACGTGAGGCGGATAGTGAAGGCGTGCAGGGAAAACGATATCGAGTTGATCCCTCAGATAAACTGTCTTGGACATCAATCATGGGGCGAGAATAACGCGCAGCTCTTGGCGGAATATCCGAAGTTTGATGAAGCGCCGGGGAAGTATCCAGAGAACGAAGGCATTTATTGTCGAAGCTACTGTCCTTTGCATCCCGATGTGCATAAGGTGTTATTTGATCTGATCGATGAGCTGGCCCGGGCGTGTGAGGCAAAGAACTTTCATGTGGGTATGGACGAAGTGTTCGTTTTGGCTGACGCGGATTGCCCACGCTGCAGCGGGAAAGACCCGGCCGAGCTTTTTGCCGGTGAGGTAAGGCGCCTGCATGACCACCTTGAATCCATCGGTTGTCGGATGTGGATGTGGGGTGACCGATTCATAGACGGCGAGTCCACCGGCTTGGGGAAATGGGAGGCGAGCAAGAACGGCACTCATTCCGCTATCGATCAGGTGCCCAAGGACATAGTTATCTGCGACTGGCATTACAACCGCGCACCCGATACGCCGCGGCATTTTGTCGACAAAGGATTTTCGGTTGTGGCATGCCCTTGGCGCAAGACCGAAGTGGCACTCGAACAATTGGAAATGATCCGTGAGATTCGCGGCGGTTCGGGCTCGGCGGAGGCGTCCGGGGCGTTTGGCATGATGCAAACCACCTGGTGCGGCTTCGCGCCTTTTGTAAGGGCGTATCATCGGCTGTGCGACGGCGAGGAAGCTCAGGAAAACGCCGCATCCGAGTCCGCGCGTTGTTTCATTTCGTTGTTCGAAAAGATGAACGGCAAGAATGCGATAAGCCCTGAGTAGATACCGGTTTGCTTAATTGAAGCCTGAATCGATCCTGCGTATTCGAATATCTTTGAATCGAATTTTCAGGCGGTCACCGGTATGAATCTGTAGTGCGATATGCCCCTTGAGTCCGACATTCCGGGTGCGATGCGTATCGTCGTCAAGCACGCCATCGCCGTTGTAGTCGGTTACTTTGACGCCGTTGAGTAAGGCGATTATATGTGTGTCTTCAGCAATGATACGGAGCTCGTTCCAAGACGGGGTTTCATCCGAATAAAAGAATTCTAGGTTGGGATCGGCCATGGACGGATCGACCCACTCGCCGGGATCGACCTTAGGATAGAGCCAGCGTTGATTGCCGCGTGTCTCGTCCCAGACCATGCCGGTACGCCATGGGCCGGGCGGGTGGATATCGATCTGCGGCCCGTCGAGCCATCCTGCTGTATCGTCGTACCTGCTTCTGATCTGAACGCCGCTGTTTCCCGGGCTATCCTCGAACGCCTGGAACCGAAGAAACAGCTCGAAATCGGAATATGTATCTTCAGTCATCAGCCAGACATAATCATGGTCGCTTTCATCGAGTGAGTTCGCCTCGATATATCCGTCTTTGACAGACCAGAAATCCTTGTCGCGGTCATTGGGCTTGCATTTAATGTTCCACCCGTCGAGATCGCGGCCGTTGAACAGCTGCTGAGTTTTTCCGGCCGATTCATCTCCGTTGCCGGAAAGGGTGGAGGTGAGGAATATAGCGGCGGTAAATGCCGCAACGTATAATACTTTAAATACGAATTTCATGATAAGAATTTTTACCGTGTATCCGCGGCAGGCGCGGCTGGAAACGTCTTACATCTTCCAGCCCTTACGGAACGTTTCTCGAATGAGCGCTTGGGCATTGTCGTTCCCCGAAGTATCGAGGGTTTGTGCATTCCAATCGAATTTGCCTTCGGCGCGGTAGGCTGTATTTGCCAGGAGAACCGCTTCGGTAAGGGGCCCTGAATAATTAAAATTACACGTGGGCGGTTTCCCGCCTTTGATCGCCTGAGTCCATTCTTTGTGGAAGCCCGGTGAATCCGGAATGGATTTATCGGGTTCTACGAAGTCTTTGAACTTATTTTCCGGGTATAACTTTCGTGAACCGAAGCCGCAGACCAGAGTGCCTTCAGTGCCGACGAAGACATTATTCGCGCCGCCGCCGTCCAGGTTCTTTTCTTTGAGAATGGACGGCGTGCCGTGTGACCAGTAAAGGGTGACGGGATTGCGTTTGCCGCGTTTCGGGAATTCGATTTTTGAGGAGAGGCTTGTAGGGGTTTTCTCCGGATGCACTTCGGGGCCTGAGGCCTCTACAAGGGTGGGATATCTCAGTCCCAACGCCCAGAAAGGGATATCGAGTATGTGGCAACCCCAGTTACCGGTTTCACCGGTGCCGAAGTCCCACCAGAACCGCCAGTTATAAGGGCAATACGCCGGGCTGTATTTGCGATATTCCGCCGGGCCCAGCCAGAGTTCCCAATCGAGGTGTTCCGGTACCGGCGGGAATTCCTTGGGGTCATCCGGCATTCCACGTCTGCCGCCGACCCAGGCGTGGACTTCCTTGACATCGCCGATGGCGCCCGAGCGTATTATTTCCACTACGCGATGAATGTTATTGTGCGTGTGCCGTTGTACGCCGAGTTGGGTGACCAGGCCTTTCTCGCGGGCGAAGTCGGTCATTTGACGAACCTCCCACACGTTATGTGCCATGGGCTTTTCGCAATACAAATGCTTGCCGCGTTCGAGCGCCCATATCGATGGATGAAAGTGTGTATGGTCGGGGGTGCTGACAACGACGGCATCGATCTCGTCGCTCATTTCGTCGAACATCCGGCGGAAGTCCTTGTATTTTTTGGCCTTCGAATACTTTTCGAATGCGTTACCCGCGCGTTTGTCGTCCACATCACAGAGTGCGACGATATTTTCCCGGCTGACCGCGTTTAGGTTGGCGCGTCCGCGTCCGCCGATGCCGATACATGCGATATTAAGCTTTTCATTTGGTGATTGGCCGCGGACGAGTGTACCGGAGTCCGCAATCATGAAACCCGCCGTAATAACGGATGTTTTCTTTAAGAACGAGCGACGACTTAAGTTTTTATTCGACATATCAACTCCGCTTTGTGTTTGGTCGTTTATGGTCGATTTTCGGGTCATGATAATAAAACCTGCGGTAGTCTGCAAACTATTAATCGTTTTGCGGCGGGTGTTTGGTGGAGGGAGTTACTTCCGTATATTGTAAGCGCGTTGCGAGTATTTCTCTTGTGTGAGACATTGGGCCAGCGTTGTGAAGGAAGTTGTGGGAGTGAACAGCGACCATGATATGTTGTGGGCGGCTTCGGCGGAACGCAGCATGGCATTGATCCAGGATTTAGTTTCGGCGTTGGGTGGTAAGGGTTGAATGGAACCCTGGATAAGGAGGCCGAGTTTATTTCGCTTTTGTGCTGCGCCGGCGATCTTTTTCGAGTTTTGGAGCAGGTCGAATTTTTCGGCGCCGCCGGCGAAGCAGTGGCCGGACGATCCCGATTCTTTTGTGGGGGCGAGGTCGGCATTGATTTTCAGAAGGCTTAAGGCGTTTTTGATCCATGTATGCATCGCTTCGTATGAATCTTGTGCCTTGAGCGAGTGCCATGGATGGCTCGGTGGAATAGTGAGGCTGTAAGTCCAATCGTTTGAATGCGGTACCAGTCCGCCGCCGGTCGGCCGGCGCACCAAGGGGCGTAGCTTGGTCGCTTGGCATACGACGGAGTATTCCTGGAAATACCCGAAGGAAGCCGCATTTTCGCACCAGGAATAGAATCTGAGAATCGGAGCGCCGATTGTGGATATAGACAGGAGCAATGCCTCGTCGATTGCCATGTTTTCGGCGGCAGTGTGCGGGCCGGAGTTCCAGGACAACCATTGATCTGTTTGTGAGGGATAAGATTTTTGGTGTGGTTGGTTGCTGCGGTTTGTGTTTGGTCGGGTTTGGTAGTGGTTGATCATGCTTGTAACTCGGCAGTGGTTTTCGTGCTTGGACAAAGGGAATTAATTTCGCAATGATCGCAATCTGGATTTCGCGAAAAGCAACGATTTCTGCCGTGGAGGATAAGGCGATGACTGAACATGGTCCATTCGTTTTGGGGTATGAGTCGGATCAGTTCTTTCTCGATCTTTTCGGCGGAATTGGCGATTGCGAGGCCGAGTCGTTTTGAGAGGCGTTCGACGTGTGTATCGACGACGATTCCTGCATTCTTGCCGAAGGCGTTGCCGAGGACGACGTTTGCTGTTTTACGTCCTACGCCCCGGAGTGCAGTGAGCGCGTCCATTGAATCGGGGACTCGGCTGTTGTGTATATTTACCAGATCACGACACATGGCCTGGATATTCCTTGCTTTGGTCTTGTACATGCCGAGTGTTTTAATCTCGGCTTCGAATTGTTCGATAGGCGCGTTTGCAATATCGTCCGGTGTTTTGTACTTATTGAAAAGGCCTGGAGTGATCTTATTGACGGCTTTATCCGTGCATCTTGCCGAAAGCACAGTAGCAACGAGTAGCTGGAATGGATTTGAGAAAAGAAGAGCGCACTTCGCATCGGGATAGACCCGGGACAGCTCCCTGTTTATCTTTCCGGCGCGTTCGATTAATTCGCTGTTTACGGTGTCCGACATAATGGTTAGCGGTCTTTAACGGCTTCAATGTACTCGAAGACCTTACCTTCGTGGTTTTTTAAAACGAGACGGTCTTTATTGAAGCTGAGGATATTCTCGGGATTGATCGGGATTTTTCCGCCGCCGCCCGGTGCGTCGATGACGTACTGCGGTACTGCGTAACCCGTGGTATGGCCGCGGAGGCTATTTATTAGATCGATGCCTGTGTGAACACTTGTTCGGAGATGCGCCGAGCCGTGGATGAGGTCGCATTGATAAAGGTAATATGGTTTGACGCGGCAGATAAGGAGTTTATGAACGAGCGCCCGCATGATTTCGGGGTCATCGTTGATTCCGCGAAGGAGTACGGACTGATTGCCGAGGGGGATGCCGGCGTTTGCGAGCATTTCGAGGGCTTCTTTAGATTCGGCGGTCAGTTCGTTCGGGTGATTGACATGGACACTGATAAAGAGCGGGTGGTAGCGCCGCAGGGTATTGCACAAAGTTTGCGTGATACGTTGCGGAAGGAAGATGGGTATGCGCGTACCGATTCGGATGAATTCCACATGAGGGATTTTTCGCAGGCGTTCCAGGATCGAGGCAAGCTTGTTATCGCTGAAGAGCAGGGGGTCGCCGCCGCTGATGAGGACGTCGCGGATCACGGGATTACTAGAAATGTATTTAATTTGCCGATCGAGTCTGCTGGGTAGTGTTTTAGGCGATTCTTTTCCCACGAGACGCGATCTTGTGCAATAACGGCAATACGCAGCGCATCTGTCGGTCACTAGGAGAAGTACCCGATCCGGATACCTGTGGACGAGTCCCGGTACGGGGGTATATTGGTCTTCGCCGCAGGGATCGGGCATTTCGTCTGCGGAGAGGAAAGACTCACTAATTCGCGGAATTACCTGTCGGCGAATGGGGCAATCGGGATTATTCGGATCGATAAGATTAAAAAAGTACGGGGTGATGCTCATGGCGAGTTTGGAGTTCGCCAATTCGACACCGTCGAGTTCCTCTTGTGTAAGGTCGGGTAATAATTCTTGGAGCTGCGCCGTTGAAGTTATCCTGTTCTTGAGCTGCCAGTTCCAATTCCCCCATTTATTGGCGGGTATATCCGACCACGGGCCGCGTTCAACATGTCTGAATTTCTTTAAATAATGAGATGATCCCGTTGTCGTTGTTAGTCTGTTAGATGCAGTTTGCGTTGTTTTACGCATTTCGGCGCACTATATATGCGAATTCGTTGTTGTCAAGGAGCTCGGCGTTGTTTGTGGGTCGGCAATTATCGTTTTCGTGCCATCCGGAGTTCATTAAGGTTTGAAAAAAACAAGTTTGGCGTCAGTATTAAGTTGATTGTTTGATTGGGAACGGATAGATTATAAGGTCATCTTGTGCGTGTGGGTACGAGTTCACGTAGAAAATTAGTTGAAAGTTAGTTTTTTATGTGCACTTTTATTTATCCGCAGGTTTGCGGAGGTGGTAGTTTAATGGTTCGTGAAAATGCCTGAGAAACTGATTAAAGACAAAAAATAGTGGATTCAGTGAATTACTGTTTTTAATTTATTCCAAATATACTTATGCCGACAAAGAAGACTAAGAAATCCGCTACGAAATCTACCAAGACAACAAAGGCCAAGAAAACTAAGGTGAAGGACGAGGGAGCCGGTCGCGTCGCAGGGAAGCGGCGTGCGGCTGTGGTGCCTGTTCAATCCAAGAAATCAACCAAGAAACCGAAGGATACCAAGAGCGAATCGCCCAGGAAAAAGGCTAAGCAGAAGGAGGCTGAACCCAAGGTAAAGGAGACCGTACCGGTTGCGGCGATGGATAATACACAAAACAAGCATACCAAGAGTGGTGCACACGCAGACTCTCTGGCCGCTTTTGATATGACCGAGAAGATCAAGGAATTGGTCAAGCTCGCTCAGGAACAGGGGTACTTAACGTACACAGATGTGAACGACGCGCTTCCCGAGGAGCTGGTGACCCCCGACGATCTCGATGAACTTTATGTAAAGCTTAGGAACCTGGAGGTCGAAATAGTCGATCAAGCAGAGGTCGACAGGGTCAAGCAACCGGAGCCGGAAGAGGAGGACGAGAAGGTCAGGCTGGATATACTCGATGATCCGGTGCGGATGTACCTTAAGCAGATGGGGCAGGTGCCGTTGTTGACCAGGGAGCAAGAGGTCGAGATATCGAAGCGTATCGAGGCGGCGGAGAACCAGGTGAAAAAGATAATTTATAACTTCGGTTTCGCCGGTAAGGAACATGTCGCGCTTGCCGAGAAGCTGATTTCCGAGCCGCCCAAGGAACGCTTTGATAGGGTGATATTGGATAAGAAGGTGGAGAGCCGTGATTATCATGTCCGCGCGCTACGGAGATTGATCAAGGATGTACGCGCCGCCGATCAGGTTGTGGACGCAAAATACGCCGCCTGGCGCAAATATTCTTCGAAGGCAAAGAAGGAAAAGGCCCTTGAAGAGTTCAAGAAGGCCGATACCAAGCTTCAGAAGATGTTCCCGAAGTTTTATTATAAACAGAAGGTAATCGAGGAGATGGCGCTTGTGGCGGATAATATTCACGACAAGATTCAGCTCAGTTTGAAGAAGATTGCCCAGCTCGAGAATGAAAAAGGCGATAATAGTGAATTCCTGATCCAGTCCGAACAGAAGAAGATTCAGGTGCTCGAGGAGTTCGTAAGGATGCGTTACACGGATTATCTCAAGGCCCACAAAGAACTCCAGCACTTCGCAGCAAAGGCGCTTCAGGCAAAGACCGAGATGGTTGAAGCGAACCTACGTCTGGTAATCTCTATCGCCAAGAAATACACGAATCGCGGCCTTTCCTTCCTGGATTTGATTCAAGAAGGCAACATGGGGCTTATGAAGGCGGTCGAGAAGTTTGAATACAAGCGCGGTTATAAATTCTCGACCTACGCCACATGGTGGATTCGGCAGGCCATTACGCGGTCGATCGCCGACCAAGCGCGTACGATCCGGATTCCGGTGCACATGATAGAGACCATCAATAAACTGATGCGAGTGCAGAAGCAGCTTGTTCAGGACTTCGGACGCGAAGCCACGCCGGAGGAAATATCCGATGAGATGGAGCTGCCCGTCGAGCGTGTTCGCGCAGTACTCAAGATGGCGCAACAGCCAATCTCCCTCCAATCGCCTGTGGGTGACAGCGATGACACGAATTTCGGGGATTTCATCGAGGACAAGACCGCGGAGAATCCGTCGGACATGACCAGCTACAGTCTTTTAAAGGAAAAGCTCACCGATGTACTTGGGAGCCTTACTGAGCGTGAGCGCAAGGTTCTGGAGCTGCGGTTCGGCTTGGGCGACGGGTACTCGAGGACACTGGAAGAGGTTGGAAAGCAGTTCAAGGTGACCAGAGAGAGAATCCGACAGATCGAGGCCAAGGCACTGCGGAAGATGCGGCATCCGACGCGGTTCCGGCAGCTTCAGGGATTCCTGGAATCCGAAGCTATCATCGGTTGATGTCGAATCGCCCGAAGATCGGGCGTAATCCGTATCCGGCATAAAAAGGCGTCACCTGCACGGCGAGGCGGCTTATAGGTTGAACTTGAATAATATGACGTCGCCGTCACGGACGATGTAGTCTTTTCCTTCCTGACGGTACAGGCCTTTTTCCTTCGCCGCGTGTACCGAGCCGGCGCTGACGAGGTCATCCCATGAAATAGTCTCAGCCTTGATGAATCCGTGCTGGAAGTCGGTATGGATTTTACCCGCCGCTTTTGGAGCGGTGCAACCGGCGGGAGCCGTCCACGCCCTGAGTTCCTTCTCGTTGAAGGTGAAAAACGTTCGGAGCTCGAGCAGGTTATAGACGCTATGGATCAACCGGCTCAGACCGGACTCGGCGACGCCGAGTTCCGCAAGATATTCTTCTGCTTCATCCGGTGAAAGATCGGCGAGTTCACTTTCTATCTGCGCGCTGATAACGATTGTATCGCAGCTGTGGTGTGTTCTTGTGTATTCGCGGAGTTTTTGAATAAGCGGGTTCGACTCCGCCTCGAGGAGGTCTGTATCCATGACATTGGCGGCTATTACGGTAGGTTTATTTGAGAGAAGCCCGAATGTGTTGGATAGTTCCTTCTCGTCATGATGCAGGTCACAGGTGAGAGCGGGCATGCCGGAATCGAGGTGTTTTTCGATTTTTTCCATGAGCTCGTACTCGATTTTCGCCTGTTTGTTCCCGTGTTTGACCTCTTTAACCAGTTTTTCCTTTTTCTTATGCAGGTCTTCCAGGTCCGACAGGATCAATTCCGTGGTGATGGTTTCGATATCCCGGATCGGATCAACCGCCCCAACGATATGTGGGATGTTGTCGTCGTGGAAGCAGCGCAAGACATGAATCAGCGCGTCCACGTTGCGTATATGACTGAGGAACTTGTTGCCCAGGCCTTCACCCTTGTGCGCGCCTCTGACGAGGCCGGCGATATCGAAGAATTCGATGGTCGTTGGATACACCTCTTTCGATCCTGCGATAGGCAATAATGCCTGGAGCCGCGGCTCCGGTACTTTGACTACGCCGATGTTGGGATCGATAGTGCAAAACGGATAATTCTCCGCCTCCGCTTTCCGTGTTTTTGTAACTGCGTTGAAAAGCGTAGACTTACCGACATTGGGTAATCCGATTATTCCTGCTGTCAGCATATGAATGAACTCGATGCGGAATCCGCTTGGCCAGGCTTCCGTTATTCGGACATAATTAAATACCCGACCGGCGATAAATGCAATAAGTGTGTTGCAAAAAGCCGGGTTCAGGGTTTCATGCTGGTCGACAGGAATTCAGATGTTATGGGTGCGGCGCCGTTTTCGGGCTTCGGTTCACCTGAAACCTGCCAGGTGACGGCCAGATTGTCGCCGCCACCGCCGTCTTTGACCAGGGCGCGGACGGCATAGCGTTCGCCGGCGACGAGGTGAATTGGTTTGCTTTGGTTGTTGTAGCGTTCGTCGGGTGTGCCCGCGTCGATGACCGAGCGGCGCTCGGTACTGAACCAGGTTCTTGGGCGGTGCCATGCGTTTTCCCATGCGATCCTCTTAAAAATTTGCGCCGTCTCGTCGGCGCTGAGATACAGCTCCGCCTCGTCATCGGCGCAAATGTAGAAGATATAATCCGCCGTGGTTTTGGGCGTGAGGAATCCGTTTACGACGACGCCGTAATCGTTGGCTGCGTTTGTCGGGATTTCAAATTCAGTTACAAGACTTACTGAATCGGGCTTGTCCGGGTACCTTGGATCGCTTTTAAGCGCGGCGAGGGATGTGCCTTCGATGTTATGGAATGCGTCCATGCGCAGTGCGCCGTTTTTCTTTACCCAGGCCGTGAAATAAGCGGAATTGGATTCACCGATTACGTTTGCCGCGGGTGAGCTGTCGGTGACATTCGAGACGGTGACCAGGTACCGGGTTTCCGGTGTTTGCTCTTGTGTAAGTAGGAGCACGTTGGAGTATCCGTTCATGAACGTGGCGTTCATGACCTCCAATTCCGGTCTGATATTGTAGTTGTGCGTATTGGTCGATGTGTCCGATGCCAGATTCTCGGAGAATGAGAGTATAACGCCGCGGCCGGTGCCGTTTGCTTCGGCCTCCAGGAGCGCCGGCGGCGTCTCATCGTTTAAGAATTGAAGCATTGGATCACCTGTTTCCTCCATTTTTTCGATGATTTTATCGTGGAGGGTAGCGATGACTTCCTTAATCTCGGTGCTGTTTCTGTTAATCAGGTTGCTTGTTTCATTCGGGTCTGAGGCGAGGTTATACAATTCGTCGCGTTCGGGATTGATGAAATCCCTGACCAATTTCCATTCCGGCGTACGGTACATGCGCATGGCGGTTGTGGATTGATGGTGGGTGCTGTACTCGGCATAGAAATTGTTGTCCCAGGGGATGGATTGATCAACGAGCAGAGGGACGATGTTCCGTCCGCGTATGATCGTGTTGGCCGGCGCGTCCACACCGGCCATGTGCAGGACTGTGGGGTACCAGTCCAGGTTACAGACGCTTTGTGTGATAACGGTTCCCGGTTCGATGACACCGGGCCAACGGATTATTGTGGGGGTCTTGAGGGAATTATCGTACATGTTCGGGCGTTGCCAGAGAGGGATATTGGGCGTAGCCGGCGGCGGGTCGGTGAGTATCCAGTGGCCGTTTCCTTTATGCCAGATACCGTTGTGCCCTACATTGTAACCGTGGTCGCTTGTAAAAATGAGGATTGTATTATCCGAAACGCCATAGCTATTAATGGTCTCGAGTATTCGGCCTATGTTGCGATCCACGCCTTTGACGCTGGCCAGGTATTCTCGCGTCATATTCTCGACGCGCGGGATATCCAGTTTCGGATAATCGGGATTTGGGATTTGAGGATCGAGGTTTTCAAAAGGCGCCCAATCATCGTCGGGTACGGGCAGCCACGGGGCGTGGGGCGCGCGATAGTGGACTGAAAGCATGAACGGGCGGTCGAGATTATTTGTAATGAATTGCAGTGCGTAGTCGGTGAGGATATCGGTGGTATAACCCTCGAATTTACTTGTTTCACCTTCGAGTTCGAGTGACGGGTCTTTGACGGACGTAGCGCCGCCGCGGAAGCCCATGAAGAAATCGTATCCAGTGTTGGTGGGATGGAATCGGTCTTTCGTGCCGACATGCCATTTGCCGACCAGTCCGTTGACGTAACCGGCGTCTTGAAGGACCTCGGGCCATGTAATTGTGTCCGGATCAAGGCCGAGTTCGGGTTCGACCGATGGATGAATCCAGTCGGTGATCCCAAGCTCCGTACCATAGCGGCTGGTCAGAAGACTGGCGCGTGACGGGCTGCAGACGGGCGTGGAAACAAAAGAGTTCGGTAACCAGGCGCCTTCGTCGGATAGTTTGTCCAGGTTCGGTGTAACAGCGTTTGGATTCCCGGACTTTCCAAACGCCCAGGGCCCTTGGTCATCGGTCATGATAAAGATGATATTGGGTTTTCTGCTGAGAGGGATCGATCTTTCGGCGAGCCTGTAAAAACGCGAACCGTGTGTGTCGGTATTCATGTCGACGAACTCGATGCGTTCGTAGGGTTTGGCCACTGAATGTGTGGACACAGGCGCCCATTGGTCAAGATTCGTCGAGGATTGCACGTAGTATCGTTTGCACCATTGACCGAGAAAATTGAACTTGAATGCGTCCTTTTCCAGCCTTGCGTTATCGATGATTACATCTGTATTATCGCCTTGTGCTGAGGGTGCTTGGAGGTTAAGCAATGCCAAGCCAAGAACGGCGGTGTGGATGAATATATTCATGATAGCCATTTTACAGTTCCCTGTTTGAGTTAATCCTATGCATATTCTAACAGGCGTGATTTTTTTAGCAAACAAAAGGCGATTTATCTCCGGTAATTGAAGGTTTTCGGCCTTGATCCCCGACACATGCCTTGCGGCTTTTGTGTATATTCAAGTTCGATTATGAGGAATAATTTGGACTTTTGATTCAGGGTGAGTTAATCGATAGTTGATAGGCGTTTATGCACATATTATTTATTGCCTTACTGCTCTTGATAATATTCACGCTCGCCAGTTTTTTCTTTGCGCTGGCGGAAACGACTCTATTTTCCTTGAGTCGATGGCAGACGGAGCGTCTTGCGGAACATTCACCTAAGAAGGGCGGATTGGTTAATCGACTGACGCGGAATCCGCAGGATTTACTTGCTGCGACGGTGTTGGGAAATACGCTGGCAAACGCCGGGATCGTGGCCACGGCGTTTTGGTTGTTTTTATTCATGGATTGGAAGCCCTGGGTCTTCGTGGTGCTGGTATTCAGTTTGATCCTCCTAGGGTGCGAGGTCGTGCCCAAGGTGTTGGCGGTTCGTCAACCCGAACGCTGGGCACTGGCTGTGTCGGAGCCGATGGTCTTTTTCCAAAGGCATTCTAAACCTCTGCGCGAGCTCGCGTTGATGCTGAATAATTTCATTCTCAAGCTTTTTAGGATTCAAGGCAAACGACCGCGGCTCGCTTACGAGGAGGAGGAATACCAGGAACTGCTGGAGATGGCTTATCAGCAAGGTAATCTTGCCGCGTCGGAAAAAGAGATTATTTTGGCGATAATCAATCTGGACAGACAGGTTGCAAAGGACGTGATGCGGCCGCGGTCGCAGATGGCATTAATTTCGGATGAATTGAGCCACGAGGAGATGATCAACGCCGCCAGGAGATTCAAGCACAGGCGATTGCCGATTTATGACGAAACGCCGGACACGATTGTCGGTATACTGAATACGCGGACGCTACTGTTGAATCCCGATAGTGATCTGGCCGAGTCGATTGAATTTCCTTCGTTTGTTCCTGAAAGCATGAACCTGCTCCAGTTGTTCAGCAGTCTCCAGCAGCAACAGCGCGGCATGGCGGTTGTGTTGGACGAGTTCGCCGGAACGGCTGGGTTGGTTACAATGGAGGATATCCTGGAGCAAGTGGTGGGTGAGATTCGGAGCGAGGGTGAAGAGCAGGGATTCATCATCGAAAAACTCGCTCCCGGCAAATGGCGCGTTAACGGTATTATGCGCGTAGAGGATTTCCGTCGCGAGTATCCGCAGTTTGAAACCCCAAAGAATGCGGATACAATGGGCGGTCTTTTGGTGGCGCTGTTGGAAATAGTACCGCAGGAAGGGGAAAAGGCCGTTTATCGCGGACTGCAATTAACGGCATTGAAGACGGATCAACGCCGTGTGAAGGAACTCATGGTCGAGGTGTCGGAGAAAAAGAGCGCTGTTAAGTGACGATGGAACCAAAGATCATTTTTCTAATAGTAGTATTTATTTGCCTGGCGATTTCATTCCTACTCTCGGGGATGGAAACAGGGGTGCTGTCGCTTAACAGGATCAGAATACGGCGGCGGATGAATTCAGGAGATAAAAGCGCCGCGGCGCTGATGCGGTATCTTGAGGACCCTGAGAATTTTCTATGGACGATATTGGTCGGGAACACAGTGGCGAATTTCACGGCGGTTTCACTGGTTGTCGCCGGTATGTTTTACTGGTTTATCGGTAGTTACTTAACGCTCTTGACGTGCTTTATTGTCTTCGTCCTCTTGTTTTATTCCATTGGGGATTTGTTGCCGAAGATGCTTTTCCAACAGCATCCGAACAGGTATTGCCTGTATCTGGCGCGACCGTTCAGGCTCGTGCATTTCGGGCTTGCTCCGCTGGTTTCATTGGTGACCGCGCTTTCCTGGTTGATGCTCAGATGGACGGGAGGATACATGTTCACCGGTCGGCTTTTCGGGAGCCGTGAAGAACTCCAGGTCGTCATGCAGGAATCAGCGGGCGGGTTCTCGTCCGAAGAACGGCAAATGATCAACCGTGTGTTGGACTTGCAAAATATATCCTTGTTCCAGATTACGCGGCCCATGGACAAGGTTGTGGCCGTGACCCACGGTATTCCCATGCGCGAGGTGTTGAGTGTTTGCAATGAGCATCGGCTGACGCGTTTGCCGGTGTGGCGTTCTTCCGAGAAGGGTCGGCGTATTGCGGGGATCATTAGTCTCAAGACCCTGTTGTATATGCCGAACTTGGACGCGAATAAACCTGTGTCACAGTATCTGAAGCCGGCGCTGTACCTGGACTCCAAGATGCGTCTGGAGCAGGCGCTTTCGAAGATGCGGCGGAGCGGGCATCGCATGGCGATTGTTTTGGACCCATATCAAAAGGAACTCGGCATTGTATGTCTGGAGGATATTCTGAAAACCATTTTCGGCGAGGTACGGTTGTAAAATGACTGGATTAGAGTTAATCGGCGTTAGTTTAAAGATACTCGCTGCAGGCGTACTGGTGCTGTTGAACGGGTTTTTCGTAGCCGCCGAATTCGCTATCGTCAAGGTGCGCGAGACCCAGCTTGATATGCTGGTTCAAAGAGGTAAGAAAAGCGCGGCTACGGCAAAAGAGCTGGTGCGTAACCTCGATGCATACCTAAGCGCTACGCAACTGGGTATAACCTTGGCGAGTCTCGGCCTAGGGTGGATCGGAGAACCCGTGTTCGTGACCATCTTAAAGCCCATTATGTCGTGGATGGGTGTGAATTCCATGCATCTACAGGAATCAATCGCTTTTGTCGTAGGATTTTCTACGATCACATTCCTGCATATCGTCGTGGGCGAACTCGCTCCCAAGTCGATGGCCATTCAAAGGACTATTCCTGTAACATTATTCGTAAGTAAACCGTTGCACCTGTTTTATATCGTTTCTTACCCGTTTATATGGATGCTCAATCACAGCGCCTGGTGGTTGTTAAGACAGATAGGACTCGATATGTCGAGCGAAACCGAGGCGCATCATTCCGAAGACGAACTTAGATTGCTCTTGGCCGCTTCGCAGAAAAAGCTTGGAGGGACGAATTTCGGAAGGCATCTCGTTCTCGGCGCTTTCGACCTGAAACGGCGTATGGCCCGGGAAATCTTGCGTCCACGGCGGCAGATAGTGTTTTTCGACACAAACGATTCTATTGAAGAATGTATCGAGATCGCTCAGCGAACGCGGTATTCGCGTTTTCCGCTTTGCGAGGACGGCGACCTGGACAGGATAATAGGGATCATTCATATCAAGGACTTGTATGCGGTGAGGGGTGGTTTGGAGACCGGAAAAGACCTGGCTCCGCTGGCATTGAAAACGATCAATGTCCCCGAAACGGCGCAATTGGAACGGCTGCTCCGACGTTTGCAGGAGAAAAAGTTGCATGTTGCTATTGTTGTGGATGAATTCGGCGGCACGCTTGGTATGATTACCCTCGAGAACATCCTCGAGGAACTTGTTGGATCGATTCAGGATGAGTTCGATGACGAAGAGCCGTTGGTGCGGAGGTTGAATGAAAACACTTGGATTCTATCCGGCGCGCTGTCGTTAAGACGACTTTACTACATACTAGGCTGGAGATTTCCTGATACGGAGATAACAACTGTCAATGGTTTCGTCACACAGAGACTCAAAGGATTCCCTAAGGCTGGGGATGTGATTGATCTTGGTCAACACAAGCTTACGGTCGAGGAAACCGAGGGGTTGCGGGTGTCGAAGCTTAAGTTGACCAAAG
>JAIPKD010000052.1 GCA_021733835.1 Verrucomicrobiota bacterium
ACGTCCCTAAAGGGACTTAATGGATTTGTGTGGCGGGTGTGGCTATAAATATTTTGCCCCTGACGGGGCAAATCTCCTCCCGGGTTTTAAGCTGTTGAGCTGAGCCCATAATCCTAATGAATCCCGTTAGGGATGAAATATTTATAGCAAAAAAGCCCAACAAAAAGCGTAAGTCCCGTAGGGACGGAATATTGCCGGAGGCCAGTGGCCTGAGATCAGAAGTCATTTCTTGTTTCTGTTATTGTTAATTCTATTTTCGTTAATTTATTTTTCTATTAATTGAGTCAGTTTATCGGCGACTGTTTCGCCGATACTGAGCGATGCGGTAGCGGCCGGTGACGGCGCGTTCAGGACGTGTATGATGTGACGTTGTTCCTTGAACGCGAAGTCGTCTATCAGCTTACCGTCGGAAGCCACGGCTTGGGCGCGTATACCCGCAGGTGCGGGAGATAAATCGCGGGAGCGGACGTCGGGGATTAATCGCTGCAACGCCCTGACGAATGCAGACTTATTGAATGACCGCCACATCTCGCCCATACCCATTTGCCAGAACTTCGATGCCATTTTAATAAATCCCGGGTATGCGAGCGATGATATGAGCTCGCCGGGATGCACTTGGAGCTTGTGATAGCTTTCGCGTCCGAAGGCGAGGACGGCGTTTGGGCCGCATTCAACGCCGCCGTCTATCATCCTGGTGAAATGCACGCCGAGGAACGGGAATCTGGGGTCCGGCACCGGATAAATCAGGTTCTTGCAGAGATTATGTGCGTTGGGATGCAGCTCGTAGTATTCACCACGGAACGGAATGATTCGCATATCCGGATCGGCGCCGCTCAGCCGCGCAATGTGATCCGAGTAAAGTCCCGCGCAATTAACGGCGTGCTTTGCCGAGAATTGATCGTGCTTTGTTCGGATAAGGACATGACCGGGTTCCTCGCGAACACCGGTAACCTTTTGGGATGTGAGTAATTGGTTGCCGTGGTTCCGGAGTTCGTCGGCGAGGTTAAGGCAGACTTGTATGTAGTCAATGATTCCAGACTCGCGGACGTGGATGGCTTTTATGCCCGAACAATGCGGTTCGAGCTCATGCAGGCGTTGTTTATCGATTAACTCGCAATCCACGCCATTGGCCTTGCCGCGTTTGTAAATGAAGTCGAGTCCCTTGAGTTCGGACTCGTCAACGGCCACGATTACCTTGCCGCAGGTTTCGAATTCAATGCCTTTCTTTGTGCAGAAGTCTTCGAGCATTTGTTTGCCGCGTCTGCAGTTCAGCGCCTTTAGTGATCCGGGTTTGTAGTAGATGCCCGAGTGGATGACGCCCGAGTTACGGCCTGTCTGGTGCATGGCGGGCGACTCTTCTTTTTCCAATACGAGAATACGTTTTTGTGGGTGCTTTTCCTGTAAGTGAAAAGCCGTGGCCAGTCCGACGATTCCGCCGCCGATTACTATTAAGTCTGCGGTCTCCATGTGTTTGCGGAAAACTCCGCGAAATCCAATGCGGATGTTTGAGTTTATTCTTTTCTAATATACCTGTGCATTAATACAAGCGATAATTATTTGATCGATGCCGGTCATTGAATGAGAAGGCTTGAATCATGGATTCAGCCATTTCCATATCCTGAATGTTTCCGATGCGCTCCACGCCTGTGCGCCGCAGCCGCGTTGTGTGTGTGGTGCATCGCCGTCGAGAATCTCGGGGAGGTGCCCGATGCAGCCTTTTGCGAGCAGCGATGATGCGGAGAGCAGGTAGGAGCGCGCGGTATCGACTGCGTGCGGGTCTGAGTTCCACGCCTTCACGAGGGCCTCGCAGAACACCGGTAGCATGAACACCCACGCGGTGCCGTTGTGGTATGCGGGTTTTCGTTGGGTATCTTCGTCGCCTTCATAACGACCCTGGTATGGATGAATCGGGTCGTTCAATAGCTCGCCATTACGACCGCGGATAACGAGCGGGGGATCAACCGGCAAGGGTGCGAGTGAACGGATTGCGCCTGGGACGAGGAGGTAGCGTTCCGCCGCCCGGACGATCGCCCTGGCGGACGGGCCTTGTATAACATCGAGGGCGACGGCCCAGAGCATGTTGCATCTGAGCGCTGAATCCGGTCTTGCTTCGGCTGCGGTTTCGTTCTTTTCCGCGATTAGGAGGTCTGCGGGGTATGCGCGATGTTTTAGTGCGAAGAATTTGTGCAGTGAGGCCTCGGCCTTTTCTTTCCATGGCGCGGGATCGAGCCGATGCGCCGGATGAATGTGTTTCAGGATTTCGGGTTGTTTGATAATGTGTTCCAGTATATCGAGCAATTTTATCCAGAGCGCTTGGATTTCGATTGTATAGCCTTCACGCGGCGTACCCGCTGGATGATTGGTATCCATCCAAGTAAAGTGCGATGGACTCCATACGAGGCCGGAATCCTGATCGACTCGCACGCCGTTTGGAGTGCCGTGAATATAGCCGGTTGCGATCCCTGCGATGACATCGGCGATGGTACGGCCTTTGTCGTCTAGTTGATGATTAAAGAATTCGAAGCCGGTTGCCTCTGCTGTTTCCGCGCAGGCGAGCGCGAACCAGAGCGGCGCGTCCGAGGTGTCGCGGTTTGATGTGTCGTCGCCGTGTATACTATTCGGCAGTGTGCCGTTCTCCTCGAGACTCGCGAATGTGGTCAGTATGTTTCGAGTTTCGTTTATCATCCCCGCGGCGAGGAGGCCGCGCGAGCAGATCAGGGTGTCGCGTCCCCAATCGAGAAACCATGGATATCCGGCGATAACGGTGTATCCATCGCCGCGCTTGACGAGGAATGCCTGGAGCGCGGAGAGTATGCGCCTGCCGAAAGTGTCGGACGGTCGGATTCCGGACTTGGCGAGCGCGGATTGTTGCAGTTTTTCGCAGGTCTCGAATGGATTTGGTGATGGTGCTTGCGATACTTCCTCGGTGTCGGCGTTGATAAGCAGCCTGGCCGGGATACTCGGCTCAAGCAGAATATCGAACCAGCCGGGACTGAACGCGTCGCCGAAGGCGATCATTCCCCGTGTCTGCTCCAATGGGTGAGGAATGCTGCGACATAATTCGGCTTGAAGGTGGAAGTCTCCTCCATCCGACAATACGCGCAGGCGGCGGTTGTCGGCTGGATGGAATTCGAACCCGGTGTTGTTCTCGATTGGTTTGCAGTTTTCTTCGAAAAACGCTTTTGCCTCCGGATTAAGGTGAGTTTCCCAGTGGAAATTACGGTCCTCGATATCGAGTCGGATTGTAAGTCGCACATCGACTTGATTCGGCGGCGTCTGTTTTGAAGTATCCGGTTGTGAATGGCGACAGAACGAAAGGAGAGTAGTGTTTTTGTCCGGGAGCATATCGGCCGTGAGTGAAATCTCAATTGTATGTCCGCCGCCTGCTCTTATTCTAAAGCGCCACACGGCCGGCGGGCCGGGTTCGAATTCAACGAGGTTTTCCAAGTCCAACGGCGAGAGGAATCCGTTGATGTTTGCCCATACTCTGGCGCGTTTAACGAAGACATGCCGATCAACCGGCAATGAAGGGTGCAGGTTTGCGCCGAGGATGCAATCATACTTGGACTGGATATTTCCTAGGTCGATGCATATTTCCGCCATGCCGCCGCGACGATTGGTAAGGAGGGCGGAGGCCTTGCATTCGGTGAACGGCCCTGTGGTGGGACGTGTCCAGGAGAGGTCTTGTGAAATGGGACGTGACAGCCGGATGATCTTTCCTTTAACCGGGTTCTTTCCCTGAATCAGTTGTTGAATGGTTAACGTAGCTTTACCGGTTTGGGAGTCCGGTGCGAAGAACGCTATGTGACGTCCGACGGCGGTGGTGACTGATTTAACGTGACGCGCATACTCTCCTGATTCGAATTCCATGCTTGCAGTGAACGGGTGTTCATCTTCAACGAGCAACCAGTGTTTGGGAGGGACGGGCATTATCCGGTTTGCGTCGGCGCGCGTCCAGTTGAGTACGAACGGGTATTCGTCGGTATCGATACCCGTCTGTAAAGCTTTAACAAGGTCGCTGCGTGCGGTTTCCGGGGAAAGATGAGTTACCGCGTGAAGAAGCTTGTGCGGATTCGAATCCAGTAGTTCGGCGAGCTTTCGCCAGTCGAACGGGCCGATGTCTTCTATTGGAATAACATGTGAAACGGCGGTGAGGACGAATTCGGCCTGGGCGCGCTTTATTCGGTATTCGTGGCCGATCATGCCCGCGGGTTCGGCTGATACGGCGAGGCAACGGGCTTGCGCGGGGGCTAAATTGAATCCTTTTTTATCCGGCGTATGTTCCAGTTGCTCATTCGATATGAGATCATAGGTCAGCTGAGATAATGTGTCTTTTGTGATGTATGATTCGTCGAGTTCGATTGCATGGGACGAGTTTGTGTCTGTGTTGACGAGGACGAGTACTGTATCGAGTGCTTCGGCGGAGGTTCTGAGTAATGCGAGGACAGGGGCTGTAGGGGGGCTTAGTCGAATAATCGTTGCGCCGTCGAGGAAGCATGGGTGCTGCGAAACGAGATGGTTGAGGTTTGCGAGTTCGTTAACGATATTATTACGGCAGCCCCAGTTGAGGCCGGTAAGACGATGTACATCGATTTTTTCCGTGGCCAGCCATTCTACGCCTGAGGTAAAGCCGAATCCGCCGCAGACGGCGGCTAGGGCGCATAGCCGGTTTCTTAGCAACGACCAATCCTTACCGTGCGCGGCGAGGCGGTTGTTATCATGGGTCTCGCTGTAGTGTATCCATAGTCCTGTTTGTTGCGAGCGTGTTGTCGAGTACTCGAGGTAGTCTGCTATTTCCTTGGCGGAGTAGTTTTGGAACAGCTCCGAGTATGCCCATTGCATGCCGCCTGTTGACAGGAGTGTCTCGGTGCTTTCCCAAGGGCCGCCCAATCCTTCGAGTAGGAAGATTGTGTTTGGGAATTCGAGTTTGACGCACGAAGTGATGAACTGCCAAGCCTTGGGTGGAATCATGTACCCTGCGTCGCATCGGAAGCCGTCTACGCCGCGTCTGCACCAGGTCAGGAATACCTCCGCCAAGTGCTCCCAGAGGTCGAGACGCGAGTGATCGAGCTCGCATAGGTCTTCCCAGGTAATGCCCCATGCGCCGGGACTGACGAATTCGCCGTTTTTCATTCTCAGATACCAATCGGGGTGCTGCTCTTGGAGGTTTGCCCCCCAGCCGGTGTGATTGATAGAAATATCGAGAAAAAGGCGCGCGCCTTTGGCGTGGACGGCGTTCACGAGTTCACGGAACTGCTCGATACCGGTCGAGCGCCTGTCGAATTCGATCAATGCCGGATCGATGGCGGTCATGTCCCAGCACGCATAAGGGCTGCCGATGCGTCCGAACCTCGCGTATGTGGTGGGTGTAGGATTTACGGGCAATAAATGAATTATCCGGCAGCCGAGTGTGTCCGTGATGTGCGGGAGGAGTTTAACGACATCGCGCAGCTTGCCGGATTCGGGGATGACGGTGTAGCGTTCTTTCTCCAGGGATTCGAGTAGTTTCTCGGTTTCGATGGTGGATGCGGAGTTTAGGGATGCGGTTTTTCCGAGGAGTCTTGTAAAAGCGCAGTAGATTGTATTCGCCGTCCGGTATTCATTCGGATGCACCATGATCAGTAAGTCCGGGCCTTCAGGCCAATGTTGTCGGCGATCCGGCGTGAGCAGGTACGGCTTGGCATAGAAAAAACCGGGCTCGATGAGCGGCAGAGATATTTCCCAGGTATCGCCGTTCTTGCGCATTGGTATATCTCTATAGAATTTGCCCTCGAGCCGTCTGAGTCTGGTGTGTGAATTCTTGACTTCTTCGTGGAATATACGGCCTTGTCCCAGACTGGTGCGGAGGAATACGCGGCCGCCGGTTTGTACGTCACAGGCATCGTTGCAGGACATGCGCACGGCTATACGGTCGCCGACAAACCGGAGCAGCTGTTTTCCGGGTTCCGGTTGCATTGATAGTCTATTCATAAACATCTGATCGAATATTATGTGCCGATCGAGTTGTTCTGAAGATAAAAACGCGTTATATGCCCGATTAATGGAGTTTAAATAGTAATTAACCGGCAACGCTCTTTATCTTTTTCTCGAGGTCGCGGCGATTAATAAGGTCGAGGATTTCCAGTGTATCCGAGTGCGCTCGAAACAGGAGACGGTGTTGTGCGCCGACGCGTTGACGAAGGATATCGCGGTTGGACCTGATTCGTTTTGTGCCTGAGAAAGCGCTTGGGTCGCCGGACGCGAGTCTGCCGATCAAGGCAATGGCGTGGCGAATCACATGCTTCGGCAGGTCTTGGTGGGACTCGATGAATTTACGGGGGAACTCGGGGATTCGGACGGGCTGTTGTGTCCAGGATTCTTCCGGGAGCAGGAGGTCTTCTTCGAGTTGCTCCGGATCGGGGCTTGCCGGTTTGACGGATTCCTCTTGCTGTTCGCGCAGCTTATCGAGGTCATGGAGCGCTAAGCGCAGGTTACGGCGAAGAAGATTTCGCTCGGAATGGCGGTCTTTCAATTCTCCCTTTAGCGTATCTATTCGATGCCGTAGATTGTGTAGTTCTGTTTTATCAATTGCCGGGGCTTCGGATTCGTGTTGTTTGACTTGGACTGAATCGCGGCGTTTCAGCTCTTTTTCTTTGTTTGAAATCTCACTGCTGAGTTGGGTTAGTTGCGATTTCAGATGGTCGACTTCGCGATCCTTGTATGCCAGCTGCTCTTGTGCCTCCATTAATTCCTTGGAAGTCTTCAGTTCCGCAATTGATTCATTAAATCTCCAATTGAGAATTGACTCGAACGGGTCGTCCGGCGACAGATTCAGCTTATCTCGTGTTTTCAGTATTTGTTCGACAAGCAAATCTGTGTCCAGAAACGACGTGCTTGCTATGGCGCCGCGGGCAACGATGATGCCGAGGGCCGGATATGCTCCATCGAGCAGAGCGTATGCCAAGTTGTTCGCGGCGCAACCGTCATCCTTTTCGAGCTCCTCCATTGCGGTTTCTTCCAACAGTTTCAGCGCCGTGTTGTTTCCGTCGTCATTCAACATCAGACGTACGATGAGAGAAAATCGTTCCTTGTCGAACTCCGACGTACCGGGAAGATCGATTACACGATGGATTATCTCTCTTTTACCCGCTGTTGCGCTGTCCTCGATTAATTCAATCCAAGGTTCCATCAAATCTTCGCTCACACCGTTTTGTTCGAAGAAGCGGGCAGTGATTTCTAATTCGCCTCGTAAATTCAGCTCTTGTAATAGAAGATTTATGAGGTCATTGTCCAATTTTGAGAAATCCAGCTGTGTGAGTTCGTAAGTGGACATATCCATGATGTCCTCGGGCGACATAAATTTCTCGCGCTGTGCACGGACTTCGTCCACGGTAAGCCCGGGGATTGAAGATGATGCCTTGAGCCGATCCTGGTCGCGGTTGATACAACATTTTTTGTATTTCTTACCGCTGCCGCATGGGCATGGATCGTTACGTCCGATCCGTGGTACCGCACGGCGGACGGTATATCCCGAGATACCCGGGGGCGGCGCTTGATCCGCTATGTATTCCAGCGGATTATCCGCTACCGGATCGATCATCTCCGAGTAAAAAAGCTCCACCTTCTTTTCCGGGTTTTTAACGGTGGTACGGGACTTTACCATCGAGGTGAGTCCGTCGTCATGTACCAATTCCGCCAGCGCGATGAGTGGTATTTCGATATAGGGATTACCTCTCATCATCCTGGCTAAAATACGGGCTCGTGTAATGAGTTCCGGTGGGATCGGTTCATTCGCGATCTTCACACACCACCTGCCGGCGGCGAATAGGCAGAGCGCCTTCTGCTCGTAATCCAACTTATTATTTGCAACCGCATTGATAAGGGCAAGATGTACCTCGCCGCACGTATGCGTAGCGGCGGCGGCCAGGTGACCGAGGTCGAAAAGAAGCGATGCACCTTCAACGAGATGTCGGGCGTCCACCCGTCGGTTTGCGCTGAATGCGGAGAGCAAGATTCGTATAAAGGCGAGCTCGTCCTTGTTCTCGACTACTTCCTCGATCAGGCCGTCCAATGCGCTGTCGTCGGGCGGTAGCTCAGCGGCGAATTCGCGCAAAGTTGGCTTTGATAAAGGGCATTCTCTGGCGCATTGAGTGATCTCGCTGTTCATTTTCGAAGAATTTTAAAACATAAACGAGACTTTTCCAAGTGATCGCTGACTAGAATTTACGGTCCTCCCGTTCCCGTTCCCGTTTTTTGTATAGCATCATCGACTGCGAATAATCGGAATCGTGAACGTGTACGTGAACGTGAACGTGTACGGAGCCGGAATCAAAACTTCTTCGCGTTCTTCGCGAGAGGTTTTGGTTATTTAAGGAGTCCGAGCGGGAGATTAAATGATCTGTACTCCTTATTTATCTTCGGCGTTTGTTTGGCCGTCATTTACTTCGCCGGTTTCCTGAGATGGATTCGTCTCCGTTATCTCGGCGTTTTTAATGAGGAAATCGGTGATCTTAGAGTTCATTATGGAGTTGTGGATATTAACTAGGCGGTCTTCGTTTTTGAGTTTATTTAGCATATTTTTAAACGAGACCTGTTCCTTATCGGCGAACATGGCAATCACGTTGGCCAACTCTTCATTTTCCACCTTGATGTTCTCTTTATCCGCGACTTCAGTGAGGATATACTGTAGCTTTACGCGTTTCTTGGCGGCTTCGAAGGCGCGGTTGTAATAGGCTTCTTTTTGTTCTTCAATTACCTCTCGAGGGGTGCCTAGTTGTTGGTTGTGCTTTACCAGCTCATAGACGGCATTCTTGGTTTCTTTCGTTACATCGGATTCCGGAATCTCAAAATCAGGGCCCTCGACGATCTTCTCAAGTATTTGGTTCATGATATTGTCGTTCCTGGATTTCGCGAGCTCATTTTCCAGGTCTTGCCTGATGCCCTTCTTGAGTTCTTCGACATTCTGGGCGCCGTAGCTCTTGGCGAACTCGTCGTCGACTTCCGGTAGCACCTGTTCCTTGACCTCGCATATTTCAACCTCGAACTCGCCGTTCTTCCCGGCTACTTGCGGAGTTACGAAGTCTTCGGGGAATTGCACCTTAACGGTCTTCTTATCGCCGGCGCTCAGATCGATTAATTGCTCGGTAAAACCAGGGATGAATGAACCTTTGACGATCTTCATCCAGAATCCATTCTGTGATGTGAGGCCTCGCGCCGCCGGCGCCCAATCGCTGATAGGCTTGCCTTCGCAAAAACCTTTGTAATTGACCACCACGAAATCGCCTTCTTTTATAGGGCGTTCGACATTACTGAAGGACGCCTGTTGCTGACGGAGGATATCAAATGCATTTTCCATATCTTCGTCGGTTACTTCGCGGCGCTCGATGGTCACAGGAATACCCTTATATTCCGGCAACTCGAATTCTGGATACACCTCGAATGTCATGGTGAACGAAGCAGGATTTTCAGGTTCGAGTTTCTCCAATTCGATATTATGAATTGTGCTGACCGGCAGGTTATCTTCGGTTTTGATTTGTTGAACGGTTTTCTGGAGTAGTTTTTTAGTGCTGTCCTGTTTGATGTCCTGACCGTAGACCTTCGCCACCATGTTGAGCGGCACGGTACCCTTGCGGAATCCTGGAACCTTGGCTTCCTTCTGGTACTCACGGGTGATTTCTGAAAACACGGAAGTTACCTCGTCGACATCGGCTTCGATACGCGCGAGTTTCTTACACTGGCCCAAATGCTCGATTGAAATATTCACAAACAAATCCTCTCTGACGTTTCCCAATTATATTAATGTTAATCCCTATTAAAGGGAAACAAAACCGTAAAAGAGACGACGCCGAACGTCAAGCATCGTATGTGCGACGCAGCGATTATCGTTCTGGGAAAATCACCTTTCTGTTACAAAAAAAGGCAGGCAATTACACGGATTGCCGGCGAAAATCCTTATCGCCTATAAACGCGCTCACCGCCTGCGAGATTGATTGCGCTGCTATGATTGCGGCGTATCACCGCGAGTCTCGTTGTCATCGGCTTCCGATTGATTACGTGGTTCGTCGGTGTGTTGATCGGATTCGGGCTGCTTCTCGTTTTCTGCGCCGGCTTCCGTTTCGGGATTTGCGTGGTTCTGGGGTTGTGATATTTGCTCTGATTCCTGTGTCTGCCGGTTGGCCTGTTCGGTTTGCTCGGCGCCCGGATTGTTTGAGATTGCATGCGCATGCTCGGCGTTCGATGAATCGTGTGTTTGCGCTTCATGCATCTCAGGTGAGGTGCCGTCTACGAGTTTTGACTGAGTCTCCGGCGTTTGATTGGGTTCAGGTCGTTCTTCGTGTGATTCGATGGATTTCTTTTCAGACTGCGTGTTGTCACGGCTGGTCTTTTCGCTGGCCTTTTCTCTATCGGATTGCTGTTTTGGCTTTTGCTGTTTTTGTTGTTTTGGGGCGGGGCGTTTAGCGACTTCGAGTATACCGTTTGCGAACTCGATTACATGCCCCTGGTGGATAAGCCAATGCAGGTCGCTGACGATATTATTGGCTGCTGGGTCTGCGTAGGGCTTTGCGGGATCGGTGTCCTGATTCGATGCGCTGGTGGACTCGGACTGTTCCTCTTCCGGTTCTACGGATGATTCTTTGTCTTGGGGCTCGGCCTGTTCTGGTGGTTCATCCGGTTGTTGCTGGTGCTGCTGATGCTTAGGCGCGTGTTGTTCCAGCGCCTGAGGGGCCAATTCCTGGAAGAGCTCGCGGCGTGTGCACTTCGGATTGTCGAGGATGAACTTGATGATTTTCTTAACGTCCTCAGAAACAGGCGTTGTTTCTACATCCAGATACCGCGGTCTGGCAACGGATACGTGGGTTATGGTTTTGTCGACCTTGAAGAACTGAAGGCCGAAGGATGAGAATTGTTGGCTAAGGACATGTACCACCTTTAGTGGAAACCGTTTTTGTTGATCGAGCGTATTCCTGAAAAGGGCCTGAAGGCCGCGATGTCTGATTGTTCCCACCTTGGTGCCGCTGAGCATGTATGTTTCCACGGGGTGGATGACATGTTGCATATGGTTCTCGCGAAAATGCTTACGTACGGCGTCCATGTTGGTAAGCCTGAGCGGTTCGGGAACGTTTAGGCAGATGTATTCATCTTTATGACTTTGGTCTTCAACCCACTTTTGAACTGTTTCCTCGTCACGCACTATTCTGACCCTGGACTTGTAGACCTCGAAGGGTAGATGCGAAAAGCGCTCCATGTGGATTTTATGGAGTTTGTTCTGATAATCGTGATAATTCGGGGGGCCGAGGATTTCACCGCTCATCCCGCACTGGGCGACAAATGTGAATACGCCCTTCGGCGGGTCAACCGGAATCTGCTCTGTCTGGTAAAACGTCGAGAAATGTTTATTCAGGACATGATTAACTGCCTCGTCCTCAGAAAGCCAGATAGTATCATCTATCGAGCAATGGTACAGCTGCTGCGCCGGACGGCCTTCGTTATTCTGGATCGTCTTAAAGAGCAGTTTATAGCGTTCGGGTTTCTTGATGATAAGCCTTGCGATGTCGAAAAGCGGATACGCGCGGCCGGTAAGATGGATTTGGCGAGACAACGATTCCACACCGAGTTCTTCGGGGATGAAATTGATGTCGATGTCCGGAAGCGGAATGTTCTCATGCTTCCGCTTATCGCGATGCTTGGGATCACGCTTCTTGCGCGCATCGGCTGCCTGCGCCGGTTTGCCGTCGGGCGCCTTGCGTGGTTTGCGCCCGGGCGGCTTCTTTTCGGGTTGTTTTTTGCCTTTTCCACCGGGGCGTTTCTCTTCGGGCTTGCCTTCAAACCCGGAAAAACGGTTTACAGACGGTGGCTCCTGCGCCCAATCAGGGAGAAAATGCAAGTCCAGGTCTAAATTAATTTCAGGCATCTTGCTCATGTATTTACTTATCTCTGTTTATAATCCTTATTCCGCTGCTTCTCGTTTGCTTCAAGGTTGATACGTGATTCATAAGAATGCAAATGTTCTCGATACTTATATTGAAACTTTTCTTACTGCTTAAGTCAACCTCAGGTGCATTTTTGACATACTATTTCTTATTGTTAGCCCGATAAGAGTCGCTTATCTGCTCGAGTAATTCGTCGCGCCGGTCGAATAGGCGCTTATGCGGTCTTCGTCCCACGCGCTCCATACAGTAGCACGCAAGCAGGGGAAGCGCGATAGTGGTATCGGCATAGACAACTACGCAGTCCGGGAGGGTGTCGGGATTGATCTTACCCCAACTGACCGCTTCCGCGGGCGTGGCGCCGCTGAGTCCGCCGGTGTCGGGGCGCGCGTCGGTGCACTGCAAGAAGAAGTCGTGTCCTTTTTCAGGAAGGCCCATGACCTCCTGGATTTGTGGTTCGGTTTGGAGGACAAAGTTTTTCGGGGACCCGCCGCCCAAGATGAATACGGATGACGTGGAGCCATGTGTTTTGGCGTTGTATACTATCGCCGCCGTCTGGTTTACGTCCCGGTTTGAATCAATAAGGAGCTTGGAGCCGTGGAGTGTGAGGGCGGCGATGTTCATCCCGATCGAGCTGTCACCGGGACTGCTGGTAAAAACGGGGACGCCGTATCGATGGGCGGCGGCCAGGACGGAGGCGTCTTTTAGGCCGAGTTGATTTTCTCTTTCCATCGCGTATTTACCGAGGAGAAAGTGGAATTCGTCCGAACCCATGATTCGCTGAAATTCCGGGGCCTGTATTACTTGCCTTATGAACGCGTCCGTATCCAGAAGCACCTGATACTGGAATATCACGTCGTAGATACGGACTATCTGGTTTTTGCGTAATTCACGGTCGTTTGTGAATGGTGAACCGGGGTAGAGCTTGAGGTCCAGCGCGAAATGCAGGTCGTGATAAAGGTTTGCGCCCGTGGTGACCATCCAGTCGATTAACCCGGCCTTGATCATGGGGATTATGGATGATTTACCGAGACCGGCCGGTGTAAGGGCGCCTGTGACGGATAGGCCGAGGAGCCCGTTGTCCGGCAGCATTTTCCTGGTCAATAGGTGTGCGCCTTCTCTTAACCTGCCTGCGTTGTAAGCAAGGAAAGTGTGGTCGATCAAGTCAGGGACGTTCATGCCGGATTCGATGGCCGGTGGACACAGCGGCGTATGATTGCGGAAATATTGCGGGCAGGATTGATTATCCTTATTCATGGACTCGATTGTTATCAAAGCGGAGTTGTTGGCAAATGAAAAACGCGGGGTGCAGCCATTTCTTTGTACACCGATCCTGCTGTGGATTAGGTATGGCTGCAGCGGCACTTGGCGGTCGCCGTCGGTTATTCATTTGCGCCGGCGTGTGTTGCTGTGCTCGAGACATAACTTTTGTACGCTTCGGCAACACCCGCGGTTTGTGCATCACCGCGGTGGACGAACAACCGGTAATTCAGCGTCACCGGTTTGCCGGGGTCGAGGGTTACCGCCTTGTTTCCCGGATATTCGGGATTGAGTACGCCGCCGTAACTGATCCGGATCAGCCATGGAACGGGCGCTGATGGATGCGCAGGGTGTACGAATATCGCCATACCGCGCTTATCCGATGATAAATCAGCCCATTTCAGAGGGGCGTTAACTATGTCCTCGGTTTCAATCCCTTGATCGGTAGTTAATATGGCATCCTTGGCCAGTGTCGCTGTGCTTCGAAATGTAAGCCCGCCGTAGCCTTTCTGATTAGCCTTTTCGCCGCGAATCACAACAGGCTTCCCTACAGCTTCGAAAGTGAGGCGCAAATCAATCGCACGCGTCCCTTCCTTGGCCGGGTATATTACCATTTCGATTAGCTCGCGTCCGACATGATCCTCGCCGTCGAGTATCCATGCATTTTCAAAAACGATCCTTGCGCGCTCGGCGCTTATTTCTTGCTCCACGATGCGGAGAAATTTTTGTTCCAGTGGCGGATCGCTCGGATGCCAAAGCTGGACGCGTTTGCCGCGTGTCTCCATCCACGGCCATGACCACCAAATGCCGCGATGATGGAAGTGATCCTCCGGGAAATCATCGGTGATAGGTGCTCCATCGAGGTCGTACAGCGGATGAATGTAGCATGCACGCCTATATCTCTCGGGTACTCCGTCGGCGAGCCGTGGTTTAGTGTTGTAGCTGAGCACTGGTGTCCGGTCTTCCATAACCGTTAGTCTCCCGGTTTCGGCATCCTCCTTCATCGTGAAGTCGGCAAGGCCGGTTGTGGATAACAATATAACCGCTGCAAGTGTAAATAATCGGTTCTTCATAAATCTCCTTTGGATAATGATTTCAACAGTTCGTCGCCTCCGCTTTGTTTCATTAATTCAACCACTTTCCGCTCATCTACGTCGATTCCAAGCCCGGCGCCGGCGGAGAGATGTGCAAGGCCGCCGGTGATCTCGATCGGTTTCTTGAGTACGCTTTCAGTTAGAAACTGAGGGCCGTTTAATGCAGCCGGCTTGTCGAGTCCATAAGCGGAATAGAGCGCGAGTGTCGCGGACATCGAGATATCCGGATCGGTCAGACCCGATCCGAGCCAGAGCAGGCCATGTTCATTGCAAAGCTCGATCTGTTTCTTGTTTGATAATAATCCGCCGCAGCGCGCCGGTTTCATGGCCACGCCGTTCAGCATTCCGAGTCGGCGGAACTCGTCGAGATCACGCGGACTAATCACGCCTTCATCCATGAGAATGGGCAGGGCGCCTTGCTTTACCAACGCCTGGTAGCCGTAGATATGATTCGGTCGTAGTGGCGCTTCCAGCACGTCTACGCCGGCATCGGCGAGCTTCGGCGCAGCCGCAAGCGCGGTGGCGTCATCGTAGCCGCCGTTGGCGTCCGCCCAAAGAAAGGTATCAGGTGCCAAACGGCGCACAGTCTTGGCCAGCGCGACATCGAACGCCGGATTCGGCGAAACCTTGATATTAAAATTCTTATAACCACGCTTGCGCCCCTCGTCGATAAGGTTCTCTATATCATCAAGTTCTTTCACGTTAACCGTCCAACTGAGCGTGATCGGTTTGCCCTTCGGCTTGCCCCATAGTTCGGCCAAGGTTTTACCGTGCAGCTTGCCTGTCAGATCATGCAGGGCCAGGTCGATTCCCGCCCGCGTGATAGGCATGCCGGTGGTGAATCCCGGCGCTACCGCTTGATCCATCGCCGCATGAGCGCCTTCGATGTCGGTTGGATCACGCCCGATCAAAACCGGTGTATAATAATCGCGCAGGATAATAAAAGCGGTTTCCAGTGTCTCGTATGACCACTTGGCGATTGGGACGCTTTGCCCCCATCCGACGGTGCCGTTATCCGCGGTGATCTTGACGATGACGGCTGCACGTCCGGCTGAACCGTGCGGGCCGGTGAAGAATTTAAAGTATCCGGTCATCGGATACCGCATTGGAAACAGCTCGATTCGTTCAATCTTTGTCATGCTCCGTTTATTGCTGGTACGTTCCGCGCGGCAAATCGTTCCGGCCAATGTAGCGGCCGCCGTCGCGCCTAGAAACTCGCGTCGATTTATCATCTTAAAAGCCTTTCACATCCGCTTGCCATATTCTCCGGCAGCTCGCCCAATAGTCGCATCGATGATACAAACATGAACTTAGACACGGCCTCAACGGTATTAAATAATCCATGGTGCACGGTGTTTGTAATCGAGCATATTGTTTGCCTCGGTGGCGTCACCTTTAAATTTCTCGGTTTCAGGATTCCACTGAAGCTTTCGACCAATCTTCATGGCGATATGGTGGATCACGCACACGCTGTTCGAACGGTGTCCCGCCTCCACGGGCGCAATCGGGTCTTTCCCCGAGCGGCAGCAGTTCAAGAAGTTGAGCATATGGTTTTTACTTTCATATAGCCGTGTATCGTCTTCGGCGAGTTCCGTGCGAAGGATTTCTTCGTCGCCGGCCTCCCATTTGCCGCGTTCAACCCATATCCATCCGCGTTCACCGATGAATTTAACGCCGGGTGATCCGTTATGAGAAATCATTTTAACGCCGTTCGCGTACATTGCCTCGGCCTCGTAGCCGACGTGTACATCGAAAAGTCCGCGATCGGGGAACTCGGCCGACGCTTTCACCGATATTGGTCCCGAATCGGTATCGGTGCCCAGCGCCCATTGCGCGGTATCGTACATATGCGCCCCCCAACCGGTTATCATTCCACGGCAATATTTCTCGATTTGAAGCCAGCCTGGCCGGCCGTAACCTTCTTGAGGATGAACACGGTCTTCCGTATACGGCTCTGCCGAGGTCGGGCCCATCCACATATCGTAATCCAGGTTTTCCGGTATCGGCATCGGTGTCGGATCGCCCGTGCCTTGGTCTGTGGGGACAACCACTTCAATTGTTTGTAACTTGCCGAGATACCCGTTGCGAACCAGCTCGCAGACCTTGCGAAACCGTAAGTCGCTGCGCTGCTGGGAACCGGTTTGCAGGATGATCTTATTGCCGCGAACCGCTTTCACCAGCTTTTGGCCCTCGACCACCGAATACGTAAGCGGTTTCTGGAGGTAGATATGTTTGCCTGCGTCGCAGGCGGCGATTGCGCATAGCGCATGCTGATGATCCGGCGTCGAGATTGTAACCGCATCGATGTCGTCGCGATCCAATAACTCGCGAAAGTCCTGGTATGTATCGATCTCCGATTTAATATCCTGTTCGGCGTATCGTTGTTCGGCGTCGCGCTTTGCGTGTTTGGCGCGGTTAAGATTCACATCGCAGACTGCAATTATTCGCGCATTAGCCGAATCGTCCAGTCCCCTGTATAATGCCTCACGCATATCACCATGCCCCATACGACCGGTGCCGATACAGCCCAATTGCAGGCGCCCGTTTGGAGACGCCTTGCCGTTGATCCCCAAAACATTCGACGGAATAACCATAAATGAGGCGGTGGTCGCCGCCGCGGACTTAACAAAAGTCCTGCGAGAGATAGATTTGTTGTTCATAACTTACTTTTTTCAATTGTTCGGAATAATTCCGACTATGCCGCTCAAACCTTATGTAATTGTTTTGCCATTAATATATCAAGCCGAATAAGACGTCAATCGTAATCGGGTTGTTGGAAGGGGTGGGGAACGGAGATTTAAAACACCCCTGCACTCCTCCAAGAAGGGGAACTGAACAGCTCGCCTCCCGGGTGGAGAGGAGATACAGAGGTGGGTATCACCACAGAAAAGCTATCCTCCATCGAAGGGATGAAAGGGGTAGGTGAACGGAGGAGGTTCGAACAATTCATGTTTGACTTAATTAGCATTATTTGAGAAAAGAGCGATCAAATAAGTAGTTGACCACCATGAGAAAAGAAATATTTACTAGTTAGTTGATGCATAAAGGAGATGAATAAATGGCCGTTCCAGATTACCAGAGTTTAATGTTGCCGCTTCTTCTGTTTGCAGCGAGAAAAGGGAGCGAGATATCAACCAGTGAAGCTGTGGAAGCTCTAGCAAAGGAATTGAACCTTTCCAATGAAGAACTCAAGGAAATGCTCCTAAGTGGGATTCAGTCAACCTTTGTTAATCGAGTTGGTTGGGCATCAACATACATGAAGAAAGCGGGACTGCTTGAAGCGACGCGCAGGGGTTTCTACCAAATCACTGATCGTGGAAAATATCTCCTTAAGAAGCAGCCCAAGGCTATCAATGTAAAACTACTCAAACAATATCCCGAGTTTCTTGAATTTCAGCAACTCAAAGGGACAAGAAGTGGTGATAAAGGTGTCGAACCTAAAGAAACTTCAGATTTATCAACTGCCACCCCATCAGAAGCATTAGAATCGGCGTATGAATACTTGCGTGATGAGTTGGCGGATGAATTGCTCGATAAGTTGAAGAAAACCTCACCATCCTTTTTTGAACGGGTAGTGGTTGAGCTACTGGTCAAAATGGGTTACGGAGGCTCTCGTGCTGATGCAGGAAAAGCAATCGGCAGGAGTGGTGACGGCGGTATCGATGGGATTATAAAAGAGGATAAACTCGGGCTTGATGTTGTTTATATACAGGCGAAACGCTGGGACAATAACACGGTTGGGGGGCCTAATGTTATGCAATTTGCAGGGGCTCTTCAGGCACAACGAGCAAACAAGGGGATTTTCATTACAACCTCCCGATTCACAGATGATGCTCGCAACTATGTTTCACAAATTGGCAGTAAGATCGTTCTTATTGACGGCAATCAACTTACCAGTTTGATGATTGAGCACGATATCGGCGTGTCAATAGTATCCTCATATCCGGTTAAAAAGATAGATAGCGACTATTTTGAAGAAATCACTTAATAACCGCATCAAATCAGACCGTCAAATTTTGCTGCGATCCATTGCCGGACGGTTATGCGGAGCGTTAAGCCGCACAGAGATATGTCGTTGCAGACTCAATACGGCGATGGGATCGCGCCTCGTCATTCTACATTTGTTGCGAGCGATTGCGCAGCGGCTTGACATTGGCGAAGATCAGCGAATTGACTGGCGGCATGTGCTACAAGACGGTATATACACGTGTGAAAGGGTTTAAGGCTCGGCCTAAAACAGAATCTCAGTTGCAAAGGATCGCCGAACAATGCGCGAAGAAAATGAAGAATGACGAGACGTGACCCCAAAGACATGGAAATGAACGTCGAACAAGCTCATTCAGCCGACGCCAAAAAACGGCGTGGCTGATGGGCAACGTTGTGCCTTGAAGAAAGGAACAAAGCTGTCACAGGCTTGATTGTGTCGGCCAAATCCGTTACACATTGAATATGGATACATTACCGCCCTTTCTAAAGGACAAGATACACGATAAGACACGCGCGGACGGAAATACACTCGCCTATGCCCTTGTACGCCAAGCGCTATCGGACGTAACATCTGAATTGCCGCTCTCAGAGCGACTTGCCGCGGCATTTGATTTGATTGTGGCGAGCAAGTTTCATCGGTATGTTAAACCGGAGGGATGGCTCTGGTGCGGACACTCCGAAAAGGATTTTTATCCTATTTTGAATGCCTGCCCTGGCTGTGTACTTGCCAACCGGTTCGTCCATACGAAGGGTCATAAACCGGGGTCGGGCCAGATTGGCCCCACCACCGCGCAAGCGTTCCGCGAAATCGTCGCCGCCTACTTCGATCTCACAGGCAAGACTGACTGCTTTGTTTGTAGCGCAAGTGAACCAATCGATCTTGCGGTAGTGGACACGAAGAACCAGGTGCTTTTCATCGCAGAGGTGAAGGCGGCTCCTCTATTTACTCCTCCACTAGTCCGGCCACATTCCATGAGCTCAATAGAGACTCAGCGCACTATGCCGCTCAACCATTCTCTGGGTGTCGCGCGCGACCTCCATGACGCAGCAGTGGCGCTATTCGTACCTTCCCTTGATACGCCGGTCGAGATTCCAATCGAGGCGGGCGCAGTCGGTAACGGAGATCATCTGGATCGCTCTCTCTCGGACGCAGTCACGAGTGACCCGACAATCGCTTCGAGCTTCTTTCGTACTTGGAGCGCAATGTGGCGAGCATATCGCGAAAAGGATTCATCGAATCTGCTGTACTGGTTTTGCGGAGCCTGTGGACGCCCCACGAATCCTGGAGAAGGTTGGCCACGCGAGGCGAACGGACTATTGAAGGGATCGATCTCGGATAGCAAGACCAGTGTCGGAATCGATCGAACTGACGATATCAAGAAAGCAACGTTTCAGGCCTTGAAGCTCGGAGTCGAGAACCGGCGAAAGGATTCGTCACCTTGGCGTCTTCTTATTGGCCTAGCAAGCAATATT
>JAIPKD010000053.1 GCA_021733835.1 Verrucomicrobiota bacterium
TTGTTACTCACCGAATGCGTTACAACACCCCCATTGGTGATGGTGAGTCCTTCAAAGGAATGTTCACCATCGATAGTCAGGCCGGCACCGTCAACTATTATTTCCTCGCCTTCGAACGCTCGATTAGTTTCCTGGATATGGAAATCATCCGTAAAGACGGCACCATAGGTCGGTAATGCCGTCATTGAAGCAATAATAAGTGTAGAAAAAAAGCGAACCGTAGAGACCTTGCTCATCGATCGCCACCTCCAAGAAAAGGGGTCACTTTTCATCTGATGCTCCTTTGATAAATTTTCCAAAATTGGATCATAAAACGCCGTTCAGGTCAATCTTAATCCTTACATATTTGAAGCCTCAAGATACCCCGATCAATTGCCTAAGTTTTCAAACCGACTCTAGGAAATGCACATACGTCGGCAAAAGCGCTAAACTAGTATTATTCAAACCGTAATAATACTTTAATTGAGTCGATCGAAAAAAAATCCGGCGCTATGGTTTAGCGCCGGACTCGTGGGTTTCTTTTGAGATGTATTATTTAAGAAGTAAGACGATTGATGGATCGATGGGATAACGTCCGAATCTCTCGCCATATACCGCGAGGCCGCGCGGCAGTGCTTGATCGGCTTCGAGTCTGATGACGATCTCACCTCTGGTATGCGCTTTATTGATCACCGATTTCGGTATTTGTGTATTAACCCGGTACCCATAGGAACCGGCCTCCCTGAGCCTGCCGTCGCGTTTCTGCGAGAACCATGAGAGAATACCTCTATGATCGGCTGGATCGTCTTCCAGGTCCAAGACCTCGAGTGCCTCGCTCGATATGGACACCCTTACCGCGCCCGGGTATTTATCCTCATCGGTCATCGGGTACGAGTTCGGGTTCAAGCCGGGATCATGCGTACCTCTACCGCGCATGAAGTCGCCTTCCAAGCGTCCGGCGTCCTCGATGTCTTTACCCAGCAATCGCTTACTCGAGACCTCTGCGATGAAAGAGGCCTGTTGGATGTCGTCGGGTTCGACATCCTCCGGCCATGGAATCCGGTATTCGAAGTAGCCGTAGCCGGCGCCGTTGGCTTTCAGACCTTCGAGAATATTCCACTGCCTCAGCGACCAGTCGGCGTTGGAGAAATCGCCGGGCGATGTTCGCAGGATCATGGTCTTTCCGGCCTCGCTTTCGACGACCTGCTTACGCGGTGAAGTGCCGTTAGAAACGAGGAATGTGGTGAAATTCCTTTGGAGTACCGAGCCTGCGCGGTCTTCGAGGGTGACACTTAATATTGCGAGAGCCGGCTCTTTAGGCATGGTAATTTCGAGCGGATTCAATTCTTTGAACGACCATGGTTCGAAGGTGAGCTCCCTGGTCATTGGCCGACTGAAACTCCGTTTTCTTCCCAGCTGATCCCAGCCGTTGAGTTCGGCGTGTAGTACAAGTTCGGCGCCGGGTATGCCGTCGGACATAAAAGACGCGCCCAGAGGAACCTCAACGGGCTCGCCGGGCTCGACCTCAGTGCAGAGGGCATCGCCTACGACTATATAATTCTCGGCGTGCAAGTCGCGCATGGACATTCCATCGACCAATTCGCCGAGGCCGGTAAACTTGGGGCTTCTATCGTAATTATAGTAGCCGTTCCATTCATTGATCACGTCATGGTGTTCGGTATAGAGCCATCCGCAGATTTTGGGATGTTTCCTGAACGCGTTCATCATCAGGTGGTAATCCCATGACCAGTCGACGTCGCCCGTGCTGCCTTCATAGCCCCAGACGTCTCCGCATTCGCTGTTCATGAGCGGCTGATCCCCTTGTTTATAGTCACCGATATAGTTCCATCCGGAACCGGGGAAAGTGTTTTCCGTGACCTCGTTCAGGTGTTTCTCCCAGGCGTAGCCGGGCAGGTACCTGTGCCATGTATTGATATCGGTCTCGACATGATCGTGGTTACACGGCGAGTTATCCTCGACCAACCGGGTGGGATCGAGGCGCTTGGCGAGGCGGTACATGGATGCGACCCAATTCTGCGTCTCGGGGGTATACCCTTTATCGCCGGTTCTGAGTCCCCAGGTCTCGTTGAAAATCACCCATGAGAAGATCGACGGGTGGTTGAAGTCGCGCTCGATCATGCCGCGCAGTGCGGTTTCTGTCTCTTTCCGCATTTCCGCGTTCGGTTCTCCCCAACTATTCGGGACGTCGGCCATGATCAACACGCCCAATTTATCGGCCCAATACAGCTTGCGCGGGACATCGATCTTGACGTGGATTCTTTGGCCGTTAAGGCCGAGCCGCCGTGTGCGCAGAATCTCGTTCTTCATGAATTCGTCGCTAGGGTAGGTATAAAAGCCCTTGGGATGGTAAGCTTGATCCAGCGCCGTCTGTAGGTACACCGGTTTCCCGTTCAGCGCGATATAAGGATGCCCCGAGTCCGGCAGATTAACGATACCGATCTCGCGCATACCGAAGTATGTATCGACTCGGTCAGTTTGTATGTTCTCACCGGTCAACTCTGCCGTAACCTCATAAAGGAACGGGTCGTCTAGCGACCACAAGTGAGGATTGGGAATTTCGACATCGAACACCGCCTTGTTACCGCCGGATTCGAGTTTTTTTACGAACACCGGTTTTCCGAATTCACCTGTCTTGAAAGTCAACCGCATTCTCGCCCCGTCAGGCAATGGCTTATCGAAGGCCGCCTCGACTTTTACCTTGCCGGCCGTGATATCGGGGCTGAAGTGAATGGTATCGAAGGCCACGCGCGGGCGCGCCTCCAGGTAAACGGTCTGCCAGATTCCCCGGGCCGGGCCGTAGCCTTGTTTGCCCTCGAGCTTGAACGGGTGGGGCGTATCGTCTACACGAAAAACCAGCTGTTGTTTATTGCCCCACTTCACGTGCGGCGTGAGTTCGAACTCGAACGGCGTGTAGCCGCCGCGGAAGGCGCCCAATTCCCGACCGTCGAGCCAGCCGGTCGTTCGCCAGTCGCTGGCGCCGATGACGACAAATACGCGTTTGCCTTTCCAATTTTCGGGCACGGTTATGATCTTCGCGTACCAACCGATATCGGCTTCATCTTTCACGCCGGACAATTCGGAACCCCAGGGGAAAGGTACGATTATCCGCTTCCTGAAAACCTCGGTTTTTGCCTGCCAATTATCCTCCAGTCCCGCATCCTTTTTATCGAACGCGAATCCCCACGGGCCGTTAAGGTTCAGCCACTGGTCGCGTTTGAAGTCCGGCCGCGGATGCTCGGGCAGTGGAATTTCAGCGTTAACGCCGAGGCATGCGCAGGCCACCACGGCGCTTAAGAAAACTCTCGCAAGCCGAGACTTTCCTCTCTTGATAAATGCAATTTTCATAATATTATTGTAACTTATTAAATCCATTCAATTCTCTATTCCTTATTTAACAACATTTTCCGAGAATATCTTCGCTTCGTCCTCGGTGATGGCGCCGTCCTGATCCGTATCGCACTTCTTGACGGCATCGTTGAACTTCACATTAGCGCCGGTTACGACACGCCGTTCATGACTAAAGATTATCGGCAGCGAGACTTCCGTTTCGCTTTCTTCTTTGCTGCGGTAAGGATCGTACTTACTAAGCGCCTCATAAAAAATATGCGCCGCTTTATCGTTTTCGAACCTCACCGGAATCCGGCCTTCATCACGATATACCGTTGAGTGATGCGATATGCATCCGGACAGCAGTAGCGCGGCCCCCAGAATGGTTAGCGCCGGTTTAATTGTTGCCTTCATGATTCTCCCTTTGTGTTGGTTTCCAATTTATTTGCTAAACAATTTAGCGATTATTCTTAATTAACAGCGGGAAAAAGCAAGCCGAATACGTTCCATCGCAATCGTGTGTCTACCGATAGGGGCACATTACGTCTGCTACAGCGGAATCGCCGATCGGAGAAAAAACGGTTTAAATACTTATTGTGCCTGCGCGGTCATCGGCCTACACTCGCCGGTACAAAAAACAATATTCCTAATCAACCACCATGACGGCTACATTACAATTTTTAGGAGCGGCAAAGAACGTAACGGGTTCGCGACACCTTTTCAAGGTCAACGGCCTGAACCTGCTCGTGGACTGCGGACTATATCAAGAACGTCAATTCAGGGATCGTAACTGGGATAAACTCCCCGTCGCGCCCTCCGAAATAGACGCGGTTTTTCTTACCCATGCGCACTTGGATCATTGCGGATACCTGCCGAAGCTCGTTAAGGACGGATTCAATGGCCGGGTCTACTGCACGCCCGCCACGGCCGAGATCGTGCGGATCATACTCCTTGATTCGGCAAAGATTCAGGAAGAAGACGCTGCCAAGAAGTTAAAACGCCACGAGCGCGAAGGACGAAAAGGGCCGCACCCCGAGGTGCCGCTTTACACCATCGAGGATGCGGAGAAGACCTTCCCCTTGTTTGAAACCGTTCGATATCGCCAAGAAATCCGGCCCGGCGCCGGCATAAAGGTGTTATTCCACGACGCAGGTCACGTCCTTGGCTCTTCGATTATTAAAATGGTCTTTCAGGACGAAGACGAGGAACGTGCAATCCTCTTCTCGGGGGACATAGGAAGAAACGACCATCCGATCCTACAAGACCCAACCGTGTGCGAGAAGGCCGACTATGTATTAATAGAGTCCACATACGGCGACCGCGAACACGAACCAACACAGGACATAAAGGACAAGATCGGCGAGGTGTTAAGAAGGACATTCGAGGCCGGCGGCAATGTTGTGGTACCCAGCTTCGCGCTGGAGCGCTCGCAGGAATTGCTTTACTACATCAACGAGTTGGTCAACGAAGGCAAACTCGACCGGCCAAAGGTCTTCCTGGACAGCCCAATGGCGTCGAAGATAACCGATGTCTTCAAGAACCATCCCGAGTTGTTCGACGATGAGATGTCGGAATATATTGAAATGAACAGGTCGCCGTTTACGCTGCCGGGACTCGAAATGGCGGGATCGGCCGAGGAATCCAAGAAAATCAATGATATCAACAGCGGTGCGGTCATAATCGCCGGCTCGGGGATGTGCACCGGTGGACGAATCAAACACCATCTTATCAACAATATCGAAAGGCCCGAGTGCACGGTAATGTTCGTCGGCTACCAGGCCGAAGGCACTCTCGGCAGGCTACTGGTCGACGGCGCGAAAAAAGCGCGAATCCTCGGCAGTATGTTCCCCGTAAACGCGGCCATCGAACGCATCCACGGCTTCTCGGCGCACGCGGACAAGAACGAACTGCTCGAATGGCTCACACAGATGAAAACCACGCCCCGGCATGTATTCGTCGTCCACGGCGAACATGACGCCGCTGAAAAATTCGGGCACTTCCTGACCGAGAAAACGCAGTGGCGGGTGACCGTGCCGGAATACCTCCAAAAAATCGATCTCGATTAAATGCAACATCCAATTAACTATAGCATTTGGGCTGAGTTTTCTTAAAATGATGACCTGAATAGAATACCAACACAAACAGTCAGAAGAAACGATTATGAATGCAAAACGTTTATCCAAGTACGGTTACAAGGTTTCAATACCAACAGTCGCCCTCTGCGCGTTGCTGACACTCAATATAAGCGCCGCAGAGGAACCGGTGAAAGTCACGCCGGGCGCCGACGGCGCCCCGCCATCCGATGCAATCGTCCTCTTCGACGGCTCGGATACCTCCAAATGGAAGGGGGACGGCGGCGGAGCGGTCAAATGGAAGGTCGAGAACGGGTATATGCAAGTCAACGGTACGGGGAATATCCTGACAAAAGACGAGTTCGGCGACTGTCAGCTCCACGTCGAATGGTCGGTGCCCAAGGACATCACAGGCGACGATCAAGGCCGTGGAAACAGCGGCGTTTACCTGCAAGGGCGTTACGAGATTCAGGTGCTCGATTCATACAACAATAAGACCTATTTCGACGGACAGGCGGGGGCATTCTACGGTAATTCAGCGCCCTTGGTTAATCCATGTCGAAAACCCGGTGAGTGGCAGACATACGACATCATCTTTCATGCCCCGACTCCCGATCCCGAGGGCGATGGAATAATCCCTGGTTCCTTCACCGTGTTGTTCAACGGCGTCCTAGTTCAGGATCACGTTCCAGTGAAGGGTTCCACCACCGCATCCATGTTTACCGGCGCAACGGCAAAGGGGCCTTTGACGCTCCAAGACCACGGCTCACCGGTCAGGTACCGGAATATCTGGTTACGCCCTTTAAAGTAGTCCTGCGCAAGCGCAATCGTCGCAAGTGCGTTTCATAAAAAAGGCGGGAGGACTTCCCGCCTTTTCTCGTTTGATTCTTTTAAAAGGGCTTATACACCCTTATCGATCATGTAATCCAATAAATCCGCTACGCGGCAGCTGTAACCCCACTCGTTGTCATACCAACTGACAAGCTTGAAAAACCTGGAATTCAAGCCGATGCCGGCGCCCTTATCGAATATGGATGAGGACGGCGAGTGAATGAAATCGGTACTCACTACCGGGTCTTCGGTGTACTCGAGCAAGCCTTTGAGATAGGTCTCGCTCGCCTTCTTCATGGCCTCGCAGATTTCCTCGTAGCTCGTCTCTTTGACGGTTCTTACGGTGAGGTCTACGACCGATGAGGTGGGTGTCGGAACGCGGAACGCCATTCCGGTAAGCTTACCCTGGACCTCGGGACAGACTAGGCCGACGGCCTTTGCCGCGCCGGTCGATGACGGAATGGTATTGATGGCGGCGCTCCTGCCTTCGCGCATTTTCTTCTTGCTGGGGCCGTCCACGATCTTCTGCGTCGCCGTGTACGAATGGATCGTCGTCATCAGACCTTCTTCGATGCCGAATCCTTCTTTCAACAACACATGTACTATCGGCGCGAGGCAATTCGTCGTGCACGACGCGTTTGAGACGATATTATGTTGAGCTGGATCGTATTTTTCGTGATTCACACCCAACACAACCGTCAAATCTTCGTTCTTTGCCGGTGCGCTGATTATTACCTTTTTCGCTCCCGCCGTGATATGGCCCTTGGCCTTGTTGGCGTCGGTGAACAGACCGGTCGATTCGATCACCATCTGTACACCCAAGTCTTTCCAAGGCAGATCCGCGGGGTCTTTCGCGCTAACTACCCGGATATCCTTGCCGTCGACAGTGAGAATATCATCTTCGGCCTTATCCGGTGATGACTTCTTCGAGGATACGCTCCCTTGGAAGCGTCCCTGTACCGAGTCGTACTTGAGCAAGTAGGCGAGATTATCGGCGGGGACAATATCACCAACAGCTACTACCTCAACCTTGTCCTGCAACAATCCTTTTTCAGCGATTGCCCTGAAAGCAAGGCGTCCAATTCTTCCAAACCCGTTGATTGCAACTTTCAATGCCATAGATTTTCCAATTTCTTAAGTTTCTCGTTAACAATAACAAAGGTATTCTAACCTCTACCACCTTTAGGTCAACATCAATAATCCGTTCATTTAAGACGGTTACCCTAACATTAAGCCAATCACCCAATTACATCAACCCAAAGAAATCCGCCGTCGATGTTCTGTGCTTAGCGGCGGCGCCGTAGATTATCCGCCCTGCGGAGGTAATTCGGAACAATTTGCTTTCATTCGAACGCTTCTTATCATAGAATGTTCCCGGAAGTCGGTCAAAAACAGTTGGTTTTTCGGGAATCACGAGCAATTTATATGAGGCATCCCGTTCCAACCGGAAAGGTTTCTTGGGCGGTTATTTACAATCGACTGTGAACAACGCGCGAAAAACAGCCGGAAAATCTTTGAATAGAGTTATTGATGTGGTTAATCCATGACTTATCAACAGTGCGAAATCTGCGTAAACTATTGGAGTAACATTGACATCGGACGTTATTTGCATTATTCACAACCCTTAATAAGAATATGGATTTAGATAATCATTTATCTTACTATAGAAAAGAATGAAACTGGCCATCACAAAAGAGAATCTTATAAACGGTCTCACTGCAGTTCAAAATGCGGTTTCAAGTAGAACTACTATGCCTGCGTTGGGAAATATCCTGATTAAGGCACAGGAGGGCAGTGTCGAGCTAACCGCGACTGATCTGGACCTTACGATTGTCGCGAACGTCAAAGCCGAAGTGGAAACCGCCGGAGCTATTACCTTGCCGGCTCGGAGGTTTTTTAGTCTGGTGCGCGAGATGTCCACGCCCGAGATCATTTTGAAGCTGGACGACGATAACAATTGCATCGTTGAGTCCGGCCCTTCTTATTATCGGATGAAAGGTCTTGGGATAGAGGAGTTTCCGAATATCCCGCCGGTATCCACTGAAACGGCGATCACCATTCCACAGCAGACGGTTAGGGACATGCTGAGAAAGACGTCTTTTGCCATCTCGAACGATGAGACCAGGTACGTGTTGAATGGTGTTTATGCCACGGTTCAGGATAATAAGATGGCCATGGTGGCAACCGACGGTAAGCGCCTGGCCTTAAGCGAGGAAGACCTGGACGTACCGAGCGATTTCAAGGCGGACATGATTATACCGCCGAAGGCGATTACCGAGTTGATGAAGCTCCTCACGGAAACCGGGGATGTCGAGATAGCAATAGCGGGTAATCGAGTGAGTTTCTCCTTCGCTCATGGCGAGGATTCAACAATTTGTCTCCTTTCCAAGTTGATCGAGGGTAAGTATCCGAGCTTCAAGCAGGTTATCCCCGAGGAAAGCGAAAACAGGGTAGAGATCGGGAGAGAAGAATTGTTCCATGCGGTTAGGCGTATTCAGTTGATGACCACTGAGCAGTTTAGTTCGATTCGGCTCGAGTTTTCCGGGAATAAGATAGAGATAACAATTAATTCCCCAGGCGTAGGCGAAGCTCGGGAAGTGATCCCGGTCAATTACAAGGGCGAAGAGAAAATAATGGCGTTTAATCCGAATTTCCTCATCGAACCGTTGCGTGTGTTGGATGAAGACGAAATATTCCTCGAGTTCACCGATGAACTGAGCCCCGCGTTGATTAAGGTGAAGAAACCGTATCTGTGCCTGATAATGCCGATTAGGTCGAAGAGTTCCTAGCTTTCGACTCTCGCCGCTTTTACAGGAGGCATGAAGAAGGGATATTATTCTTCGTTTGTGAAATGGACGTCGTACATGCCTAACATAAGGGCGTTGTTGGCCGGATTAGCGGTTCTGCTCGTCGACAGGTTTACCAAGTCGCTGATAACGGAGAATTTCGACCTTTCCGGACAGAAGGTTATCGTTGAGGGATTCTTCAAGATTGTGTATTGGGGAAATACCGGCGCGGCGTGGAGCCTGTTTTATGGGTACAATAACTTCCTTGCGTTGGTCTCCGTGCTTGCGCTGCTTCTGATAATCTTTGCAAGACATCATTTTGAATTCCACACCGTTACCGGCCAGATAGCCTTGGGAATGATGTGCGGGGGGATATTAGGGAATCTCCTAGACCGCATATTTACAAAGCACGTCATAGATTTCATCTATTTCTATATTCAGAGGAGAGGCGGCGACGAGATAGGATTCCCCGCTTTCAATTTCGCAGATATCGGTATATGCACCGGTGTTTTCCTCCTTTTTATCCTAGCTCTGAAGTCCGATCGAAATGAAAAAACGGAATCAACCGGAACAAAAGAGTAAACTATAACGCACCCTCGGAAAGAGTTATGTGGCCGAAGATAGAATCAAATAGACCCGTATCGATGGCCTGAGCGTATGATGTCGTCGAAAGAACATCGAGATATTGTGTATCCTTCGATCTTAATCGCCGGGCCTACCGCCGTCGGGAAATCAGGTCTGGCCATGAACCTCGCCTCGAAGTTACCCTCTGAGATCGTATCCGTGGACTCCATGCAGGTATACAAGGGCATGGATATAGGCACCGATAAACCCGGGAAGGCGGAAAAGGAACGCGTCCCACATCAAATGATCGATGTAGCAGAGGTCAATGAACCGTTCGACGCCGCGAAGTACAGGGATGCCGCGTCACAGACCGTGCAGTCAATTTGTTTGCGGGGACGGCTCCCCATCCTCTGCGGCGGTTCGGGACTCTACTTCAAGGCGCTCCTCGATGGAATAGGAACACAGCCGCCGTCCAAAAGAGATGTTCGCGAGGAACTGGAAAAAACGGAGATTAATGATTTATTATCAGAGTTGAAAGACCGGGATCCGGAGACATTCGAAAGGATCGATCGCCGTAATAAACGGCGAGTCGTAAGGGCGCTGGAAGTCATTAGACTAACCGGAATGCCCGTTTCACCGCAGAGAGCGAACTGGGACGTAGCCGGTGACGTGTGCGTACATCAAATAGGAACCTTGAGGCTGAAGGTTTTTGCCTTCGGCCTTGAACGAAGCATGGAATCCTTATCTTCGCGGATAAATGAGCGTGTGGACAGGATGTTGAAGCGCGGTATAATAAACGAAACAATCAAGCTTGTCGAGAAAGGACTCAGGGAAAACCGGAGCGCAAGGCAAGCCCTCGGGTATAGGCAGGTTCTGGATTACTTGGACGGTAGGCTGTCTATGGAAGATTCCATATCCGAAATGAAGATAAAGACCCGGCGCTTCGCTAAACGCCAAATGACCTGGTTCAGGAATAAGATGAAATTGCATTGGATCAATATGGACGACATCGGCGACCATGAAAAAGCCGTCGCCGAAATATCGAATAAAGCGGGGCTTTGATAAATAATAATACCGTGACTAAATTATTTTGTAAGTACCGATACATAATGGGAAATCAAAACCTCGGATAGTTTTAAACAATTTTAAATAAACGCACCTTGAAATCACTAATTCAAAACATCAATAAAAAGACAGAAAAGGTCTTCCTGATAGGCGCCGATATCCCGGACGGTAATCATGGGAGTATCGATGACTCGATTGAAGAACTCGCAAGCCTGGCCATAACCGCAGGCGGAGAGGTGATCGGCTCGGGTTGTCAAAGACTCAGGACGCCGTCCAGTTCGACGTTCATTGGATCGGGTAAAGCCGAGGAATTTTCCACTGTTTGCCGTGAACGCGAAGTGGATACCGTCATATTCGACGATGAACTCACTCCCGCGCAGAACCGGAACCTCGAGAAGATATTCGATTGTAAGGTGCTCGACAGGACAACTCTCATCCTGGACATCTTTGCCCAACGCGCAAGAACGCGTGAGGGCAAACTGCAGGTGGAGCTCGCGCAATTACAACATCTGCTCCCGCGCCTGACCCGGTTCTGGACACACCTCTCGCGGCAGAAAGGCGGCATTGGAATGCGCGGCGAGGGCGAAAAACAATTGGAGACGGATAGACGAAAGGTGCAGGAACGTATCGATAAGCTCTCCGCCCAACTCGAAGAAGTTCGAAAGAGACGGAAAGTCCAGCGCCTCGGCAGAAAACGGAACCAATGGCCGCTGGCTTCCATCGTCGGTTATACAAACGCAGGCAAATCAACTCTGTTTAACGCCATTACGGGCGCTTCCGCTTTCGAAGAGGATAAACTGTTCGCAACGCTCGATCCAACAACACGCAGACTAAGACTCCCGACGAACCAGAATATCCTGATCTCGGACACGGTCGGATTCATCAAGAAACTACCGCACCGCCTCGTGGCGTCCTTCAAGGCCACGCTCGAGGAAGTAGTTCAGGCAGACTTGCTCATACACGTAGTGGACGCCGGCCGCGACGACGTAAAAGAACATATCCAGGCGGTTAATGAAGTCCTCCACGAAATCGGAGCAAACGATAAATCAACCGTAATGGTATTCAATAAAATAGATAGATTAACTAATTTAAATGTTGTCAATAAACTAAGCGAAATATACCCTGACTCCGTTGCGGTTTCAGCGAAGGAAGGTACGGGCCTGGAACAACTCGTGCACGAGTTGGGACTGAGAATAAGGCCCGAACGCGCCTTCCTCGAGTTGCGGGTGCCCGCAGTCGATTCATCGGTCATCGCAAGGGCTTACTCGGTCGGCCAGGTCGTGGAATCGCGATACGAGGGAACCGACGCAATTCTGAAGGTGCGTATGCCGCCGCAGTTCGTTGAAAAATTCAGGGATTACCTGATCCGCGAATTATGAAAAACATGGCGGAGTTGGAAAAATGTATGAAAACAGTCTTCTGATTAAGGACATGGCCGCGGATGAACGTCCGCGGGAACGTATGACACGTCTAGGCGCCGAGGCCCTGAGTAATGCCGAACTCCTGGCCGTCCTCTTGCGCACAGGACGCCGTGGTGTGTCCGCCGTCCAAGTAGCAAATGAACTGTTATCCAGATTCAAGTCGCTCGGGCAATTGTCTAAGGCCTCGATCAGCGAATTGAGAAAAACCGGTGGTATAGGACGCGACAAGGCGATCGCACTCAAAAGCGCGTTTACCATAGCGCAACGGATGGCAATGGAGATTCATTCAATCGAGCCGTTGCTGGATTCGCCGGAAAAGGTGGCCGGCCTGCTCCTGAGTATGAACAGGGCGTACACGGTCGAATGCTTCCAGACGGTTCTCCTGAACACACGCAAACGCCTCATCAGCGTCGAAAAGATTACTCAGGGCATAGTGGATTCATCATTGGTTCATCCGCGTGAAGTGTTCAGACCCGCCATTTCAGCAAACGCCTCCACCATAATACTCGCCCATAACCACCCCAGCGGCGACCCGACACCCTCGGATGCGGACATCCAGATCACACGTGAGCTCATACGCGCCGGTCGCGTCTTGAAAATCGATGTGCTCGATCATATTATTCTTGGCGCGCCGACGGAAGAAAGACCTAAAGGATTTGTTTCATTACGGGAATTGGGATGCTTTTATGAATGACATTCTTAATCGGTTGACACATCGGATTCAATCGAGAGTTCCGAAAACTTCGTACCGGTACGAATAGACATGAAAGATTCAAGCCTAACAAAACGCCACGCCGCACTCGTCGAGCAAATAAACGAACATGACTACGCCTACTACGTACTCAACAAGCCGAAGATAAGCGATAGAGAATACGATCGCCTGTTCCATGAGCTCCAAGAGCTGGAGAAGAATCATCCGGAATTAGCCACACCGGACTCGCCGACACAACGTGTGGGCGGCCGGCCTTTGGACGAGTTCCAGAGCGTGCGGCATATAGTGCCGATGATGAGCCTGGATAATACGTACTCGAGAAACGAGGTCTTGGCCTTTATTAATCGTGTACAACGGCTCGTGCCCGACGAGAAGCTCGAATGGCTCATCGAACCGAAAGTTGACGGCGTTGCCGTAAGTCTGCGCTACGAAAACGGAGTTTTACTCCAGGGCGCCACCCGCGGAGACGGCTCGACAGGCGACGATATTACCTCGAATATTAAGACAATCCGCAGCGTACCACTGCGCCTTAAGGAATCGGTCACGGCCAGAGCTCCGAAAATTAATACTCCCAACGACGCTCAAGCCGAGCTGAAGTTTGATGAAACACCCGATAACACCGGCGTTCCAAACGTCCTGGAAGTCAGGGGTGAGGTCTTTATGACAATCGACGGCTTCCAAAAATTAAACTACCGCCGCGCCGAGGAAGGCATCGAACCTTTTGCAAACCCGAGAAACGCCACAGCCGGTTCCCTGAAACAACTGAACCCGTGCATCACGGCTGGGCGCCCACTCGGAATCGTCATCTACGGCGTTGGATACGTCGAGGGCATGAACACCCCGCAAACGCAGTCGAGCCTCATAAAATGGCTCGCCACACTCGGATTCAAGACCCCCGAAAAGACCTGGCTATGCAAAGTCCCAAGCCAAATCGAGGTTGCGCTGAACGAACTCGACTCGCTCAGGCACGGCTTTTCATACGAAACCGACGGCGCAGTCATTAAGCTCGATTCAATCCCCTTGCGTGAGCGTATCGGATATACCGCAAGAGCGCCGCGATGGGCCATCGCCTATAAATTCGCCGCCGAACAAGCCGAAACCACTCTCAAGAATATCTTCATCCAAGTCGGAAGAACAGGCGTATTGACTCCCGTCGCCGAACTCGAACCGGTCTCCCTTAGCGGCAGCATGATAAGTCGCGCCACCCTTCATAACGAAGAGGATATGCGCCGTAAAGACGTCAGGATCGGCGACAAAGTGATAATCGAAAAGGCCGGCGAAGTAATACCCGCCGTCGTCGAAGCAGTAAAAGATAAACGCAGCGGCAACGAAAAAGAATTCGTGTTTCCGCGAAATTGTCCCTCTTGCGGTGCGCCCGTTTCAAGAAACATGATCAAGTCCACCGAGGGCGTCGCCTGGAGATGCATGGCCGCCGATTGCCCGGCCCAAATTAAGGGACGTATAGAACACTGGTGCTCCAGAGACGCTATGTATATCGAGGGCGGCGGAGAAAAACTCATAGCTCAACTGGTCGATAAACACCTAGTCCGCGACGTTGCGGACCTATATGCCCTGGACGTTGATACAATCGCGGGCCTCGAACGCATGGGCGTCAAGTCCGCCCGGAATTTCATCAATTACCTGGAAAACTCGAAGAACCGTGATATGTATCGCGTGGTCTACGGCCTCGGAATACTCCACGTGGGACTCGGGACGGCTAGGATTCTCGGCAGGCATTTCCGATCGATCGATGATTTGAAAAACTCGGATTTAAACGATTTAACCCAAATCGCCGACCTAGGCGAGACCATCGCCGAGAGCATTATCACGTGGTTTGCTCAGGACAGCAATCGGCGCCTACTCGAAAAGCTCAAGAACGCCGGCGTGAATTTCGAATCGCAGTTGTACGCCGATTCCGGAACAATCCAGTCCGGCGCATTGGCGGGGAAAACCTTCGTGCTTACCGGATCACTCCCACACCTGTCCCGAAAAGAGGCGTCGGAAAAAATCGAACAGCTCGGCGGGAAAGTCAGCAGCAGCGTCAGTAATAACACCGACTTCGTCCTCGCCGGCGAAGAAGCCGGATCAAAGCTCGATAAGGCCAACCAGCTCGGAATCAAGATTATTAACGAACAACAGTTTCTAGAAATGTGCCGGGAGTAAAACAATGCCGCCACCCCTTACCTGGTTATTGAATATTTATGTGGATTTTTAATTATGATAGTGGAAATATATGTAATCGAATCGACCCGAAATAAGAATCTACGAAACTTAAACATTTGTTTGATATGAAAAAAATGAATCAGGATGTATCGAAAGAAAACGTAATTTCCAGGCGCGGCTTCCTTCGGAACGCCGCATACGCCTCCGCCGGCGCCGCCGCCGTATCACAGTTCCCTTATATCATTACCGGTCACGCAGAACCGGATGATGTAGTACGCGTCGGAGTAATCGGTTGCGGGGGACGCGGCACGGGTGCGGCCCTGAATGTACTCCGGGCGGGAACCCAAGTAGTCTACCCGCAAAAAGGTTACCACACGGAAAGCGCAAGCGAAGGCACCGCCGTAGGCGCGAAAAATGTCGTTATCACCGCACTCGCCGACGTGTTCGAGGACAGACTTCAAAACTGTAATGAACAGTTGGCGAAAGTCGGGATGAAGGTGGACAAAGACCATTGCTTCACGGGCTTCGACGCTTATAAAAAATTGCTCGCCCTCGATGACGTCAATTACATCATCCACGCCACGCCGCCCCAGTTCCGCCCAGCTCAAGTCTTGGCCGCCGTTGAGGCAGGCAAAAATGTCTTCATGGAAAAACCGGCCGCTGTAGACCCACACGGAATTCGCTTGATTATGAAAGCCGGTAAATTAGCGAAAGAAAAAGGCCTCGGCATAGTCGCCGGAACCCAGCGCCGGCACCAGGCCGAATACGTCGAAACAATCAAGAAAATCCATGACGGCGCCATCGGCGACCTCGTTGAGCTTCGCGCGTACTGGAACCAAGGATATATCTGGGTCATCGAAAAACAACCCGGTTGGAGCGATATGGAATGGCAAATCCGGAACTGGAACTACTTCACATGGCTCTCCGGAGATCATATCGTCGAACAACACCTGCATAACCTCGACGTCTGTAACTGGGTCGCCGACTCGCATCCGATAAGAGCGACAAGCCTAGGTGGACGCCAGGTGCGTGTCCAACCGATCTTCGGCAATGTATACGACCATTTCGCAACCGAGTACGAGTATCCCAGCGGAATGCGAATGTTCAGCCAATGCAGACAAATCAACGGCTGCACAAATAACGTCAGCGAATTCGCGCTCGGTAAAAATGGCTCCTCCAACTGCAGCGGGTTGATCGAGGTTCAAGACGGTGACTCATGGCGCTTCAGAGGCAGACGCACCAACCCGTACGAACAAGAACACGTAGACCTGATCAACAGTATCAGACGCGGCGAGCCTCTCAACGAAGCCCAAAACGTAGCCGAAAGCACCCTCACCGCGATCATGGGCAGACTTTCCGCGTACTCGGGTAGAACTGTCACCTGGGAGGAAGCGTTGAATGCAGACCTCAACCTTTCCCCGGATAAACTGACACTCGGTGACCTCCCCGTGTCGCCTGTGGCGATGCCCGGAAAATACGACTTCTCCTGATCGGCAGCCGTCGCGTAAAACAGCTCAAGGTCGCCGCGAAATCGGGCGGCCTTGGGTTCTTGCCTTAAACATCCTACCCCATCCATGCGCCCAAAGGCATATTCCATATTAGGTATATTTGCAGTATTAATAATACCGCAATAATATAATAATATAATGATTTATTCGGACATATCAGCTTTGCCGCAACCATGAATATCGGAAAACATACTATCGAGAATCTACGATATGATACAAAGTGATTAGCCATTGGCGGTATGATCGCCAGAGGCGCCGCAATCCAAAACAATGTCTTGTTTTCACGATATAATATAATCAGCAATATAATATTGATTATATATATTATCCTATCGATTGCCGCATAGTATCCGTTTATGATTAACGATTCAATAGCAATAAACGCCTTCCAAAATGATACTATGTCGAATATTTGAATTATCGTTGGATTATTGGAATAGTGCTTCTCAGCATCAAAACCGGCATAATAATTTCCCGTGGTATATTGCATTATTCCTAAATATATTCCAAAACCGATAAGTATGCTCAACGGCACAATTAACCGAAGTTTTTGTGTTCGCCGGGACCACCAGTAATAGCACGCCGAAGCGAACGTCAATATACCGACCGGCCTGGTAATAGGTAAAAAGATTGCATACGCCGCGGCTAATGCATATTCATTCTTATGTAAATAATATGCGTATAATGATAACAATAATATAAATAGATTCTCGGTATGTGGAATCATGAAAAATACGGACGCAGGTGATAATATTAACAACAATATTGTTGTTCGAGCTACTACTCGCCCATAAATCGATTCCGTTAAACGATAAATGATCGCAAAGGATATATAAGATAATATATTCGCGGTTATAATAGAAACAATATAATATGATATATGTGTATATTCAGAGACATACTTAATCAATGCGGGCCATAATGGATAAAATGCATTATATAATGAATCAGGTTCGTAGCCGTTCTGTGCGATATGTAAATAATGTTGTGCGTCCCTGTAATGAGTGACATAGTCGAATATATCAGTAAAACTATTAAGAGTGGCATCATAATATGATTTATTGATATAATAATGCAACAATAATGCAGACAAAAAGATACTCCACGATATAACCTTCGCAATAAAGGCAAATACGAAAGCGCTGTGCCACGTGTTGTGGGATATGATTGCCTCATTATAATGAATGTTACAATTATTCATCGGCATATTTCCTGCGTATCATTTTTAGTATTCTATCTTTTGTGTTCTTAACTATCTTTTGTTGAATTGGATAATCAAGATGTAATATACCCATTAATCTTGCATACTCGCTTGTCCTGCGTTCTCCCAAAGCGATTAAATGGAATATATTGCGATCATAATCATTATTGAGTATGTGTAATATATCATCGTATACGGCTTGATATGTACATGTATTGTTGTTATCGAATACATCGTATGTCATATCTGCAAATAACTTCTCGCGTGTCATTCTTCTATTCTCACTTCTTAATATGTGGCGAACATTAGATGCGGCATTATTAGCAAGATATAAATGAAGAGGAAGCCCCATCTCGGGCTTATACTTATGTGGATTATAAATATAACTCATGAACGCATGTGTAACTCCGTCCCAGATAATGCTAGAATCTATGTATTTATATTTAGCACATGTGATATGATAAATGTCGTTCAATATATATTCTGTTAGTATAATATGCGCACTAGCTACTTCATTAATAATAGCCGAATGTAATGATAATAAAGTCAGCATAAAGATACCATAATGATTAGTGGTAGTGAATACAGTATTGTATTGTGAATCAAAAAGCATTATGTGTTCCTGTTTGTAGTCATTAAAGTCCGCAACTGCGATATTGCCGGACATTGAGTAGTATATCGTCGCGCATATATGATCTTGCGATGTTGCGATATTGATATAACCATCAGCCTTGTATTTATGAATTGTGTTAATGTCGAATGTAGAAATATCCTTAAGTATCAATAATATTATTGAATCCGGGAATATGCCGCGTAAACGCTTTATATATATTGATGCATTATCGCCTACATCGGAATCCAAAAACACAACGTGAGGACGAAATGATCCGGATACGCAACGCGCCTCCGAAAAAGTATTACAATAGCGGTATTCTTTGAGTAAGTTGACTGAATTATTAAGCGCTTTGGATACTTTATGAAAAAAAACCGGTCGCCCAACGATAACGGCGTTTATCCAGCGAAAACTATCTACAGCCTCAGAATTCATTTCCGATTAATGTTTGATTCGTTATCAAATCAATCGACAATTTACAATGTACTGATTCAGAATCACATTTATCATGGATACACGCTACTGTGTCAATAGCAAAATGAAGAACACTCGCAGAAAATGAACATTGTTTGGATAACCAGTGAAAGTGTCTGACCTAACTCGAAATCAACAGATGCGTGGATAAAAATAACGAAATATAGCCAAGTAAACCATTTTGGAGTTTAGGTTAACGTTAACGCTGAATGTTCGAGAAGCTACACGCCGATTAACGTGCAGCAGACTCTTGATTAATTGCTATAGGATAAAAATTGGGACAATCATCGGAATAAACTGACCTTGACCCATCTTCTACAGTAAATTGGATTTTGAGAATTAAAAACCCTGAAAAATAAGGGGTTTTTGCACATATTTCTTCGACCGCGCCGAAATTGTAGTGCCAAAATCTGCCTATTGTTAACAATTCATAATTGCATAATCCGCAGGTTGATCTACCGTTGCTGTAGAGCAAACTAATGGATTATGTATTTTCGCGTTAAACGAACCGCATCCTATCCTTACCTTCAGATAGTCGAAAGCTTCCGTGAAGGTAAGTCAGTCAAGCAGCGTGTGCTTATGACCGTAGGTCGTCTGGACGTGCTTCAACAGAGCGGAAAACTGGACGGATTAATACGTTCAGGCCTTCGACTTTGCCGGGAGCTTACCGTCCTTGATGCCCACGCCTATGGAAAAACCAATCCCGTCTCCGTTCGCAGTATTGGGCCGGACCTGGTCTTCGGCCGGCTATGGGAACAAACAGGCATAAAATCGGCAATTCAAGAACTTTGCGCCAAACGCCGCTTTGGTTTTAATATAGAACGGGCCGTTTATTTAACGGCATTGCATCGCTTGTTTGCGCCGAGCAGCGACCGTGCCTGTGAACGTTGGCGGCAAGGTTACCGGATTGCCGGCACCCAAGAGCTGCAACTTCACCAGT
>JAIPKD010000054.1 GCA_021733835.1 Verrucomicrobiota bacterium
GGTTCGCGATTGATATGCATGTAAAAAGCATCAGCGGCGCGGAATACGAGGTTGTCTTTGTCGGGCGGCAGGTTGTTGTTGGTGCAGGTGAGTTTAAGTCCATTTGCATATTCGAAGAAATGCAATGTATCGTGGAGTTCGAGAGGCTGGAGGATGGTCTCGATCTCGTGGAATCCATCGTTTCTTCGGCCGGTAACGGCGAGGAACAGGTTGATTTTCGCGTATGATGGGAATCCCGGGAGCATAAAAAAAGCGCCAACATGTAAGCCGGCGCCTTGGTGTGTTCTATAAAATCAGTTATCGAATATGCTGAACCTGCTACCCGGAACGAACGGCGCGATGTCGCCGCCGCTGAAACTCAGGTCGGTATCCGTGGCCAAAGTGGGGTCGGCGATGATGCTCGGCGTATAATTGTCGGGATACACAGGGCCTTCCGGATAGATGACCGGCTTATATGACGGGAAGGGGAATGTGGCTACTTCATAGATGCCGACGGCTGTTCTTGCAACACTGCGATTAAAACCGTGTATCACGCCGGTCGTATACGCCTTGTCGGGGCCGTACCATAGGGCGGTTTGTTCGACGGAACGTTGCATTTCGCCCATTCGCGTGAATTCCGTCATGTTATTCAATCCGCGTCCCAGTTTCTGCTCGGGTCCTGCGCAACCCGCGGCGAGTACTGCGACCGCCGCACCCAACATCAGTGACAACTTAGAAATTTGCATAATCAAATTCTTTTAACCATATCTTAGCGAACTCAAGGGCTATGTAAAGCCTGATTTTACTCTTGTAGGGGCATTTTTTATGCCAATCCTTCAGCTTCCAGTCTTTCTCGATCTTTTTTCTCCCAGTACCAGGCGATCCAGAGGCTGATTTCGAACAGTATCTGGAGCGGTACGGCCATAAGAACCTGCGAAATAATGTCCGGCGGTGTAAGGAGCGACGACAGTACTAGGTTGATGATAACCCAGTACGGCCGGAGTTTTCTTAATTGCGCGTGATCCAATATACCGATCTTGACGAGTGTGAGGATTACGACCGGCAGCTCGAAGCTTAATCCCATGCCGAGCATGAATTTGCATACGAAACCGATATATTCCTCGGCGCGCCATTCATCGGCGAAGAAATTCAGCCAACCGGCGAATTTGACCGCGGCCGCCAAGGCGATCTTGACGAGAATGAAGTAGCAGAAGACGACACCGAGTATAAAGAGAATGAGTCCTATTCCGACCGCCCTGTAGACGTAAATCCGCTCTTTTTTCTTGAGTGCGGGCATGATGAATTGGCCGATGAATAGGAATAGAAACGGTGATGCCAGTCCGATCCCGCCGAATATTGCGATTTGGATGGCGACCATGAACGGGCCAACCGGGCTGTAGTTTTTCAGCGCGATCTTCTTGTCACCCGGCGTTTGGATGGTTGAGGTTTGGTTTGTGTCTGTGAGGGATTGAAGGGCGAGGACTTGATTTGTTCCGATCGTGACCGGGATGACTTGGAGGATTGTATTTCGGTTTGTATCGATCGGGAGCGGGCCGAAGTTGTCGGATTCGGGTTTGAAGCTGGTGATTAGATTAGTGCCCCAGGTGATATGAACGAGGTTTTGCTCGGCGTACTTGCGGTCGAGCTGTTTTTGCGCCTGCGCCAAAGGATAGGTGAGGAGTTCCACCAGTTTGTTTCCTGCGGCGAGGCAGACGACCATGGCGATTACCACCGCCGACACGCATTTGATGATAGTCCAACGAAAGTCTTCGAGGTGATCGAGGAAGGGCTTTATCGGCCCGCCTTCGTCTTCATCTTCCTCGTCCTCGCTATCTTCGTACTTGAATTCGGATACCGTGCGTGTCAGTGCGGACGTCGGTTCGCTCCCGGGTTCGGACTCGTTTGATTGGGCGCCGTCTCCGGAGCCGCCGGAGCCGGTGGAGCCGGTGGTGTTATCATCGGTGGCATCCGGACGATAACCGTAACCGTATTCGCCGGTATATTCCTCTTCCGGTTCGTCCCGGTATTCCTCCGTAGGCGCCGAGCCGTCGTAGCCGTAAGCGGCGTATTCGTCCGGGTCTCTGAATTCTTCGCCTTCGTGTTCGCGCGAGAATTCGTGGTCTACGGTTTCCGCCTTTTCCTCCTCTTGGGGTACGGCGTGGTCTTTGGGATCACCGGCGTCCGAGGACTCGGTTTCGCCTGAATGCGCGGCGCCGGAATGACCGGGATCGGTTTCGGTCTTCCGTTCTTCCGAAGGGGATGTACCGTTTGTTCCGACTTGGTGATCGGCGCCGGTGTCCGGGCTATTGCGGTTGTTGTCACCGCGGTCGTCATCCCTCTGATGCGGAGCATCTGGCTTGTTTACCATTCGCCGGTTCGGAGGATAAGTGGATCAGTCTTTAACGTTATCAGACTCTTTAGGAGAGTCCTTTTGTTTTGATTCGTTGTCCGACTGGGATCGACGCGGTTGAGCCGGAGGTTCTTCGTCTTCTTCAATGGCGCGTTGGATATCGTTTTGGACATCGCTTGTGGCCTTTTTGAACTCTTTGAGGCCTTGTCCCATGCCTCGTGCTAATTCAGGGAGTTTCTTGGCGCCGAAGAGGACCAATACGATGGCTAAAATAGCCACGGTTTCCCACATTCCGATAAAACCCAATAATGTAATATTCATAAATACAACCTGAATAATAATATACTATCTATGCGCTGTAGCAAGGAGCGATTATTCACTTTTCGCAAAAATCCCGGGAATAAGCGTTAAATGTTTCAAGTGCCTGTTTTTACTGATTTTCCGGCGGCAGGAGTAGAGAGAACTCGCCTCTACGGTTTTTCGCCCATGCTTCTTCGTTATGCGCGGGGTCCGCCGGCCTGTCTTCACCCCAGCTGAGTGTTCGTATTCTTTGCGGATCGATACCCATATTGGCCAAGTACTCCCTGATCGACAAGGCGCGGCGTTCGCCGAGTGCGCGGTTATATTCCTCGGTGCCTCTTTCGTCGCAGTGCCCTTCAATCAGTAACTTGTGGCCGGGGTTGTCTTTCAAGTGTTGTCCGACCTCCTCGATCTTCGATTGCTCGGAGGACTTGATTACCGAGCTGTCGAAGTCGAAGTAAACGGTATTCGCCTTGAAAGTGTTGGTATCTTTGATCATGCCTTCGAACATCTCGGCTGTAGGCAAGGGTATCCCGTCGCCGGTGTCGACGTCTGCGGATTCAACGTCGTTGCCGGTATTGACCGGTTTAACGTTTTCCGTAGGCGAAGGCGCCGGTGGTTTTGGTTTGGCTTCAGTTTCTGTGACTGATGGTTTTGTTCCCGGGATCGGCGTTAGGCCTTTGGGCGTTCTTTTGCAACCCACCATCCCGATTCCCAGGATAATACCCAGTGCCAATATTTTTGTTAAATTAGCTGATTTCATTTTTAGATAATTTGAGCTGAACGGTTACTTTGCCCAACTGGGTTGAGAACTATCTCCACTGACTCGGGCGATATTTTTAACTTCTTTTGTCGGAACGTCAAGCAAACAGAGATACCTATCGGTGGCTGTTCGCTTCGTGAAAATCAGGGTACTTGAATTCGGCGCCCATGAAGGGTCTTCGCCCCCGACGAGAATGGTTGCTGTCCCGCCGGTTGCGGGGACGGTGCAGATGTTGAATCCACCCATCTGCGCCGTGAACGCTATTGTTTTTCCGTCCGGCGACCAGGCCGGCTCGGTTGCGTTGCTGATACCGGCCGCGCGTAGGCGTTGCATTTCGCCGCCGCCGCTGGATATCGTGTAAAGCGCGGCCCTGCCGGTTACGCGGCTGACGAAGCATACGGTCTGTCCGTCCGGCGACCAGGCAGGCGACGATTCGCTGGCCTTGGTCTTGGTAAGTTGCTTGAGATTATTGCCGTCGGCGTCGCTTACGAATAGGTCGGGGCTTCCGCTTTTGCTGAGGATCATGGCGAGCCGGTTTCCGTCCGGTGAGACGGCGACACTGGTGTTCAGTCCCAGGAAGCGCGCCACGGGTTTTCGGAGGCCCAAGGATAGGGCGTGGTAGTAGATATCCGGATTCCCGTTCTTGTAGGATGTGTAGTATAGCGCGCGTTGGCCCGGCACCCAGCAGGGTGCCGCGACTACTGAATGGTCGCTGGTGACCGCAATGGCGTTGTGTCCGTCGTAATCGGAGATATAGATTTCGCTGTTCAGTCCGAAGTCGACCTTGAAGGCTATGGTTGTCTGCGCGATTCCGCGTTCGCCGAGGATTGCTTCGACTATGTTATCGGACAGCGCATGCGCCTGGGCGCGCACGCTTCCGCCGGAGTAGGCCTTTGAAAGCACCGGCGCGCCGGTTACTGTGTCCGATACGACCGCCTGCAAGTTCTCGCCCGGTTTCCCTTTGATCAGGTATTGCGCCTTTTCCTTTTCCACTATCTCGAAGCCCATTATATCCAGATCGAATTCCAGTGTTTGAAGGGCTTCTCCGCTGAGCCCTTCGATTGTAATGGGCACCTGCTCGCCGGCTGCGCGCCTTTTAATCTCAATCGCGCCGTTTTCCTGGGCTTGGATTCTGTTAACCGTGAATAGCGATACGTGAGATAGTAAAATTATGGTTATGTAATAAATTGTCTTTTTCATTCGGCCGACTCAGTTTTTCTCCAAGATAAACTCGATTTTAAACGTTCGTTGCATTTCTTTGGCTCCTTCCGGAAACGGCGCAACATAAGTTACTCTATCCAAAGTCCGTTGGACGGATTTGTCCAGCTCCGAATTGCCCGAGGAACGTAATATTTGTGAGGAGGCGACGGAGCCGTTTCTTGCTATCGTTGTGCTGATAAGGACGGAGATCGAGTTGCCCGAGGCCTTTGCCGGCGCCTGCCATGCGCGATTATAGACGCTTTTGACGACTTGCGCGTAGTTTGCGTATGCCTCGCCGCCGGCGCCTGTTGTTTCGATGGTGATACCGGGGGAGAGTTGGCTCCGAATTTTTTCAATGGCGGAGTTGTATTGGGTTTGTGTTGAATTCTCCTTTTCCTTTTCTTTAGGGGTTGAATTGTTGTTTGAACTTCGGACTATCGGGTTCAGGTTGACCTTGATTTTGGGATTATCCGGTTTCGGCTGCGACGGTTCTTTCTGAACGTCTCGTACAGGTTCGGGTGGGGGTTGTTGTGTGCGCATGGATTGTTGCGCGGGTTGCGGAGTCGGCCGGCTGGGCGCCTTGTAAAACATCTCGTCGATGACCTTAGAGGGGATAATATCCAGGATCGGCATATTCTTAGGGGGTTCCGGCTCGCCTGAAAAGGCGGGCGTGAACACCAGCGCCCCGATCAGCCCCGCATGTGCGAAGGCGGAAAAGATCAGGCATTTCTTTTGTATCCTGTTCATCGCAATCTTTCAGGTTCCGTCCTAAGAGAATATCGCGTGATTCCGTAGCGTTGGCAAAGGTTGATTAGTTGAACGACGAATTTATACCTGCTTTCTTCGTCGGCGCGGATGTATACGACCAAGTTCGGATTCCGCCGGTACTCGTTTATCAATGTGGCGACGACACGATTGAGCGGCATCGGTGTGTCGCCCAGTAAATATGCGCCCTGTGCGGTTACATTGACGGTACGGATATCCTCTTTCTCGAGTGAGGTATCGGGTTTTCCGCCCTCGGGCAGGTTCAGGCCAATACCCTTTTCCAGAAGCGGCGCGGTTATTATGAAGATAATCAACAGAACAAACGCCAGGTCGAGCAGCGGCGTGATATTTATATCACTCAGTGTGACCAGCGAATTTCGTTGTGAGAACCGGCGCATATATAAAAATGACTAATAAACGGCTTTAAAACGAGTTTAGCCCATGCGATTTAATACCAAAATAATTATTTTATATACAATAAAACCGACGGCGACGCCGAGCGCCACTTGCCCGGCGACTTTTCTCTGACGTTTCGGCATCCATTTCCGGAGGAACCGATTCCTCCTCGATCGGTGCAGCGAGTGTTTGCAATTCGAGCATTTGGTTGTCACGCGTGGATTCTTCGTCTTGCAATGTTTGCAAGTTATGTAGAGCGCCGAGCCGCAGCGTCTGCATGTCTCCGTCCCGCGCCTGTTCAAGTGCTCGCACTTCGCGCACAGTATGCCTTTTTGAACCGATGGTTTGATTTGATCTGAGTTTACCATTCGACCTAGGTGATTTCAGTCTTCGAGGAATTCGCTTTCCATTTTGGATACCAATTCCTGGGCGAAATTATCCATGCCGACCGTAAGGACGCGGAGGTTATGCACAAGCCAGTTGTATCCGAACATCGAAGGGATAGCTACCAATAGTCCGGCGACGGTGGTCATAAGCGCGGCGGAGACGCCGGGCGCCATGGTTGCCAGGTCGGCGTTGCCACTGCGGCCTACGTAACTGAATGTGCTCATAACGCCCCATACAGTGCCGAGGAGGCCGAGGAAGGGCGAGCCGCTTACGGCTATTGCTAGGAGAATGAGGCCTGACTCAAGCTTGAGCGATTCCTGGGCCACGGCCCGCTCGATCGAGCGTTTGACATGCTCCATCGATGTCAACGAGATGCGTTTTCGTCCGGGATCGGCAGGGTCTTGCTTGAGACGAGCGGCCAGGCTTATGCATCCCTCCTCATAGATGGTGAAGTGCGGACACCCTTCAATCTGCACGCGGCGCTCGAAGATCGACATCACATCGTTTCGATCCTTGAACTCGATATCGAAATACCGGTTCAGACGCTTGGCCTTTCGCATTTGCATGGCCTTCGTGGCCATAATCGTCCACGCGAAAATAGAGAAGATCAGCAGGACGAATATTATGATCTTCCCTTCCGGGGTCGCCTGTTCCCAGACGTATGGCAAATCGGATTGTGCTAGAAACAACATTGGCTGTCTTTATCCTGTATAGGTCGTTTTAAGCAAATTTTAAGCATCGGTAACTCTTCAAATCGTTTATATCGGTGTTCGAGTCGTGCCGTGTTCGCGCGCTCAGTCCCTGATTATGCGGGGCGGGGTTCAAGCCCGACCATGCGAACCATTATTTGCAGAAATCACGCAAAAAACAAGCTTCCGCAAGTTGACACCGTATTTATTCCGAGGAACAGCCGCGGCGGTGTTCGTCACACGACTGATCCAGCCCGATTCAACGCTTTCCATAATAGATGACTACGTTGTTTAAATGTAATACGTTATAATGTCAACTCCGGCGGTTATCCGACCAGCAATTCTCATTTTAGGGCGGAGCGCGGCTGGTCTTTCGGACACGGCCTCGCTCCGCAAACCCTCTCCTATGCCATACGTAACGAGTATTGAACGATTGGGCAGGAAAGAAGGCTTACAGGAAGGCATGCAAAAGGGTATGCAGAAAGGCCGGAAGTCAGGCATATTAGAAGGCCGACTGGAAGCGCTGCGGGCAAATATAGTGGAAGTGCTTGAGGCGCGGTTTGATGCTGTGCCCGGCGAGCTGAAGACGAAGGTGAATGCCATTGCCGATGAGCAGGAACTGCGGCGGCTACTTCGCAAGGCAGTGTTGGTGCCTTCCATCAAGGGGTTCGAGCAGGAGATGTAGTAAGACGAAGTCCATACCCCTTCATCAATTCTCCAAACTAACTGCCTAAGAATGATCCCGAATGCTGAGAATCCGAAACGCTTACTCCGGCTTGGTCTGATTATGCCACCAGTCGCAACCGAAATTGCCCAACTTATATTGCTCGATTTCTCCTGTTGCGGCCGTTTTTTCGGATTTTGCGAGGAGTTCTTTGACTTCGGATTCCGTCATAGGACTGAAATTTCGCGCCATTTCAATATCTTGTCGGAGGTTTTCGCGGGATTGGATACCGCAGACCAGGCTGCTAATTGGCAGAGATAACGTGTATTGTCGGAGCGTTGGTGCGGGTATCTCCAATTCCCGTGGGATTCGGCCGCCTTGGGAACCGAGCGCCTTCATTCCCAGTACACCGATCTGTTTTTCAACGCAAACCGGTAGAACCCGCTCCTGGAAGCTCCGATAATGGGCGTCAAGGATATTCAATGGCATTTGAACCGTCGCCCAATCGAAGGGCTTATCCAGCATTGCCATGTGGAATTGTGGATGCTTGTGTCCGGTGAAACCGATGAACCGGACTTTACCGGCATCTCTTGCTTCCAGTGCATATTTTAGAGCGCCGTTCTCACCGAAAATGACCTCAGGATCATCATCCCACTTGATACCATGGAATTGCCAGAGGTCTACATGATCCGTACGCAGACGGCGTAGGCTGTCTTCCAGGTTTTGGCGTGCCGACCGGTAGTCGCGTCCACACACCTTGGTCATGAGAAAAACCTTGTTGCGATGTCCGTCGGCTGCGAGGGCCTTGCCCATAACTTCCTCGCTGCGGCCGTTATGATAGTCCCACGAGTTGTCAAAGAAGGTTAGTCCGTTGTCAATTGCCTCATGCATAATGGAGACAGCTTCCTTTTCCTCCTGTACCGCGCCGATATCCCAGCCGCCCAGGCCGATAATCGGTATTCTCTCACCGGTATCGCCGAGAGGCCTTGTGGGGAGTCCGCCGGGAGAACCGGCTTGTGAAGCGTAGAGTGTCCTGCCTAATGCCAATCCAGCTAAGGCGGTTTGGAGAAATTCACGCCGGGATATTGAATAGGTTAATCCTTTCATATGCGTTAATAAACGCCATTCTTAGTCCGAGTCAAGCGTTGGTGATGGCAATTAGCTCTATAAATCTCTAAACTTTGAAGAAGGTGCCGGGCAACCGGCACCTCTACCTCGATTAATTCTAATGTTAGAAACCTATCTAAAGCGCGCGAAGAACGCAGAGAAAAAAACTGCGAAACGATTGTGGCATAGGTAACTAATTTGCTCTCCTCCCGGAGGGAGTACATAGGTGGGTAACACGCCCAAAAAAAAGCATCCCTTCATCGGAGATGATGAAGAGGGGTGGGTGAACGAAGGTTCAAACAATTCATATTTGACTTGATTTGCATTATTTTATAAAAAGCGATCAATACAGGAATTTGACTCATGAGTATGGATGGGAAAAACAAAACGGAGGCCCTTCGGCAACGGGCGCAAAAACTGTTGAACGAATCCCCTGAGACCTTTAAGGCCTCTGAACTCAAGGATTGGCGTACGAGCTGGCGGTGCATCAGGCTGAGCTAGAGTTGCAGAATGAAGAGCTGCGCAACACGCAGCTGGATTTGCAGAGAACCCGCGAGAGATTTACCGCAATGTTTGAACACGCGCCGATTGGTTATGTGGTCCTGGATGCCGCCGGAATGATCCGCCAAACCAACAGCACCTGGGGCGATATGCTGGGCTGTCCGGATGAAAAGTTCCGCGGCAAGCAGTTTTCTGATTTTATTGTAAACGAGGATGCGCCGATATTTTTGTCACATTTTCGGGCTTTTTTCCGGCAGCCCGCTGAGAAACAGATTGTGGTGCGTATCAAACGCAAAAATTCAGCCTCGTTTTATGCGCAAATTGAAGCCAAGCCGCAAAACCTGCATTTGTCTGATGATACCGCCGCGTCTAATGATGAGCTGATGATCATCATCAGTGATGTAACCGCGCGCAAACAGGATGAACAAAAGATTGAATATCTGAATTCACTGTTAAAATCAGTGCGTGATGTGAATCAGCTGATTGTGCAGGAATCTGATTTGCAAAACATTATGCAGGGCGCTTGTGATATACTGAAACGAACCCGGGACTATCGGAATATAGAGATATCATTGCTGGACGAGACTGATGGTAAAATTAAACCGTGCGCCAATACAGGTGACTATACCTTACAGGAATGGCAACTATCGCCTGAGGGCAAAGGCAACGCCCCTCAATGCATCAAAGATTGTCTTCGGGATAAAAAAACTATTAGTATAAAGAATCCGGAAACCTATTGCGCTGATTGTGACTATCTGGAAAAAGATTCTGAACACAACAGTATTTTTATTCCGGTGATGCAAAAAAAACGCTTGGTCGGGTTCTTGTCTGTGGCCCTGAGATTGGAACATCAGGTGTCCCGGGAAGAAATCGATTTGCTTGAAGAGGTCGCCGGGAACCTCTGGTTCGCCCGGGAGAAAAAACATACAGATCAGGTGTTGGCGAAGAGCGAAAAGCGTTTCCGTCAATTATTCGAAAACATAAGCAGCGGCGTGGCGATCTATGAAGCCAGGCAAAACGGTGAGCAATTTATTTTTAAACAAATCAATCATGCTGTGGAAAGAATAGAACAGGTGAACAGGGATGATATAATCGGAAAGAGCGTTACTGATGTATTTCCGGGTGTTTTTGAATTTGGTCTATTTAAAGTTTTTCAGCGAGTCTGGCGAACTGGCAAGCCGGAACATTATCCTGTTTCTTTTTATAAAGATGAGAGGATCGTCGGCTGGCGGGACAATTATGTCTACAAACTGCCGTCTGGGGAAATTGTTGCGGTTTACGATGATGTTACACAACGCAAACAGGCCGAGGAGGCGTTACGCGACAGTGAGGAAAAGTACCGAATCACGCTCAATTCAATCGGGGATGCGGTGATTGCTACGGACATAAAAGGTCGAATCACACACATGAATCCGATGGCTGAAAATTTAACCGGATGGAAATCGGAAAATGCCATGGGACAGGATTTGAGAACGGTTTTTCATATCCAAGATGCAAAAACAGGTGAACTTGCGGAAAATCCAGTGGATCAGGTTATTAAATCGGGAAAAATCGTTGGATTGGCTAATCACACCCAGCTTGTATCCAAAGACGGTAAATCATTTCAAATAGCCGACAGCGGCGCGCCCATTAAAAATGAAAAGGGTGAACTGACCGGTGTGGTTCTGGTCTTCCGGGATGTCACACAAGAATATCAGATGCGGGAAGCCTTGAAGGAACGCGAACAGAGATTCCGCTCTGTTTTTGAATCAGCGAACGTGGGAAAATCCATTACCCAGCCGGACGGTCGGATGTTTTTTAACAAGGCCTTCTGCGACCTGCTGGGATATACAGAAGAAGAATTAAAAAATAATACCTGGCAGGAATTAACTGTTGAAGAAGATATAGAAATATGTTCCAAGCTGATTGCTCCGTTGTTGGATGGGAAAAAGGATTCGACACGGTTTGAGAAACGCTTTATCTGCAAATACGGTTCGATGATCTGGACGGATCTCAGCACTGTTCTGTATCGTGATGAAAACGGTGATCCTCAATATTTCATTACAACTGTTGTGGATATAACCGAGCGCAAAAAGGCGGAATATGAACTGCGAAAGTTGAAAGACAACCTGGAACAAGAAGTAGAGAGAAAAACTAAAGAACTTCAGGAAAGACTCAGAGAACTCGAACGCTTTCATGATGCCACCATAGAACGGGAATTCCGTATGAAGGAATTGCGGGATGAAAATGACCGCTTAAAGAGAAAATTGAATGAACAGTAGTTTTTATTAATTGGTGTAATCGTGTTTTCTGAAAAAAAGTTTAACATGATGCTGGTAAAGGAGCGACGTTGAAAAATCAATCGATGGAAGTATTGAGCCAGGCTATGCCGGATGGGAATCAATCTCAGGCCGTTAATGTGGCAACAGAATGCCAGAAATCTGGAATCGCTCGGGAACGGATTATTACAAAGGGCGTGGAATTTACTAAAGATGTCGGCGTAGTCACGTCACGTTGTTCTACTTGTGAATTGACGATAGGCGTTTGTTGTGGTCGTCTTTGACCATGGCAAGTCCTTTACGTACCGCGCCTATGGCAATTATGCCGCATCGCCGGACTGGCTGGTGAGCAGCTAGCTTCTCGACCGGGCGGGGGCAAGGAACATTATCGGCGATATGTGAAGTCATACATGAGACTCTGGTCAATACATCCGCAGTACATGGATTCCAAAGGGCTGATCGCGCTCTGGCGGGAAGGCCTTCTGGCGCAGAAGGTTCTATGTGGCGGTACCAAGGGCTATACGAATCACCCGCAGCTGATTCGCTTCCGGAAGACGCGAAATCCGCTCGGTGCCATTGCCGAATATCTGAGATGCGTTGCAGACGAGGCAGACCGACGGGGATACAGGTTCAAGAGGGACAAGATCGGCGGGGGTGGATTCGGGGAGAAGATTCCTGTGACAGCGGGGCAGGCGGAATATGAATTCCGGCATCTTCTGGGCAAGCTGGATAAAAGAGACCCGATTCAGCACATCCGTCTAAAGGCGGTTGAAAAAATCCAACTCCACCCGGTATTTGAGCAGATCAGCGGCGGTATGGAGGGTTGGGAAGTGGTCTGAACGACTGAAGATGGCGGAAGCAGTTCAAGAGTTTATGAGGATCGCCTTGCGCGATTCGGGCTCAAGATCACGACCGAAGAAGATCACCCGCATTACACGGCTGGCGGTCGCTGTGGTGCATTTGCCCTCACCTTTCCGGATGGGTTGAGCCTGGAGGTATTTGGCGCCCCATGTGTATTGGGTGAAGGTCGATCACCGGGCCACGCAGTCGACGGTATTCTAGGGGTGAAGATCATGAAGGCACTAAACGCCGTGCTTGATTTTGATGCCGGCAAGATCACCTTTAGCGTGAAGACAGTATCCAATAAAAACGCTTCAACCGACACCGCTTCGCGGTGCGGTTGAGCTTTTGCGTTTGCTTAGAAAGGAACAGATATGACGACAATTGACAGGCGAGACTTCATAAAGGCGACCGTTGCACTTGTGGCTTCAGTAGCCTTGCTCCAATCCCTTCTGGCCGAGGGTGGCAAACCAACCTCCAAGCCGAATATCATCCTCATTATGGCTGATGATCTGGGCTATGAGTGCATCGGAGCAAACGGCGGCACGTCATACAAGACGCCCGTGCTTGACCGACTTGCCGGCACGGGTGTCAGGTTTGAGCACTGCTACTCCCTACCGCTCTGTACACCGTCAAGAGTTCAAATCATGACGGGCATCTACAACGTGCGCAACTACACGAAGTTCGGCGTGCTGGACCGGGGAGAAACGACATTTGCGCATCTGCTCAAGAAGCGCGGCTATGCCACGTGCATAGCCGGAAAGTGGCAGTTGGGGAAGCAGCCTGATTCTCCACAGCACTTCGGCTTTGACGAGTCTTGCCTATGGCAACACACACGCGGAAGAACGGACGCGGCGGGCCATGATACGCGGTATTCGAATCCCAGACTGGAAGTCAATGGAAGGACTGTTGATTACACGAATGGCGAGTATGGGCCTGACGTTGTAAGTGATTTCATCTGCGATTTCATAGAGCGGAACAAAGACAGGCCCTTTCTGGCCTACTACCCTATGATCCTTACACATTGCCCGTTTGTGCCGACACCCGACTCCCAGGACTGGAATCCAGGATGGGAGGGTTCTAAGTCCTATAAGGGCAATGCGAAGTACTTCGGGGATATGGTGGCGTACATGGACAAGATGATCGGCAAGATAACAGCTAAGCTCGATGCCCTTGGACTGCGTGACAATACGCTGATTCTCTTCACGGGGGACAACGGGACGGACAAGCCGGTCGTATCTGAGCTCGAGGGTCGGAAGGTTGCCGGAGGAAAGGGAAGCATGACTGATGCAGGAACCCGTGTCCCACTTATCGCGAACTGGCGCGGAACGACTCCCAAGGGGAGAGTTCTGAGCGACCTCGTGGATTTCAGTGATGTTCTGCCGACTTTATGCGAGGCCGCTGGAGCAACAGTCCCGCGGGCGTTGAGTATCGACGGTAGGAGCTTTTTGCCGCAACTGCAGGGCAAGGAAGGTAATCCTCGAGAATGGATTTACTGCTGGTATAGTAGAAACGGTGGCCCCAACGGAAGAGAATGGGCCAGAAATCAACGGTACAAGTTGTATCGAACCGGCAAGTTTTACGACGTGATGAATGATCCCCTGGAGCAGAAGCCTCTTGTAAATCCTTCGCCGGAAGCCCGGCATATTTGCGACCTGCTGCAAAGCGCTTTAGACCAGTACCGGCATGCTGACATCGGTGTCGGCAGTCGAACCATAGCGAACGATCGATCCCATTAGCCGCGCTCCGACGGCACTCTCGAAAAGTTATTGCCCCCGGCAATCGAATAAAGCCGTGGCATTCGCAGCTGCTGCGGCTGATCCTTCGGACACAGCCGCGCTCCGCCAATTTCGAAACTCACAGCCCATTGCAGTATCCTGAACCCCGTAGGGATGCAACCTATATAGCAAAAAGACCAGCAAACAAAATAAGTCTCGGTTTTGAGCTGTTGAGTGGTCTGAGATCAGAAGCCCCCGTACACGTACACGTTCTCGTTCGCGTTCGCGATTCTGATTATTCACAGTTGATGATACTATACGAAAACGTGTACGTATACGCGTACGTGAACGTGAACGGGACAGCGGCTTCGAATGCCATGGCTTTTTCGAATGCCAAACGTCTGCGCCTTCCAGACTTCCGTGGGGATGAAATGTACTTCGAGTTTTTTGTGGTGGAAGAAGAAAAATGATTACCACGGAGAGCACAAAAGCCGCGAAGGCGAAGAATTATTTATCATGCTCGGAGATTAAGCGCTGTTGGAAATTACATCCATAAAATCCACTAACTCCTTGATTTGGTGTAGGAACCATGGATCGATCTTAGTGATATCGTATATTTTTTCGACGGTTAAGCCTGCTCTGAAGGCGTGGCGGATGTAGAAGATTCTTTCCGCGTTGGGCATCGAGAGCATACGCAGGATAACGTCTTCCGGCAGGATATCGAGGTCGCCGTAGAAATCGGTATCGAACCGCCAAGGTTTACCGTCGCCGCCCAGGCCGTATCTACCGATCTCGAGCGAACGCAGAGCTTTTTGGAGTGCTTCTTTGAAGGTGCGTCCGATTGCCATTGCCTCGCCGACTGATTTCATCTGCGTGGTTAATATGGGATTTGTTTGGGGGAATTTTTCGAATGCGAATCGGGGCGCTTTGACGACTACGTAGTCGATGGTCGGCTCGAAACTGGCGGGTGTTTCGCGTGTGATATCGTTTTTGATTTCGTCGAGTGTGAGGCCTACGGCGAGTTTGGCGGCTAGTTTAGCGATTGGGAAGCCGGTGGCTTTACTGGCGAGGGCGGAGCTTCTGGAGACGCGCGGGTTCATTTCGATGACGACCATTCGTCCGTTGTCCGGGTTGACGGCGAACTGGATATTCGAACCGCCTGTTTCGACTCCTACGGCGCGGATGACGGCGAAGCTGGCGTCGCGCATGATTTGATATTCTTTATCCGTTAACGTCTGCGCGGGTGCGACGGTTATGGAATCGCCGGTATGTACGCCCATGGGGTCGATATTTTCGATCGAGCAGATGACGACGCAGTTATCCGCTTTATCGCGCATGACCTCCATTTCGAATTCCTTCCAACCCAGGAGCGATTCTTCGATGAGGATTTCCGAGACCGGTGATAGGCTGAGTCCGCGTTTTGCGAGCTCCTCGAATTCTTCTTTATTATAGACCGTACCACCGCCGGTACCGCCGAGGGTATAGGCGGGGCGGATGATGAGCGGGAACCGTCCGATAGTATTCATTACCTCGCGCGCTTCGTTCATGTTCCCGGCAATACCGCTTATGGGCACGTCCAGTCCGATGGATATCATCAAGTCTTTAAAGACGCGGCGGTCTTCACCACGTTCGATAGCGGCGGCATTGGCGCCGATCATTTCCACGCCGTGCTTATCCAGGACGCCTTGGCGGTCTAGTTCCATTGCCACATTCAGCGCCGTTTGTCCTCCCAGTGTGGGCAGTAGCGCGAGGCTGCCTTTGACGCCCTGATTCTCGAGTTCGGTAATTTCGGCCTGGATAATTTTTTCGACGCATTCGGGGATAACGGGTTCGATATAGGTTTGATCGGCGAATTCGGGATCGGTCATTATGGTGGCCGGGTTTGAGTTGACCAGAACAACGCGGTAGCCCTCTTCCTTGAGTGCCTTACAGGCCTGGGTGCCGGAGTAGTCGAATTCGCAGGCCTGACCGATTATGATGGGGCCGGCGCCGATTATTAGGATGGAATGTATATCCGTGCGTTTAGGCATTATTACAACTTATATATCAGAGGAATGATTGTTGTTGATCGCCGTTTTTTGTGATACCGAGCTTTTTGTGGCAGAGCTCGGTTGCGGTACGCCCCTGTGGGGTGCGGTTTATGTACCCTTCCATAATCAGGTAAGGCTCGTAGACTTCTTCGATTGTGTCGGGTTCCTCGCCGACGGCGACCGCGAGCGATCCGAGTCCCACGGGGCCGCCGCTGAATTTGACGGTGATGGTTTCGAGGATGCGTTTATCCATTTCATCGAGGCCGTTCGCATCGATTTCGAGCATGGCCAAGGCTTGTGCGGCCACATTTCCGGTGATTCGCCCATCGGCCCTTACTTGCGCGTAGTCACGTACCCTTCGCAGCAGGTTGTTGACGATCCTGGGTGTGCCGCGGCTTCTTCTGGAAATTTCTCTCGCGCCGTCATCGTCGATTTCGACATTCAATAGCCGCGCTGAACGTATTACTATATGTCTCAGGTCTTCGGCGCAATAGTAATCCACTCGTTCGCGTATGGGAAAACGCGTCAGCAGCGGTGCGGTGAGCAGACCGCTCCGGGTAGTAGCGCCTATGAGAGTGAACCGCGGCAGATTGAGGCGGACGCTTCTTGCGTTCGGTCCTTGGTCGATTACGATATCGAGTTTGAAATCTTCCATTGCCGGATAGAGATATTCTTCGATATTCCTCTGCAGCCGGTGGATTTCGTCTATGAAGAGGGTGTCGCCTTCTTCGAGATTGGTGAGGAGACCGGCGAGGTCGCCGGCTTTTTCTACTGTCGGCCCGCTGGTAGCTTTGAGGTTAACACCCATGGCTTTTGTGATTATATGCGCCAGCGTAGTTTTACCGAGTCCCGGTGGTCCGCTGAGCAGGATATGATCCAACGGTTCTCCGCGTTGTTTGGCGGCGGTGACCGCGATTTCGAGGCGCTCCTTCACCTTGGTTTGTCCGGTGAATTCGGAAAACAACGAGGGTCGTAGAGTTGTTTCCAACGCTACGTCGGGTTTGTTGAGGACATCTGTAACCAACCGTTCGCCCATACCAAACGAAGAATGCGAAAACAATCAGGTTCATACAAGGCAAAAGAAGGGGGTGTTGAAGTGATGTTGCGCGGTTGTTGTCCGAGGCGGAGATTAGCTCCGGTGTTTGCGGCTATTGACTTGATTCAGCGTTTAAACCTTCTTGTTTGCGCTCCTGAGGGGGTACAAATGAATTCGCGCCGATCGCCGATAGGAAGATTAGAGAGTAGCCCCCGAGTTCGAAGATTTCTTCAAAAAATACATTTTGAATAATCGACTCGTTCTCTTCAAAAACACATCCGACTATCAGGAGCAATCCGGCCGATATTAGTAGAATTCCGGGCTTTGATGTGGAAAACATGATGCACGCTTTCTTATAATAGGAAAACTTGGTTGCCGCATACACGATCAATGTCGTGAACGCGAGACCTAGGATAATATTTCGTCCAGTGCCGGATCCGAGGAGTTTAAACACACTGTGGACGTCCAAGCGTTCAACGTCCAGCTCTCTGAAAGCAAAACTGAGGCAAAGCAGCGAGCAAAACAAGAGGATCAACTGCCCATGTGGGAATTCGAGTTATCGGGGATTTACGAGGGCGCGGAAAAGGGAACCGATACGACACAGTTCCTCTTCCACTACGAGTATCTAGATGAAGCCCGCGCGTATGCCAAGGGCAGGGTCGGCTGGTATATCGTTCAGGTTTCCGATCCGGATCGCGCCGCCGCGGTGGCAACGGCTATTGATGAGGAGTTTGCAAATTCCCCCGCGGAGACGAAGTCCGAGACCGAGGGCGCATTTGTCCAGGCGTTTGCGAGGCAGGTGGGTGACATAGGCGCTATACTGACTGCGGTTTTGAGCGCGGTGTTTTTTACGATACTGCTTGTAGCGGGGAATACGATGGCGCAGTCGGTGCGGGAGCGCACGGAGGAAATCGGGGTGCTCAAGGCGATGGGTTTTAATAACGTGCAAGTACTTACGCTGACGCTGGCCGAATCGATGTCTTTATCCATAGCCGGGGGCGGGCTTGGGCTTATTCTTGCGTGGCTATTGATATCGCGGGGAGACCCGACCGGTGGAATCCTGGCGTACTTTTACCTGCCGCGACGTGACTTGGTTATGGGTGTTGTATACATACTCGCGCTGGGATTCGCCACGGGTATCCTACCGGCGTGGCGGGCGATGAGGCTTAGGATCAGCGACGCATTGCGAAGGACGTAGAGCTATGAAAAGACCATCAAACTGGTTTATGCAGGTGTTTGCGATCACCGGATTCAGTTTATCGACGATACCGCAGCGAATGGGCGCGGTGTTTTCTGCGGTATTCGGTACGGCCGGCGTTGTGGCGGTGTTGGTAGGTGTATTTTCCATTGCAAAGGGATTTGTTAAGACAATGACAAGTACGGCGGATGCCGACACGGCGATCGTTCTCAGGGGCGGAGCAGATACCGAGATGCTGAGTATCCTCTACTGGAACGAGGTGCGTGTGGTGTCCGAAAACATGCACATAGCGCGTTCGAACGGCATAGCGTTGGCATCGCCGGAATTATTCGTAGTAATTAATTTGCCGAAGCGCACTACGGGCACGGATGCAAACGTGCCGTTGCGCGGGATCAAGCCGATCGCGTTCCAGGTTCATGACGAGCTCGAGATAATAAGGGGGCGCAATTTTGTGCCAGGACGCAACGAGGTGATCGTAGGCCGGAGCGCCGCAGCCGAGTTTTCCGGATTGGACTTGGGTGCGCGGCTTGAGATCGGCGATAACTATTGGGATATAGTCGGGATTTTCAAAGCGGACTCCAGTGTCGCCGAATCCGAGATTTGGACAAGCGCGACCGTATTGCAATCCGCGTACCAGCGCGGCACATCGTATCAGTCTGTATACGTAAAAATTATTAGTCCCGGATTGCTGGACGATTTCAGCAAGTCGCTGGCGTCGGATCCGAGGTTGAATGTGAAGGTGGTGAGTCAGGGTGAGTATTACGCCGAACAATCGGCGATGATCTACAAGATTATAACGACCCTTGGTACGCTCGTGGCTGGGCTTATGGCGCTTGGCGCGGTATTCGGATCGATGAATACCATGTACACGGCGGTTTCTTCCAGGACACGCGAGATTGCGACTTTGCGCGCTCTCGGATTTCATGCGTCGCCGGTTGTGGTTTCGGTGTTGATCGAATCGCTTCTGCTGGCGTTGGTCGGTGGTGGCTTCGGCAGTGGGTTTGCGTATTGGTTGTTCGACGGATATAAAACGGCGACATTGAATTGGCAGAGCTTCAGCCAAGTGGCGTTTGCATTCGATGTGACGGCGGGTGTGTTGATCAACGGGATAATATTCGCGGTTATAATCGGATTCGCCGGTGGGTTGCCGCCGGCGTTGAGGGCGGCGCGAATGCCTGTTGTCGAGGCGCTCAGGGGATTGTAATTATCAAGAAATGTGATACCGGCTATTGACACGCCGGTGACGTTTGAAGGATCGGCCTTTGTGAGGTTTGATTATGCCCCCGCCGTGACCACCAGAACCTGTTCGAGCGTGGTGAGGCCCTGACGCGCCTTGTCCAGAGCTACCTGACGCAGGGTCTTCATTC
>JAIPKD010000055.1 GCA_021733835.1 Verrucomicrobiota bacterium
GCATCAAGTGGTGATAGCGGATATGGACGGGGATGGCGTGTTGGATGTGGTAACGGCCAACTTCGATTCGGATGACATAAGCATAATGCGTGGGGACGGAGAAGGAGGATTAGAAGGGGCGGTGACGTATCCGAGCGGCAACGGGAGCATATCTGTGGTGGTAGGCGACTGGGATAGCGACGGGCTCAAGGACATGGCGGCAGCCAATCATTACGCGGATGATGTGGTGATAATGCTGGGCAATGATGTGGAGGCGTTGGCAGAGGACCCCGAGGGCAGAGGTATAAGGACGGGCACGGGGTATGGAAACATAACCGATCGTGAGGACTATGATTACTGGAGTTTCAGCGCACATGCCGGTGACATGTTGAGCGTGGCGGTGGAGTCGCGAGGTGAAACGTATTACAAGGGGTTGTATTATCGGGTATTGCGACCGGACGGGGGGCAGTTGGTGACGTTTTACAGCAACTATCGCAACGGCATAGGAGAGAGTGCGCCTGTTGAGCTGCCGATGGACGGGACGTATAGGGTGGTGGTGAGGTACAACTACGATTACTTCGATGAGTACCGGATACGTGTAACGACGGCCACGCCACCGATGCAGATGGAGAGTGAGGGCAATGACAATACGGGCAATGCGGATACCGTAAGTCGCCAAGAAACTGCGGGACGCCAGAAAGGGACTGTTCTCGGGTATATAAGCAACAGTGACGGGAACGGGGATTACTTTGCTTTCGGCAATATTACGGCGGGAACGACGCTTAGTCTGAATTTGGACAAGCCGGGCAGCAGTGAGTTGACGGCGATACTTAGTATTTACGATGCCGACGGCGTTGTGTCGAGTGCGGCGGCGGGTATGACGAATCTCGAGCATACGATTCCTTCAGGGAGTGATGGGGCGTATTACGCGAGGGTACAGGCCGCAGAAGACACCGCCGGTTTGATGTCGCAATATATATTGGAACTCGAAGTGGCGGATACAGTGCCGCCGGAGATTACATCTATAACACTTCCTGCCGACGGTAGTATCTCACAGGATGTCATAGACGGTTTTACCGTCGGTTTTTCCGAGGATATGAATGCCGCGGCCGTGACGAACGCCGCCAACTATGACCTGCGCTCGGCGGGTGAGGACGAAGCGTTCAACACCGCCGATGACGAGGTTTATACGCTTGGTTTAGGCGCTTATGAGAGCGGTTTAACGTTTGGTATAAGGGTAACCGATGGGCCGCTGCAGCCGGGGTATTATCGGTTCACTATTTTCAGCGCCGTAACCGATCTGCTGGGTAACCGGCTGCCTATGGACGTTGTGAGATATTTTACAATCGAGGGTATAACACACTTTGTCATTGAAAATAGAGATAACAACCAGAGGACGAACGCGACCGAGCTGGTGGTTATCGAGAATCCGTTGGGATTCAAAGCGGCATCGGGGCGGGGTAAATTATATAATGAAAACGATGTCGATTACTGGAGCTTCGCGGCCGTGGGCGGTGAGAGACTTCTAATCGGTTTGGAGACTAAGGACAGTCCGCGTTACAGTCGGTTGCGTTATCAACTGGAGTACAACGACGGCACTACGTGGCAGCAATTTGGTGTTGATGATGTATACGGGAGCGGATATTCGTCCGTTGTAACCATACCGACCAACGGCGTTTATCGAGTTAGGGTAAGCGAGTACGATAATTATTTCGGCGAGTATGCATTCCGCGTATTTCTTGCTTCGCCGCCGCTGGAATTGGAAAGTGAGGCTAACAACGAGGTCGCCACAGCCGATGCATTGGAATTCCGAGTGACCGGAGAAAGCGCGAGCGCCAATATCGCCGGATACATCGGAACGGTGGGTGATCTTGATTACTATGACCTGGGCGCGGTAACAAACGGCAGCACAATATTCCTGAGCACACGATTGCCTTCATACGGAATTTTGAAACCGGTAGTGAGCGTGTATGATGCGCAGAACGGGTATGTCCCCGAGGCGCCGGGCGGACGCCCGTCGGATGGCGTGGCGGAAGTGCGGATCACACAGACGGGCCGGTATTATGCGGTGGTTCGCGGGGTTGAGGGTGTACACGGCATCGACACACCTTACATCCTGGATGCCCAGGTAATGCCTACCGGCGCGATTAATTTCCCGAACCTGCAGGTAACAGAGATCACGCCGCCGAGCGGCAGTGGAATAACGAGCGGGCAACCTGTTTCCTATTCATTCGCAGTTAAGAATGTAGGCTCGATTGCGACGCCGGGAGAGGCGTGGTTTGACCGTGCCGTGATGTCGATAAACAAGGTTCTGGGTGACGCCGACGATATTTTGTTGGGCGTATTCCAACATCAAGGCGCGCTGGAGCCGGAACAGAGTTATAATGTGAGCGGCACGAATGTATTAGCAGACGGAATTCAAGGGCCGTATTACGTAATAGTCCAGACCGATTCCGGTAATTCCATTAACGAATTTCTATTGGAAGCCGACAATGTAACGGTTGCCGAGGATACGTTCAACGTTAATTTGGCCGATTACCCCGATGTCAGGATCGAAGACCTTACTGTAGCCGGTCCTCAAAACAATAAATACACGGTTACATGGAATACGGCGAATCGCGGTGCGGCCGATACCGGTGGCGCGTTCAAGGAGAGGTTGCTCGTTAAGAATTTGACGACGGGGAACGTGATTACCAACGCCGAATTGATTGTCGACGAAAGCCTGGCGGTTGACGCCGTGCTTGAGCGGTCGGTCAAGGTTAATGCGATCGAGTCGGGTGAGTACCAGGTATTGGTAATAGCGGATGCCGAAGATGACCTCTTCGAGTACGACGCGGTGAGTCACGCGCATGCCGAGAACAATACGGTTGAGGAGAGGTTCCGGATAACGGAGTTCTTCGACATTACTGAGGATGTTCAGCCGCCCGAAGGCGGAACGGTCGAAGGCGCCGGGACTTATGCCGACGGCACATCGGTTACATTGACGGCTATACCGAATACCGATGAATTGCCTTACCGATTCCAGAATTGGACTGAGAACGGCAGGTTCCAGAGCGCGGCGACGAACTATACATTTCTCGTCGACCGCGACAGGCATCTGATCGCTAATTTCACGCTGCCGCGCTATCAGATCGGGGCGTCCAACAATCCGCCGGCCGGTGGAACCGTTGGCGGCGCGGGAACATATTTTCATGGTTCGACTAATGTCCTAACGGCGAATCCATCTAAGGGATACCGGTTCAATGACTGGACTGAAAACGGTGTTGTAGTCGGGACGGATAGTACATTGACCACGATTGTCTTGAGCAACCGCTTTGTTGTGGCGAATTATGAGGAGGTCAATACTTATCACGTAGTTGAAACGAAGACGTCCCCGGACGGTATAGCGGATGTGACGGGCGCGGGCACATATACGAACGGGCAGACCGGCGAGTTCACGGCGCCGGTTGCGGTGACGAATGCACCGACATTATATAGTTTCCGGAGTTTCAGGATGAACGGCAATAAGCTGGGTACTAATCCCGTAATTAGGAAAGTATTCAGCACCGCTGATCCGACGAACATAACCATGTTGGCCGAGTACGACTCTAGCAGTCTCCTGCCGGTGGTGCTTGTGGCGACCGGTAGTGTGGTTAATCCCGTGCCGGCAACTACTAATTATCAGGTAACGGTTAAATTCGATCGTACCATGTCACAGGCGCCGGAGCCGACGGTAGTGTTGAGCAACATTGTTTCGAGTGGGTTGTCGAGAGCGCCCACCGGCGGTGTATGGTCGGCATCGAGTGTTACGAACGACACCTACAAAACGCCGGCGATCGCGTTCGGCGAAGGTGCCGGCGGTGAATACGACGTTTGGGTCTCGGCGGCGGAGGATAAGGACGGCGGCGTGCTCGAGTCGACGAATGTGCTGAGGGTTGTTGTAGACGTTATACCGCCTGAGCCGCCTGTGTTGGGGTTGGTATCTTCCAATAGTTCATCGGCGACGATAGGTTGGCAGGATTATGATGCGCCTGCGGATTTGAACGGCTTCCGTGTTTACCTGGAGACCGAATCGTTTACAAATGCGATCGGCTTGCCACCGGTGACGCGTTTGGATAAGCAGGTGCGCACGTTCCGGTTTACGGGATTGGAGCTTGATAGGGAATACTATGCAGGTGTTGTGTCGGCCGATAATGCCGGTAACAGCGCGCCGGAGATCACGCCGCTTGCGTTTGAATTGGTAAGCACCGTTCCGCCGCTGGTGGATATTGAGATTACGCCATTGACCGCGAGCTCGGCGAACCTTGAATGGACTGATTATCAGACGGCGCAGTTATTCGGTTTCGATGGATTCCGGGTTTTTATGGCGCCGACTAATTTTACGAGCGTAGCCGATATGACGCCGATAGCGTATGTCGGCCCTAGTGAATTCAGTATGCGCGTGGATGACCTTGATCGGACATCGGAATATTTCTTCGCTGTAGTGGGAGTGAATCGTAAGGGCGAATTCAATCCGACGGTATCGGCCGAGCGCTGGGCGGACCCGCTGTCGGATGCCGTCACTTCCGATATGACGATAGGCGGTGAGGGCGAGCCGGTAATCGATATATACGGCGATCTTGTAGTGAGCAACGCCAATTTGACTATACTCGCCGGGACGACGCTCAGGTTCGAGCAAGGGGCCGGCTTGACGGTGACAAACGGGCAATTAACGGCCGAGGGCACGGCGTTGCGTCCGATCATTTTCACGTCCGGAGCGGATATCGACGGCGGCCGGCCGTCCGAAGGTGATTGGGCTGGGATTCGGTTGACGCAGGGCGCGGGCGGCTCCGTGTTAAGGCACGTGCATGTACGTTACGGCGGGGGGTTGGTTATCGACGGTGTTTCGCCGGAGATCGATGCGTTCACGGCGGTCAACAATATACCGTTTGGATTGAGCCTGACGAACGGCGCCGGGCTCGTTACCGGCGATGCGTTGATTTCTTACAATGCATTTGGGGTTTATCAATCCGATACCGCGCAATTGAGCATCAGCAATTCCGTAATCAAGAATAATTCCACAAACGCCGTAGCCGCAGGTGGGGTGACCATGGAGGCGGCGCACAACTGGTGGGGCAGCGCGGACACAGGCGAAATCCAGGATGGTGTGTTCGGAGACGTTAACGTCGGGGCTTATCTTGATTACGAACCGTTATTGACGCCGGCTGTGGGAACGGCGAGCGGCGAAACGCGTTTTGGAACCAGAGAAATCGATTTATTGTTGGCGTGCAGGACGGCCGAGGGCGTACGGCTCAGCGAGGATTCGAGGTTTCCCGGCGTCTTCTTCGAGCCGTTTACGGCGGTCAAGACATTCGAGGTTTCCGAGGGCGGCGGTGAAAAGACCGTCTTCGCGCAGTTCCGGAGTATCACCGGGTATACGAATGTGCCTGTCTCGCTAACGCTGGAATATATAACCGGCGGGCCGGAGATAGAATCGTTTAGTTTGGATGAAGGACAAGTGATTTCACGGCCTATCATAGTAACCGCGACTGCGACGGCGATGTTGGGCGTTGAACACATTGAGTTCTATGTGGATGGACAATTGCAGACACGTATCGCAGGTGGTGAATTCTCATCAAGATGGGATATAAGGCCACTGAGCGACGGGACTCACCGGGTACGGCTCAGCGTCCGTGGTGCGGCGGGGAACATTGCGGTTTCGGAAAAGAACGTTATTATCAATCCGCTTCCGCCGCCGGCACCTGTTATAACGGAGCCCGCCGCGAATTTAATCGTCGTAACCGATAGCATAGACGTTGTGGGTAACGCCGAACCGCAGGTCGATATCAGGCTGAAACGTAACGGTCTTTTGGTGAGTAATATCACTGTAGATACGAACGGTGTATTTCGGGTGACGGATGTGCCTCTGATCGAGGGCGAAAACCGTATTACCGCGATTGCATTTGACGAAATCGGTAGTGCCGGTTCGCCGGTTCGCACCGTTGTTCTTGATACATGCGCCCCTGCTGCGCCGATTATGGATGCTCCCGGATACAGGCCCGGTAAGGGACTGGACTTGAGCTGGCATTATGCGCCCGAGGGTGAGCGTCCGAGCAGGTTCCAGGTGTTTTGGCATTCGGCGCCGTTTGCCACAACAGATGAGGCATCGGGGAATACTATTGTACTCGATGACGCGTTTTATTCGCTGCGCGGCATAGCTGATGGAACATATTACTTCGGCGTGGTCGGCATAGACGCGGCGGGTAATCGTAGTCAGTTATCCAACCTTGTGAGCTATGATCATGATTCAAGCGCGCCGACGTTGACGGTAGGCTTTAATAAGACGATGCCGGCCGGCAAGGGGCCGTTGCGTGTGACGCTGACCTCGAGTGAAGCCCTTGCCGATAATCCGAGTTTCACCGTAACGCCGTATGGCACCAGGTCGCCGATCATGGTCGGGCTCACTAATTCCGCGTTGAACACTTTCTCGGGTGTTTTGCAAGTGACCGAAGATATTCCATCCGGTCAAGCGCGGTTGAATGCTGTTGCGCGTGATCAGGCCGGTAACGTTTTCAACGGGGTGCCGGCAGGGCAACAGTTGGTTGTTGATGTAACCCCTCCGACGGGGCTCATCGATGCGCAGCCGAGTGGATTGGTTCAGGTTACCAATACCACTGATGTAACCGTAAACCTGCTGTTGAGCGAGCCTGCGAAGTCCGAAACCACGCCGTTGATGTCGTTTACGCCGCCGGTCGGCGACGCCGTTGATGTTGTTTTGTCCGGAGGAGGAACGAATTGGAGCGGGATCTTGACGCTTACGCCGAGCATGGGCTCCGGAGCGGGTTTGTTTGCGTTCGAGGCCGAAGACGCAGTCGGCAATGTAGGCACCAATATTATCAGCGGTGGTTCGATCGAGATATACAACACCGCATTGCCGAGTCCGCCTGCCAAGCCGGCGGGATTGAACGCGACGGCCTTGCCCGGCGGGGATGTGGAGCTCGATTGGCCGGCGGTCGCCGATGCGGAGGAATATGTCCTGTACCGTGAATCCGGAAGCAACGGTGCGCCGGCTGTCGTAGTCTTATCGGAGATTCGAACGAACCGGGTAGTCGATACGCCGCCGGACGACGGCGCGTACAGGTACGCAGTTGCGGCAGCCCGGCGCGGCGCCGAGAGTGCGTTGTCGGATCATGTGGTAGTGGTTTCCGATGGGACACCGCCGCCTGCGCCTGTAAACGTAGAGGTGCAGCTTGTAAGCCGTGGAGTGCGGATTTCGTGGGAGCAGCCCGATGATGGTGAAACACCCACGCAGTATTTTGTTTATCGCAATGATGAGTTGATTCGGAAAACCGGTGCGGTGGCGCCTGTAATCGATTCGCCGCCGCGCGGGAGTATGGACTATACCGTTGCGGCCGTTGACGCCGTCGGCAACGAGAACCTCAGTGCCGCAGCGTCGATAGAGCTGCTGGTCGGCGCTGTGAAGAATCTGAACGTTCTGATGAACGCCGGGCAGCCGCCTGCTTTGTCATGGGTGTCGGATGACCCCACGGTCGTCGGTTATAACGTTTACAGGAACGACGTTAAGCTGAACAAAGACCTGCTGACATCGACTGAATTCATGGACGTAAATTACTCGGGCGCGTCGTTCGTTGAGTACGCGTTGAAGGCCGTGAACGGCGAAGGCGACGAGAGCCCGGCGCGTTCGGTGAACGTGTACCGTGTGGCGCTTGATATTTCGGCGAATTCAATCGACGGCGCCGAGAGCAAGCCTTTAGTCACACGCTACTTTAATTCATTCAGCGTATCCGTGACGAACCGGACGGTTGAAGGCGCCCTGCCGCTGCGTCACATAGAGCTTGAGCGGGTAATCCCGCCGTCCGACGGCGTGGTGTTCACGAATGAATTGAACCGGACATTGGCAGGCGGTGAAGGTGAGAGTATCGAGTTTGTTTATCCGGGGACGGTGGACGCGACAGCCCAGACTATGCGCGTCCGCGTGGTGCAGGAAACGGATTTGGGCGGCAGCAGTGTGGTTTATCAGCGAGTTATTGATTATACCCGGGTTGAACAACCAGGCGTGATGATCAGTGTCATGGCCAACGGTCAGCCGTTGGCCGGTGGTATGGCGGAGTTCGAAGTGGAACTGTTTAATCGCGGGTATGCACCGATGAGTTTTATTACGTCGCGCAAGAACGGCGGCGCTCCCGGCGACCTTTATATTTCGGTCAAGAACGAGAGTGGTCAGGAGGTCAGCCGGACGCAGTTCAACGGCGCGCCGGCGGGTGCGTTCTTCCTAAGCAACGGCACGGTGATACTTACAATCGATCCGGGTGAATCACGGCGGTTTACCGTACCGAACGTACTCGTTCCCGAGGCGCTTGCGTCCAATTCGAAGACGCGCTTTGAAGCTGTAATTAATGACATCTATTATCATCTACAGCAGAGCGATGAGTCAGCGGCCGGCCCGTTGTCGGGGGCGACCGAGTCGAGCTTGGTTGAAACCGAGTATTACGGGACATTAGAGACCGAAAAGACGGGATATTCCAATGATGATACAGTTGTTATTACGGGTAGCGCGATAGATCGGGACACGGGACAATCAGTGCCGGATGCGCCGTTGAAGCTTGGATTCAACGCGCGCGGCTTCCGTTGGTATGAAGATGTGGTCACGGATGAAAACGGCGATTATCGGTATGATTTTAATTCGCCACGGGGATTCAGCGGGAATATGACACTGTGGGCGGCGCATCCGTTGGTCTTCGACGAGCTTAATCAGCGGCGGATTACGTTGTACAAGGTCTATGCGAATCCGGCGCGCGGCAATATCAAGATGTCGAAGAACGATATGATGGATTTCTCGATTAAGTTGATGAATCCCGGCGACACGGCGTTAACGGACTTTGTGACCGATTACCGTGTGTATCGCATGGAGGGCACAAATGAGATACCCGTATTGAAAATAACCGGTTCGATCGTGCCGGATGAGGGATTCGCAGTTAGTGCGGGAGGATCGGAGACAATACGACTTCGGTTGACCTCCGAGATCGATGCCCCGGACAATGCGGTGGTCGAGTTTACCTTCGAGTCCGCCGAGGGCGCTACAGCCGAGTTTATTGGTAACCTTACGCTGTTACCGGCGATCCCCGTGCTCTCGGTTGCGCAACCGAAGGTTGGATACCTCGAGGCGAGCATGGATCGCGGCGGTCTCCTGAGTCGTCCTATCACGGTGGTAAATAGCGGCCTCCGCGACTTGAAGGGGGTGGTGTTGCATCCGCCGACCAATTACAACTGGATGCGTGTCAACCTGCCAAAGTCGCCTGATGGGCAGATTCATATGCCGGATATCGCCGTGGGTGAGTCCAATACGTTCCAAGTCGTTTACACGCCGCCGGCCGATATTCCGATGGACTTCTATGACGACACTATTCACATCACGGGAACCAATGCGCAGGCGCCGTTCAAAATAAACGTCTACGCCAGAGTGACGTCGAATCAAGAAGGGGCGGTGCAATTCTACGTAGATAACAACCTTGGGCAGAAGGTGCATAATGCCAGGGTGCGCGTAAAGAACACGCTGCTCCAGAAAGAATTGGGTCCGGTGCTGACGGATACAAACGGGCTGGTCACTATCAGCGGTCTGCAGGAGGGCGATTGGTATTGGCAGGTAGGCGCGCCGGGGCATTCTACGGACGCCGGAACGGTGACAGTTGTCCCCGATCAAACCGTTCAAGTCGATTCAAGGCTATCCAAGAGTGTCGTTTCAATTAAGTTCGAGGTCGTGCCCGTACCGTACACCGACCGATATGAGATCAAGATCGAGCAGACATTCGAGACGCATGTGCCGGCGCCGGTTCTCATAATCTCACCGTTGAACAAGGAATTTAAAAACGTCACCCCCGGATTCGAGGCGAATTTTATGGCGACTGCGAAGAACCATGGGTTGATCGAGATGACCGATGTAATCATCGAGGGCCAAGAACACAAGGGCGGAATGATCGAGCCACTGGTAAAATACGTGCCGGTGATGCGGCCGCAGGAGAGTATAGAAGTGCCGTTCCGGTTTACATACAATACGAATACCGTCGGTCAACAGTCGCTTCGCCGGCGGCAGGTGAGCGGTGGTGATATTGCGGATTGCCTCGTCGGCGCGGCGCCATTCGGCGGACTGGCTAATCCGGATGTGTTCAGGGGATTGGCGGCGATCTTCAACGCTAAGTACAGGTGTGTGTCGGATGCGCAGAAGCGTGAGTTGGCTAAGGCGATGGGGATTACTTTTGCGCTCGGCCAATTAGCGGCGGCGTGGGGGTCGGCGCAAGAATTTGTGGTCGGTTTTATCGGGAACGCCCTCGGGTGTATTGTCGGTAATTTCCTCGGCGGCGGCGGCGGCAATGGTGCCGGCGGCGGCGGGCCAGGAGCCGACGGTGGCGGCGGGTATTCGGTCGTCAACCTGGCATGTTTCAGTCCGGGTACGCAGGTTACTATGGCTGACGGTGCGAAGGTGCCGATCGAAGAGATTCGTGCGGGCGCCGAGGTGTCGACGGCCGAGAGCTTGGGCGGCGCAGCTGAAGTGATCGCGGTTCACGCTCGGGAGATTGAAGTGCTGCAACAGTTGCGGTTCGAGGCTGACGCGGGCGATGCGATCGAACTCGAGGCGACCCCCGAGCATTGGTTGTGGGTAGACGGCAAAGGCTGGACGGCCGCCGCCGATCTGCAGACCGGCGACTATGTATTGGACGAGAAGGGGCGGCGCTTGCGTCTTGTTTCGAATCGGCGTCTGACATTGGATGAACCGCGGATGACGTACTCATTCATGTTAAGCGGTGATAACGCCTTTTATGCGAACGGAATCTTGGTACATGACACATGTGGATATCCTACCGGTATGCCGGTAAACGAAAGAGGAGGAACAGAGCGATGAATTTCTTTGCGGAAAACTCATTCAAGTCAAAGCATATGAATAGACATGCGAAAAAGCTACTTTGCCTGCTTGCGTCGGCATTGATATTGGCGGTTCCTTCTCGATCGGTCTTCGGCCAGCAGCAATACAAGGGTGTCTGCGCCAGTGTGAAGATTCAAATATTACAGGAACTCACGCTCGAGCGGATCGGATTCGAGGCCAAGCTCGAGATAACGAACAACGACGGAGTCGACCCGATTACAGATTTCTCGGCCGACCTTACGTTCGAGAATCCGTTGTTGTCGACCAACGGCACCGTGGATGATGCGTCGTCATTATTCTTCGTCCGCGCGCCGGAACTGGAAAACATATCCGACGTCGCGGGTACCGGTGTGATCGGGCCGACGAAGACGGCGGTGATACGATGGTTCATTATTCCGAAGATAAAAGCCGGCGGTTCATCGCCGAATGGCGTGCGGTATAAGGTCGGGGCGAGGTTGACGGGGAAATTCAACGGTCAGGTGATGCCCGACGATGTGTTACGTGTATTTCCGGATACAATATTCGTTAGGCCCGAGCCGCAACTTGAAATAACGTATTTCCAGCCGCGTGATGTTCAGGGCGATGACCCGTTCACCGATACGGTCGAGAGCCCAATCCCGTTCACGCTCGGCGTCCTAGTCAAGAACTCGGGTTACGGCGTCGCGCGGAAGGTGAAAATAAACTCGCAGCAACCGAAGATTATCGAAAACAAGACCGACCTCCTCCTCATTGCGCAGCTCCTGGGTGTGCGTGTAATGGACTCGCCGCTGGAACGGGCAAGCCTGCTTGTCAACCTGGGCGATCTACAGCCGAGCCAAACCAAGAAGGGCGCCTGGGACATGATAACCTCGCTCTCCGGCACCTTTGTCGAGTTCAAGGCCAGTTATACGCATGCCTCGGAGCTCGGCGGCGAAGAGACCTCCGTTATCAAGTCGTTGGACGCACATTTTATTGCTCACGAGGTGATGAACGACCAGGCCGGCAGGGATGATGTCCGTGACTTTTTAGCGGATACGGACAGGGACGCGAACCGTATCCCCGACACGCTTTACGAGAGTGAAGGCAATGTGATCCCGGTGAATTACTTGCAAAATGCGTCTATTGAAGAAAATGAGGGCGATTATACGGTGACGGTAAACTCCGACCGTGAAGGCTGGGGGTACATCCGGTTGAACGATCCGGCCCAGGCCAAGCTCGACATCGCACGCGTTGTCAGGTCCGACGGGAAGATACTCAACACAAACAATTTTTGGTCGAACCTAAGATATGAGAAACCCTCGAATAAGAAGCTGACTTTTCTTCATATACTCGACTTGGTCGGCCTCGGCGAATTTACGTACACCGTCGCCTACGCCCAACCCGAGGAGGACACAACGCCGCCGGAGACAACGATCAATTTTGCCGGCTCGGTAGTCGAGGCGGAAGGCAAGTACTATATCACGCCGGAGACACAGGTGTATTTCCTTTCCGAGGACGAAAGCCCGGTGAGTATGTATTACAGTATTACGAACAGCGTGTTCCTGCCGGCGGTACCGTTCAGCGTTCGGGGGCCCGGCGAGTATCCCATTGAGTTTTATGCCGAGGACTCGAGCGGGAATCGTGAAACTAATCACACCGCTGTGCTTGTGGTTGCCGGCGGGGAGTTGGCGTTATCGGGCGTGAATGTTTCATCGGCGCCGATGGTGATGGCGGGAGACGCGTTATCTGTGCGCGCAGATAATATCGGGATCGCGTTCCGCGCGCAGGAGAGCCCCACGCGCGTAGATGCGTTTATCGATATTTACCGTGGAATAATAGCAAGGCCTACAATCGGTAATGTGCCGTCATCGCCGACACGCGACGGCGCGGCTTCTTTAGTGGTCGCGGGGCCGCATGTTGATTATTACAGCTACAGACTGGACGGCGGCGGATGGAGCGAGGAAAGGCCGGTTTCCCGGGTGATCGAGTTGACCGACTTGTCCCCGGGCATACACACGGTGGAAGTCCTCGGCCGCTCCGAGCATAGTGGATACCCGGATCAGACCAATTCGGTTACGGTTGATTGGCGCGTGGACCCGAATGCCGCGCCGACGTTGATAACGAATGCGCCGGCCACGCCGACCCGTGAGGGCAACGCCGTATTGGCGATCGGCGGCGAGGGTGTAACCGATTATCGATGGACGATCGATGACGGGTATTTCCGGGCAGAGACGCCCGTTGCAGAGCCGTTGATCCTGACAAACCTGATGCCGGGCGAGCACGTTATTTCAGTGCTGGGTAAGACCAACGGTGTTTTGCAGCCGACGAATCAACCTACAATAGTGAAATGGACGATAGACCCCGGGTACGGTTCGGATTTCTCGGCGCTGGAAAGTGTGCGAAGCGTTGCATTCACAAACGTCGCCGGACGCGACATCAACTATAAATGGGACGGTCGCAACGACCAGGGTGTGATTGCGCCGCCGGGATGGTATACTGTGCGGGTCAAGCTCCAAGACGAATTGGGTAATTTCGATTTTGAAACGCATAAGGTTCGAATATCCGAATTCCTTGGCGGCTCGAAGGCGATCGCCGAATACAACCGCGGCCCGCGCAATCCGCATGCACGTGGGCATTGGGTAGTATGGCAGGATCAAAGCAGCGGGAATTGGGATATTTACGCGCGTGATATAAACAATGATCCGGCGCAACCCCCCGTTCAGCTTACCGGCAGCCCGTTGACTCAACAGAATCCGCAAACCGACGGGCGTTATGTGGTTTGGCAGGGCCGGCAGATAAACGGAAACTGGGATGTCTACATCAGGGACTTGGAATCCGCGACGGGATCGGAGGCGGTTACTTCAACAACCGGCCTTGACGAGGTGAATCCGTCCATCGACTGGCCATGGTTGGTTTACCAGGTGCGCCCCGCCGGGGACGAGAATTTCCCGTGGCGTTTGAACTATTATAACCTCGATAATAATGAACAGGGCCTCGTCTCCACGAGCGCCCAGGAGCAATTGACGCCGAAGGTGCAGGCCGGACGCGTCGTTTGGCAGGATCACAGGGATCAGGGCCACGGCGAGATTTATTTCAAGGACCTGGAGACCGGCGAGTCGCGACGCCTGACGACGAATACATTCGGACAGTATCATCCGGCGGTCTTCGATAACTGGGTTGTGTGGCAGGATAACCGGCACGGACAGGTCGATCTGTACGGATATGATTTAAGCCGTAACCGTGAAGTGCGGTTGACCGATACACCGGAAAATGAGACGCGTCCCTCGATGGACGGCCCCTGGGTGGTTTGCGAAGAGGACTCCGCGGGCGTCGCCGAGTCGAATCTGCGTCTGATGCATCTGCCTAGCCTGCGGATGATGCCGCTTACGCGCTCGGCATCGTTAAAGGCGCTGCCGTCCCTGACCGCCGGTTGGGTCGTATGGCAGGATACGCGAACAAACACGACAAAAGTAGCCGCCGCACAAGTACCGGCGCTCCAGGCGGTGTTCCAAAACCGAAACGCCGTCGTCGTTACCGAGACCTTATCCGCCAATTCGTCGACTGCATTCGACCTGTTACGATTGTGGCATGAACAGGCGGATGTAAACCGGATCACGCGCTTCAGGACGCTTACTCCCGACCTGGAGGCGCAAACCGCGTATTGGTCGCAGGGCCGGGCGATGGGTGATAATTTCGACATTGTCCCCGGCGAGTTTTTATGGATCGCGTTCGACGCGCGGATGGTGCTCGATCTGGGTGCGCAGTCGGTTGAAAAGATAGATATACCCGCCGGAACGAGCGCCTTGAGTTACGCGCATTTCCCGAGCGGGTACGGCGCGTTCAAACTCCTTGAGCAACTGGGTTTGGAGCGCGTGAAGGCGATTCGGATGTTGGATGCCGAATCTGGGCGCTGGTTGGTCGCTGAGGTTAGAGACGGTAGGCCTATAGGTCATGATTTTCGAATACCCAAGGTCGCCGTTGTTCTCATTAATACCTCCGAACCGATAAATCAATGGCAGCCCGAGTAGGATTAATTTTTAGTGAAATCAATGATGAAATCAGCAATGAAATGTAGGATTCGCGATGTGCGCGCACATATTACAAAACCGATCACGGTACGTGCCTGCGTCTGTGCGCTAGTCTTTGCAGTGGCATTGGATTGCTCCGTTTTATTGAACGGCGTCTTCGGCATGACCGTGCCGGCCTTGATAAGGCAGACCGCCGAAGGAACGGATTTAACCGTTATCGATGTCCGAAGCACGGCTGTGTATGCACAAGGACATATCCCCAATGCAATCAACATACCCGCGGCGTTGGTTCCGGAAAAATCATTGCCGCCGTTGGGGAAGGTGGTTGTGTGCGACGACGGGCTCGGCGGTGATTCGGCGGACAGTGCGGTTGCGGCGCTGAACGGCAAGCGCGGTATCCAGGCCGAGGCGCTGATCGGCGGCTATACCGCATGGCAAACCGCCAAGGGGATTACGACCGAGGAACGGGGATTAAAGGAGGAAGTGTTCCCGCATGTGACTTATAAGCAATTGGAAAATGTCGATGTCCGCGACATGGTACTGGTCGACTTGCGCAAGCCCAAGCTGCAGTCCAGACAGAGCGTACCGGTCGGCCCATTGCAGGCCGGTGAGGAATTGACGGATTTGGAAAGCGAGTTCCCGGGTGCGCGGGTTACGCGCTCGCTGTTTGATCTGCCGCAAACGCGTCAAGCCGTCGGCGGATCGGAGACGGCGCCGCCTGTGTTTGTATTGATTGACGACGGTGATGGAGAAGCGGCCAAGGAAACGGCCAGGATGTTGAAGGCAAATGGTATTGAACGAGTAGCAATTCTTGCCGGGGGAGAATCCATAATATCGCGCCACGGCCGATCAGGCCTTAAACGAATAGGGATCGATACGGGTTTTCGTCCGGATGCACCGTAACCGCAAAGGAAAATCATGTTCGGCGTTATGAAAATAAAAATGGCCGGTAACAGGTTGCCGGGTAGGATCGGCCGGATACCGGCATTGTGCGTATTGTCCGCATGCTTGTTGATCAATGTGTCCGGGCAAGTTATCACTAACGTACAGCCGGTTAATGTGACGGCATCCGGTTTTTCCGTCGTTTGGCGTGCGAGCGGTGAGACGCAATCCGAGCTCGTCGTATTTGCGGACCCTGCCGGGAGTACGAATATACTGGGAACCGTAGGCCTCAAGGCGTATCCGCTTAGGACTGGTGACCCGGCGGCGACGAATGAGTATTCCAGGCGCTTGTCACAGAGGCGCATCAGCCAAAGGAGCCGGGACTACGGACTGGAGATGGTGCGCGTCTCGGGATGCCTGCCGGATACTACTTATTATTATAAGATACTCATGAAAGACGATGGGCAGTTGATAGCCCAGTTCCCTGAGAGTGGTGCGCTCCCGTCGGTGACTACCGCCCGGGAGAACGAGTTTGCAACGACATCGAAGCAGTTGCTCTTGAACGTGGCGGGAGGCGATGTGCTGGGATATTTTGTTTTGTTGACTTCGACGAATTCCGCGTATCCCTTGGCTGCCGTTGTCGGTGACGGCGTGGACGAAGACCAGGTGTATTTCAATCTAAACGAATTTTTGGATATCAGCGCAGAGACAAATTATCTGCCGTCCGGTGATCAAGTGTTCACCGCGCAGTTATTCGGTCCCGATGTAGAAGAAGAAACCCAGGACTTAACTATCGGGATTTCTAGCGGGATGTTGATTTCGCAGGCCGCCGCCCGGGATTTCAGCGGCGCGGTTATGGATTACTTGGCGCTGTCGCTGGGATTCACCAATGTGCTGGCCGGCGAGAGCGAGTCGGTGCCGATGGACTTACTGGTTCGCGGCGGTGGTGTTACGAATATTGCCTTTAATCTTAATCTTGCCAATGAACGTTTAACCAATTTCACCGTTGTTCCGGAGATAACGGAGATAATAGATGCCGATATTGAATCCGCCGAACCCAACGGGTATCGGATCGTACTTCGCATGGACGGGCGGAAACTGGTCGGCGATTATCGGATCGCGCGTCTGAGTTTCGATTCTACAGAGGACGGCCCGTCGCTGTTCGCGCCGCTTCAAGTGGCGGCCCTCGAAGGGTTGAATAATAAAGGCGTTACTATTACCAACGTGGACGGATACGACGGCGAGGTGGTTGTAATCGGTGAGCGTCCGATCCTTGATGTCGTTCGGGGCGATGATGAGTCTTCAGCTGAATTAGTCTTATATGCCAAGCCGTCACGGAGTTACGCGATAGAGGCGACCGGTGTTTTATCGAATTCGAATTCGTGGCCTATATTCACGTATTTTCCGATGACCAATACATACGCGAATGTGCCCGTTGATGAGCCGGATAATAAGGTGGCGTTCTATCGCGCCCGCGAGTTCGCGCCCGCTCAGCCTGTGCTGGATATTGTATTGCGCGCCGACGGCTCGCACTATCTGCTATTGTACGGAGTGCCGGGGGAGAGTTATCGGATCGAGTACGCCGTGAATATCAATTTCCCGATCGATTGGCAGACGGCGACGGAGGTTACGTTAACCAATTCATTTGAGATTCTCGAGGGTATCACAAACGAGAATATCAAATTCTATCGAGCGCGGATGGATTAGTGATAAATCGCTTAAAAAGCTTATAAACAGCGACATTTTTTCCCGAGTAATTAAATGGTTCGACACAAGTACGGACTCGTCAAATACTCTGTGATCTGAGAGGATTTATAGCATGAAAGTGCGGTTCACATACTGGAAGGAAAGCGATGGGCGCTACCTCGGGTACCTGAACGACTATCCGGATCATTGGACACAAGGCGAGAACTTAGAAGATCTGAAGGAACATTTGCGAGACCTGTTTTAGACCTTCGGCTCAGAGCAGATTCCCGGAATCAGAAAGGTCGACGAGTTGGAGGTCGCGTGAAGCGAATCGACCTTGTTAGCCGATTGGCTTGTCATGCAGGGAGTGGATCCGCCTTGTCAGCTTCGCTCGCAGGTACTGGCCGGAGCCGCATTCGACCCCAAGGCGCAGGAATACACGAAGGCAATCGAGTACCAGATCGCTGATAGATGCGGGGACGGCGATTGCGCTTTCCTGCGACAGCAGGCCATAAGCCCTGTAGATCTTGCCTGCGAGGTCGGTCGGCTGCTGTGCGACACGCGTGGTAGGTATGGGCTGTGCCAGACCGGCGATGAGGCCGTGCTACTGAGGCGCTACCTGACCATCACGGGAGCAGAACATTACCCTATGTTGATCCCGCAACCATCCATTTTCAAGGGAAGAAGGCGACCTGACTTTCTCTGTTTCGCCCCGTACTCGAAGTTCCAGTACCGGAAGGTCACGGTTTTGGTGGGCCCCCCGGACAAGAACCCGGACGCAATGGCAAAGGAAGATGCAGACTATCGGGCAGCCGGATACGAGGTCAGGAGGATCGAGGTCGGCTCCCGGAGCTACTACAAAGCGACCCGTGAGTTGGCGAACTGGATTGAGTCGGTCCCGTGAAGACAGGAGACATCGGGATAGGGGCTCCCCTTGAAGGGAGCCCCTATCCCGATGAACAAGCCCGGTGGATCAGAGGACGCCAACGAGGCCGGAAGGCCTATGTGTTTTGTATTTGAAGCGTCCAGATGGTTGTAAGAATCAGTAGGCTGAAGGCAAGAACAATAATCCACGGTAAACGCTCATCCACTTACTAATGAAGTGGAGGTTGATGATGTCCGTATATCCATATTCTGTCTGATGCACAATCATGCGCATCTGCTTATCTAAATACTTGTCATCGCAGAAGTCTGGAAAGCGTTGGCCCCTGATAATTGGATGAAACTGTAGCGTTCGGAACCGCAGCGGCTGCCTGGCTTTCAGAACTGCCGCGCCCGAAAACAGCTTCTTCGAATGCTACGGTTTTATTCGATTGCCAACCGTCTGTGCCTTTCAAAATCCCGTTAGGGATGAAATATTTACTATGAAGCGCATGAAGGAGAAATATTACGTCCCTAAAAAGACTTATGATTTCGTGTGGCGAGAGGTGGCTATAAATACTTTGCCCCTAACGGGGCAAATTCTCGATCTTATCTCGTAATCCGTACCCTATGATCCTTTCAGAATCCCGTTAGGGATGAAATATCTATAGCAGGAAGACCAACAAAGAAAACAAGTCCCGTAGGGACGTAATAATGCTGGAGGTCAGCGGCCTGAGATCAGAAGTCCCTCACGTCGTTTACGTTAGCGTTCACGTTCGCGTTTACGTACACGATTTCCATGGTCGGTTTTGGTCATTAGAATTTCGGTGATTCGTGTTTTTTCTCTTGCGACAAAGAAAATAATCGATAATATTGCAGAATATTGTCGTTATGGGGTTGACTCGAAACCCGAAATGGTGTAAATATTTAATGAAAAACACAGAAAAGCAGGCAATGAGCGGTGTAAGACATTGGGAATCAAGAAGTAAGATAGAAACATAAAAGAGATTAATTCTCATGAATAAACATCTATTGTCTTCTACCACCCCCCTCAGGCGCAATAAAGGGGCAATTAAAATCGGTATCTTGAGCATGGTGCTCGGATTTTCGAATCTC
>JAIPKD010000056.1 GCA_021733835.1 Verrucomicrobiota bacterium
TGTCTTCTCGCGCCTCGGCGGTAAAGTAGATCTGGTTATCACCGACCTAGTAATGCCGCAGATGAGCGGACGCGAGCTCATCGAGAATCTCCGACAGTTGTCTCCGGGCCTCCGTATCCTCTGCGCCAGCGGTTTTATTCATCCAAAGCCGAATCCATACAAGGGGTTCTATCTAAAAAAACCCTTCACCAGCCAACAGCTGCTCTCCAAAGTTAAGCAGATTTTCTCATAACTAAACGATTATTAGTTGAGTTAATCCTCGTTCTTTGTTTAATTTTGATTATGCAAATCGAAAGCATGAAGATGTTCTGTGATCTCGCTGAGACCGAGAGCTTCACTAAAGCTGCGCAGATCAACGATGTAACCCAATCTGCCGTCAGCCAACAGGTCGGTTCACTAGAAAAACAATTTAAGACAATCCTGATCGAACGCAGCAAAAAGAAGTTCAGGCTCACCCGCGAAGGCGAGGTACTCTACGAATACAGCAAGCAGATGATCCAAACGTTCGAGGCGCTCCAGAGCAAGCTGCAGGAGATTAAAAACGTAATTTCCGGCACCATCCGGATCGCCACCATCTACAGCATCGGACTCCATGACCTGCCACCGTATCTAAAGCACTTCCTCAAGACCTATCCGACGGTCAATGTCCACGTCGAATACCGTCGCGCAAACCAGGTATACGAAGACGTACTGGGCAACGTAGTGGACATTGGGCTGGTGGCTTATCCCACACGCGACAGCAAGATCGAGCTGTTACCGTTGAGGAAAGACAACCTCGTCATGATTTGCAATCCCCAACACGCGCTTGCAAAAAACAAATCAATCGGCCTCGACAAACTCAACGGCATCAACTTCATCGGCTTCGAACCGGACATACCGACAAGGAAAGCCGTCGATAAAATCCTAAAGGAACACTCCGTGCACATTCATAACGTGATGGAATTCGACAATATAGAAACCGTCAAACGCGCCGTCGAGATCGACGCGGGAATCTCCATCGTCCCTAAAGCCACGGTAACGCAGGAAGTGAAAAACAAGACACTTGCGATGGTCAATATCGAGGGCGGCGGCTTTTACAGGCCGTTGGCGGCGATCATAAAAAAGAACAAGGTGCTCTCCCCGGCCATGAAGAAGTTCCTCGAGGTACTCAAAGGCCCCCAGCCTGAGGAGTGACAAACCGGGCGTCCATGAAAAACCGAATCAAACAAGGTTCTCGGGGTTCAATCCCTGAAGGGCCTTAGGCACGAAGAGTCCGTCTTTCCTGATTAATTCACCGTCGAACCAAATCTCGCCGCCGCCCCATTCGGGCCGTTGAATCAACACCATGTCCCAGTGCACTGCGGAGCGATTCCCGTTATCGACCGTTTCGTAGGCGCGGCCGGGCGTAAAATGGATCGAGCCGCTGATCTTCTCGTCGAACAACACATCACACATCGGCTTGAGTACATGCGGATTCAATCCGAACGCGAATTCGCCGACGTACCGGGCGCCGCGATCGGTATCCAAGATTTCGTTCAATCGTTTCGTATCACTCGCCTCGGCATCGACCACCTTTCCGTTCTTGAACTCCAACCGGATGTTTTCAAAGCGCGTCCCCGAATACACCGTCGGGGTATTGAAACTTATCGTACCGTTGACTGAATTCTTAACAGGGCAAGTATACACCTCGCCATCGGGAATATTACGTTTCCCGTCGCAACGCTCGGCGTTCATACCCTTGATACTGAACCTCAAATCCGTAGCCGGGCCCTTAATATGGACTTGCTCAGCCTTTTCTATCCTCTCCTCGAGCGGCCTCATCGCCTTTGACATCTTCGAGTAGTCAAACGTACAAACCTTGAAAAAGAAGTCCTCGAACGCCTCGGTACTCATACCGGCGGATTGCGCCATACTCGGTGTCGGCCAGCGCAACACCGCCCAGCGCGTGTTCGAAACCCTGTAATTCAACACCGGCCGCATTGTCCTGGTGAACATAGACATCACATCACCCGGCACGTCCGAGAGCTCGCTGATATTCGCGCTGCCCCTTACGGCGATATACGCCTGCATACGACGCATCCGGTAGAACTCGATGTCCTTCAACAGCTTTGCATGCCCCTCATTCGAATCGCGCACGGTCTCGCGGGTGATGCGTCCATGTCTGACGTCCACCACCGGTTCAGCTCCCGCATTCCGCGCGCAGCGCATCAGCGCTATCGTAAACTCGTCGGGCACGTCTATAGCGTCGATGAGTACTCGGTCACCTTTCTTGAGCTCAGTCGAATACTCGACCAGCACCTTCGCCAATTCTGAATACCTTGAATCAATCATGTCTGCGCATAGTCCTGTAACTAACATCCCTTTCCCCGGCATGGACTGTCTTCGGCCGGTGGCAAAACCCATTCCCCGTCAGGGTATAAAGTCTTAGAAACCTATTCCAGCTTTAACCTGTAAAAAGCGGACGGTTCGGAGGCATCGTCTATTTCAAAAATGAATTCGCCGCCACCGGATTGATTCGTCCACACGGGCGTCCAGGCTTCCAAGTCTTCGGAGACCTCGAGGATCAATGCCGCCCCGCCGGCCCATTCACCCAGTGTCAACTCCCACAGGCCGTCCTTGTCTGTATCCCCAATCGACAGCATGGGCGGCTCGATAGGCGTATCATCCGATTCGACCGTTACATTGTCAATTTGGCCGCTTGCGATCGTCGAATCATTATGCGCGGTCAGTTCCAATCCGATGTACACTTCATCGTCCATTGGAATCGTGCGTGACCCTATCTCGCTCCATTCCTCGCCATCGACTGACTCGTACCCTGTCAACACGTCTCCGGCTCTCTCGAGTCGCACCCACCTCGGCGCCACACTAGCCGATCCAGGCACATTAAAGGTGCCGCCGCCTTCGGTCTCACGCCCTTGCAAGCAGACACCGTTGCCCGGGGTAATAATGGTCATCGCATGGGCGGATTGCGGCCCCAAGGTATCCCTGACCATCACCCCAGCCTTAGTCCACGAGTCGGTATTCGACACGGACATCACCCGCGCGGTTATCGTCCCGTCACCGTTCAGCGGTCTATAGACGAAATGGAATGCGTCCGAGCTCCCCCAGATATCACGGCCGCTCGCCTCAAGGAAAAATACGCCGTTCGAATAAATGACACCACCTTCGAAAGTGACATCCCCGATATCTCTGTTTTCCCATGGATACGGCAACACTAGTGCCGGGTTGACATCGAGCACGGCATGTGCGCTGGAATTACTCCCGGCTTCATTCGAAACCTCGACCCAGTACTCGCCGGATTGGTTGGTACTCGCACCCTGAATAATTAGCGTTGAATTCGTCGCGCCGTCTATCTCGACTCCATCGAATAACCATTGGTAAGACAGCGGCTCTGTACCGGCGGCGGAAACATTGAACTCGGCCTTATCGCCCGGCCTTATCATCAGATCAAGCGGCTGTGAGAGAATCCTCGGCGGCTCCAGGACGGCAACCGATATTTCACGGCTCTCGGCGGTGCCCGCCTTGTTGCTTACCAGGGCCTTGTAAACACCGGCATCGTCAACCTTGATGTCCTCCAAAACCAACGCCGCATTGGTTGCACCCGGCATCTGCTCGCCCTCGTGCAACCACGTAAAGCTCAACGGCGCGGTACCGGTCACCTCAATCACGAGCCGTAACGTCTCGCCTTCGATAATCATGGCGTCCTCAGGCTCGGACACTATCTCCGGCGGTATAATGTAACTCTGGGGATCATGGGGATCGGTACCATCACGGTACTCCTGTAGATTGGTACGTCCATCGTTATCTGCATCGGTTTCCGCATCCGACGGATCATCCGGATCGAAGCCATGTTGTTCCTCCCATGCATCGGGCATTCCGTCGCCGTCGTTGTCTTCGAGCCCGGGGTCTCCCGGTGTAGGCGCGGCGGCGCACCAGTTTCCGGGATCGCTGCCGAGCCCCCCTACATCGATCCTCGATAACGCATCCCCCTCGCCGTCGGCGCTTGCGGGCCACGGCGCGATATCCGCATATATGACCTCGTCAATAACCGCCCACCAGCCGGGGCCGCTTGCGTTGGGTTCGGGCTGAAGCCGCGATAGGGTAACTCTCTCGGAACTATTCCTTAAGTTACCCGAATACGGCCCGAATATCGTCACGGCGCCTTCGATTCCATAGAACTGAAGGAACCTCTGCTTGGCAACCGTGTCCGCGGGATCAAAATCGACCACCAGCGCCCTGTTCGAAGGCGCTAAGATACTGCCTTCAGGGAATAGGAAATCAATGCCGCCGCTCAAGCGCCATGCATGGTTGGTATCCGAAAGGTCGATCTCCGATGTTGTAGTGTTAAAAATTTCAATATACTCGTCCCCTGATTCATTAGTCTGCCCTATCAGTACCGGTGGGTGATACATGAACTCTGTAATCACTACAGGCGGAGGCTTCGGTTGATTCACCTCATCGCGAGTTGGGATGCATACGCCCAACGCCTCCGCGCCGTCCGGGTACCTGCCCCAAGTGGTCTCGCTCTCGAGCCCCGGCGCGTCCATGGCGTCGGCGATACGCCCCCTATCGTCATTGGGCAGATACGAAAGCAACACAAGCTCACCCTCTTTATCCACGGCGAATCCAGTGCCTGCGGGATTATTAAATCCACTTACTTCATCGAAACAGACTCGACCGCCCGCCGGCACGGTAATATCGCCAAGGGCAAACTTATCGAGTGCGCCGGGATCATCGCTTAAATACCAGCCGGTTAGATCGACCTCGTTGCTTGAGGTATTCAACAATTCTATCCAGTCGTTCGAATTATAGTTGGGCCTCTGAGGGTCGTTGAATTCGGTATTGGAAGCAACCTCGTTTATGACTAAAGTTCGGGGCAACTCCGGATCGGCCGCGCCTGGTGAGCCGCCCAAATACGCGCTCGCCCGCCAATACACCGGGTAATTCAATCCATGCCCCTCGGCAAAATCAAACGCCGAAGCTAACGGCACCATGCTGTGGCCCTCGCCGTCCGCCGACAGCGGCCAGCCACGTTCATCATTATACTCGAACGAAAAAATCACCTGGCCACCCCGTGCAACCCTCAGCTCAATCCGTTCGCCGTCGTTGGCCAGGTTCCCATCGAACGGCCCGGCTACCGGGACATCATTACTCAATCCATACTCTTCCCTGAAAGCGCTTACATTGGTATGATTGATGATTAACAGATATCCGCCCGGCGGTATGACCGTCCCCGGCGCAAAGGTAAAATCTATCCCATCGGTAAACGCCGCTCCGCCGATATCCAACTCGTATTCATCACTGGTGTTATAAAGCTCAACGAACTCGTGTTCTTCGCTTAGCGGAGGGTGATACATCAATTCCGACAACACCAGGTAATTGGTCAACATATAAGCGCTGCTCGGCTCTCCGGCGACGAACTCGACAGGCGGCGACCAGTGACTCCACCGGCCGGTATCATCCTGCATCCGCACACGCGCCCGGTAGGTATGCCCGACCTCCGCCGCGGCAGGCGGCATCTGAATGCGGTTCGTGAATTCGGTGATCAGACCGCTCTCCCAAACGGCGTTTATCTCGTACTTCCGGGGATGCTCCGGATCATAGTACGGCGGCCCCGGCGGCGTCACTTCGCCCAAACGCCATTCCATCGCCGCGAAACCACCGGAGTCATCGTTGAAATCCGTACACTCGAATACCAGCTCGTTTACCGGATAATTCGAGGGCGCCAAGGACGTTATTCGCGGCATTTCGGGTATCAGAGAATCCATACCTGCAAGTCCGCTCAACAGCCGTACCCGTTTATCCACGTAATCCTTCATTAACTCGACGGTTCCAAGGAAACTGTTCGAAACGCCGGGCTCATACGGAAATTGATAAAACCTCCCCGTACCGGCCTTACCGGGATTCACATAGCTCGAGCTCATGATTGGATTGTAATCCCACATCGCCCTATCGGCGCCCACCATTGAAGGGCCACCCTGCGGATCGTGTATTATGGCGCCGTATTCGTCGATAAGCTGATACGCCTGATCCTTATTGAACAATAAATCCAGTACTTCCCGCACGCGGTTCCGAAATTCCACTATGATTTCCGGGCGCGCGCCGGGCAGGGTGATGAAGTCCCCGCTGATCGGCGCTTGAAACAGCCTCTCCGCAATCCTGTCCACACCCCCGCCGTCGCGGTACATGTTATCGGCCCAGGTCAAGTCCAGGTCCCACGGATGCTCCTGCCACTTGCCGGTAACCGGATTGTTGAAGTAAAAGAAATTCTTGTCGTTGGATATATCGTAGTGGTGAATAGCCTGCACTATAGTCTGGTAGCTGTAATACCTGTCTAAATCGAAGTTCAGCCGCCACCACTCGGTCGTTGCGCCGGTGTAGTTGTTCAAGAAGGTGTTGAGATCGGACTTATCGGTTGGGCCTGTCGGCGACAAGTTATTCAATTCACCCGAGCCCCCTTCCATCTTGTAGAAGTTACCGTCCGGCAAGTCATGCTCCTCGAGGAATCGTCCGTCGGGCTGCTCGGTTACCAAGTATAACCCCCAGAAATCGCCTTCATACTGGTTGTCGGGATGCGCTTCTTCGGCCTCGTCGACCACCCTGAACTGGGCCCAGTGCGTGTGCGGCGCCTCGACGCCGGCCATGTTAAAAAGACGGAAACCGACGGCCTCGAACATGCCCTGTTCCCCGCGGTGCCCGTAATCGCCCTGTTGAATGCACGCGCCGAGATTGAGCTTCGTCCAACCTATGTCGTAGTCCCTGCCAAAATTGTCCTCGGCCATAAAATCATGGCCGCGATTGAAGTCGAATTTCCACATGTTCTTACCCATGGCGTAACGCCACACGCCGCCGCGCATCCTGTAACTCACATGATCGTAGACATCGCCGTCGTAAACCAGAGTACCTTTCCATTTATAATCACCGCCCATGTAGCGGTCTATCCAGGTGGCGTGCTCGACTGAATCATTTTTCGATATCAGGTGATACACGGGCAGGCTTTGCATCACCTCCGGGCCGTATTCAACCACCGGCGTCTGACCCGGCTGCACCGCGCCATGCCACGCGGGCACACCGTCATACACGAAATACGCAAAGTTCGGCTGCGGATCATCCGGATACGGCACGCGAATCCCTTCGCCCGCGCCGTCCTGCGCAAGGATTCGGTACCTGATCAGCCGCCTGTGCGACTGAACTGCGCCGGGCAAAACCGCCGCGAACACATCATCCGCGGCCAGGTCGTCCCCGCCCGTGCCGTCGTCGTTCATCGGCATTTCAATCCAATTGGTCGCATATGCGGGATCGGTCAACTCGATGTAATTCCCCGGTTCAACCACCTGGTACAGGAGCTTCACCGCCGACACACCATCGGGGTCGGTCACCTTCGCCGTAACAACGACCTGCTCGTTGGATTTCGGCGATTTCGGGTCGTGATCAACCTGTCGTATCCGCGGCGGCGCCGTCAGAGCGAATACACTATTGGTCATCCCCGGCGTCGGCCCGCGATCCGGACTCGACGCCACCGATTCTTCGCCTATCAATTCGACATCCACCAGAAAATCGCTGCTACCACCGACCGATGCATTGAAGCCGTGGACGGCTATAACGTTCGTACCCTCAACGATGTATTCGGCTGCGTTATTGACGACATACTCATTATACGACATATCCTCGATCGCCGAGTTCGAGGTGTCATCAAATGTCATCTCCGAATCGGCGACGTTCCGCCCGATCGCATACTTACCGTTTATCCACAGCTTGAATCCATCGTCATAGATTATATTGAACACGAGCGTGCCGATACTTGACGGGTCATCCAGGGCAAACTCCTTTCTGAAATATACAGAAGAGAAATTGTACCGCATATCGATCTCGGTGGGTATGAAATCTTCACCGTAACCGATCGGCGCGGCGCCCACCGCCCAATCCGTGTCGTCAAACTCGATATCCCGCCAGGCATCAGTCGGCGACGACGCCTCTTCTACGCCTTCGAAATATTTCCAGTCTGAATTCCGCGGGATAATGATATTAGGTGGATTCGTCAATACTTGGCCTTTTACCGAAGACCGCCAGTTACCGCCCAGGTCATTATCGAACTCGGGATTTATCAGCTCCATCGAATACCCCGGCGGATCCCCCACCGTAGGCCAGGGAAATCCGAGTCCATAATCAAGCCTATCCGCCACATCACCCGTACTATCACGCAACACCAGTTCCTCGCCATGATTTTCGATGCTGCCCTCGAACGGGCCGATCGCGTCCGCGCCGAATTTCTGCTTCAGAAAATCCGGGTCCTCCGCAATCACCATAAAACCATGCGCCGGGATCACTGTCCCCGGCGGATTAGTAAAGCTTATCCCATCCGAAAAATACCAGCCGGATATATCGATCGCGCTGTCCGAGGTATTATATAACTCGACAAACTCGGCGGGCTCGGTCTTTACGTCCGGGTCAACGTGTATCTCGTTCATTATTACCGGTCCGTCTCCCAGAAGTACGCAGAGACTCAACAGATGAAGTGCGACAGCTGTTACCCGTTTATATATCTTTCGCATAATACTCACAATTCCAGAGTTTTTTTCACGCTCAATGGAGCAATAATTGTTCCGAATCATTTCGAGAACTCTCACTTGAATCTCCTATCTCAAACCGGGATAAATCGGAATCGCCGGGCTGCGGTTACTAAATTATTCAGACCTCCGAAAGCTCCCAACCGGGCAGGATTTCGGCATCTGTCGGCGTCGGCCTTGGGTCTACACCACATTTTCTCCCGGCGAGTATCCCGATCATGCCGGCATTATCCGTACAGAAGGCGCCCTCGGACAAGTGAAGTTCTATCCCCTTACGTCTACAACTTTCGGTTAACTCCCTGCGCAACGCGCTGTTGCTCACTACACCGCCGGAGGCGCTTATGCAATCCACCCCAAGCTTACGCGCGGCACGAACGGTCTTGCCCACCAACACATCGACGATCGCCGCCTGCACACCGGCGCATAAGTCCCTCAACGCGCGTCCGTCATCAAGGACTTCCTGATTATCACGAATGAAATAACGCACGGACGTCTTCAGTCCGCTGAAGCTGAAATCATCGCTGTCGTCATTCAGCATCGGCCTCGGAAACCTGAACCTTTCCGGATTCCCATCCCTGGCCAGCTTATCCAACTCCGGCCCGCCGGGATATGGTAAACCGATCAATTTCGCAACCTTGTCAAAACACTCGCCGGCTGCGTCGTCCACGGTGGAACCGAGAACGCGATGCTTCATCTCCCCCGACACATGCACCAAGAGTGTATGCCCGCCGCTGACGATTAAACACACTGAAGGCCGAATCCTCGCAAAATCAAGCCGCGGCGGCGAACCCTTGATCCACGCGGAATACAAATGCGCTTCATGATGGTGAATTCCCATGAACGGCACACCCAGGGCGAAGGCCGCCGTTTGCCCGGCCATGAATCCCACCATGAGCGCGTTCGGCAACCCGGGCCCGCGCGTCGCGGCCACCAGGTTCACATCACACGGTTCAATCCCCGCCTCCGCGAAGGCCTTCCTGGACACAGGCATCAAGTTTTTCAAGTGCTCCCTGGCCGCCAGTTCCGGCACGACACCGCCGTACTCGGCATGAATCCCGATCTGCGAGGAAACGACATTTGACAATACACACCCATCCGAAACTACGGCCGCGCTTGTCTCGTCACAGGAAGTCTCAATTGAAAAAATCAACATTCAGTCCGTATGAAAAAAACTAATTTACATTCAAGTAAAAGTGAATACACCGGAGAAGCCTGAGTCATTCGTCAAACTCCATAAACCGCCGCCGGAATGAGTTATCGCAAAACTATCGCCGCCTCCGATGACCGCCTGTCCGCGAAAAGAACAAGGCCCTTGATCAAGTCGAAGGCACGCTCAAGCTGAATATCTCTGGCCGCCTTGATAAATTCCTGTTTATCCGACGGTAGTGTCTTGATTGACTCCTCCCATCCCGGCGTGCGTTTTATGAACAGCGCCTCCTCAAGCTCGGCGGATATGGGCACTTTGACATCGGGCGTTATCCCTTTGCCGTGAATGACCTCATGACTCGGCGTATAATACTTGGCGGTGGTCAATCTCAATGCGGAGCCGTCTTTGAGATCACGGACACTCTGCACCGAACCCTTCCCGAATGTCTGCTCGCCCAGGATAATCGCCCTGTCCAAGTCCCGCAAACAACCGGCGACGATCTCGGATGCGCTCGCGCTGCCGCCGTTAACCAAAACCACAATGGGATAATCCGGATGCTTATTACCACCGGACGCCCTGAATTCGTGGTTCTTCAATAATTCACGTCCCTCGGTGGAAACCACCAGTTGATCCTCGGGCAGGAACTTACCTGCCACCTTCACCGCCTGATCAAGCAGTCCACCCGGATTCGCCCGTAAATCCAAAACAAGCCCCCGCATTCCCTGGGACTCGAGTTTTTGCAACGCCTTCTCCAAATCCCTGGATGTACTCTCACCGAACTGCGTTAATCGCACATACCCCACCTTATCATCACCTAGCGGGAACTCCTGGCTGCCGTTGATGTCCTTGACCGTGTCCACCCTGATTATCGCCCGCTCCAACTCCACCTCTTTGGTCACACCCGAGGAAGGACGGTATATGGTTATCTTCACCTTGGTACCGGGTTCGCCTCTCAGGACGTCCACGGCATCCTGGAGCCCGAACCGCTCCGTCGAGCGCCCATCAACTTTTATAATCCTGTCACCGGATATTATCCCCCCGTTGAACGCAGGCGTGCCTTCCATCGGCGCTATAACCGTCAAGAACCCGTCGCGCATTCCAATGACAATCCCGATCCCACCGAACTTACCCTCGGTCTCACTCTTCAATTCCTCGAATCTCTGCGGCTTTAAAAATTCGCTGTGTGGATCGAGCGAATTCAGCATTCCTTCCAGCGCGCTGTAGATCAACTCCTGGTACGTCAAGTCTTTGCCATCAACATAATCGTCTTTGACCATCTCGAGAACACGCGAGAACAGCTCCATGTTCTTATAAACAGAATTTTCGTCTGCGGCCCGGGCGGTTGAATAAAAAATCTGAACACCCTGCGCAAAGTATATGCCTAATACGACGAATAACGCCCCGTACAAAAGCCACTTTCTCACTTTACTATATGCACTCATGCCGATGACCAATATAATCTTCCGCACCCGCTCAGGCAAGAACCGGTTTGCGCACGGCGCGGCGCGGATTCGCCGACCGATTAATCGTCCGAATCCGTGTCCCTCGTATCTATGTCCATCCCATGAAAATCCTCGGACGGACGTTTTATCACTAAAACCTTGTAAACACACCAAGCGAAGAAGCCGGTGACGAATCCCACGGATAAAAGCATGGTTATCCAACCGCCGACAGTCATCGCGACACCTCCTTCCTGCGATTCCGCCCGTCGTTTACCCAACGCTTGCCCGCCAGGGAAATCATCATTCCAAGAAAAACAGCTACGACGACGATCATCCCCACCGACATCCGGGCAACGATATTCGGCGCCTGGTCTTTAGACCCCAATAAGTCCGCCACATACCCCGTCACTATGAATTCCCCGGTATCCGGCCGCCATCCGAATAACTCGAACAACACCCACAAGCTAAATATACCCAGGAGATACAATGGACTTATATACTTGACCACGAATTTAACGAAGTCGGGTATCCTAAACGCCGCGCCCCGGTGTACTTCTTCCCATCCCTTACGCACGCCGAGCACCCAGCCGAACAGGATGGTCTGTATCAACGCCAATACGAATATCATGAATGTACCGATCCAGAAATCCACGGTGTCCAATGCCTTTACGTCCTTGCTGAAATACACGATGAACATACACCCGAGCGCCGTGATCATGCCCAGGAGTGTCACGGACTGCCTCCTCCGCAATCCCAGGCCTTCCTCGAAAAAGGCGATCCCGGGTTGAAGCATCGAAAGCGAACTGGTCATGGCGGCCAGGAAAAGGAGGAAAAAGAATATAAACCCGAACAATCCGCCCAGCGGCATCTTAGAAAAAACCAGCGGCAACACTTTGAAACCCAAGTCGAACGTCCCCTGATCCTTCACCCCCACTTGCCCAAGGAACATGAACGCCGCAGGGACAATGATCATTCCGCCCAACGCAACCTCGCAAAACTCGTTCGCGCTCGAGGCGCTCAGGCTGCTAAGGACTATATCATCCTTGTTGCTCAGATAACTCGAATACGTGATAATCACCCCGAAGCCGACCGATAACGAAAAGAATATCTGCCCCGAGGCGGCCAGCCATAATTGCGGATTCAGTAGCTGCTCGGATAGATCACGTGGATTCCACATGTACCCCAAACCGTTTACGATGTTCTGTTCCGGTTTGTCCGGGATCGGCGAATCAAGCGTCAACACCCGCACAAGAACTATTATCCCCAGCACGATAAGCGCCGGCATGGCGTACTTGCAAAAGAATTCTATCCCCCGCGCAATGCCGCGATAGATAATAAAGAAATTCAAGATAAACACAATTATCAGGTAGAAACCGACCTGGTTATATTTAAACCCCACGGCCGACCCGTCCTCGCCTGCGCCTACAAATCCCGCCCAAAACGAGGAATAGGCGTCAACATTCTTCGTCGGGAAATCCAGATCACCTATCATGAAGTTCACCGCATACCCCAAACACCAGGCCTCGATGTATACATAGTACATGTATATTATTACCGGGATCAAAATGCTCATTACGCCCAAGTACCTCCCCCCGGCGCGGCCGGTGATGAATTGGAAAATGCCGGGACTCGAATTGAATCCGTTCTGACCGCCATACCTGCCCATCGTCCATTCGGCCCAGCAGATCGGCATACCGAGGATCAGGAGCGAAATAAAATAGGCTATCATAAACGCGCCGCCGCCGTACTGAGCGGCAAGCCCTGGGAACCTCAAAAAATTCCCCAGCCCTACCGCGCTCCCGGCCACAGCCAGGATCACTCCCACGTGCGATGTCCATTTTTCACTGCTTCCGGTCTTTCGCATGCCTTGTTATAAGTAATATCAACCGGCGCCCCGGCCAATAACAAACTTCCCAAAACCTTCACTTTCCAAATACGACATCCGTTCATCAATTATCCACCTTCACCCCGGCGCGATCTCACCACTTGATCTTTATCGCCAAGGTACCGAATGAATCCGGCTCGGCCTGCCTAACATACTCCTCAGTACGCAGCACTTGCGCGTAACCAAGCTCGATATTCTTGAACGCCACCGCCAGTCCGGCCGTAAAATCATTAACAAAAGGACGCTTGCTTACCGAATGACTATTCCTAAACAGGTTTCCATCCAAAAACGCCGTGTACCCGACCAACCGTGTATCCACACCGCCGAACAAATAAAAACCGAAACCATGCCCGCTTTCACCATCGCGGTTTCCACCGCTGGCCGGTACAATCGAGTCTATTATGCGAAACCCGAAATCATCCGGCATCCTATAACCGGCACGACACTGAGCCCCGGCGGTCACGTACGTACCCACATTCCCCAGACTCGCGCCGGCCTGCGGTAAAACCTGGAACTCGAACGCATCAGGACTCCCAATCGACATCCGCCATATCCTCTGGTACCTCAAGGCAATACCCGGTTCGGTCTCCAACTGATTATCCCATCCCTCCGCCGTTCCGAATCCACGCCATTCATGAACCGAATTCTGCGCATCCTCCGCCAGTGATTCAGGGCCGATGACACCCAAGTCCAATTGCCATTGATCCAGCCCGTCCATAACGGCGCCGCTGCTCACGCGCCTCTGCAACATTAAACCCACATATAAATACCCCGCATACGGACGTTCGTCCCGCAGCAATTGCGTCGCATCTGTATCCGCAGGCGTACAAATGCATTGCCCGACGCTCACACCGTATCTGACGGATTCTGGAGTCATCGCCAATGACGGCAGGAATTCGGATAATTTGGCTTCCCATACTAAATCCGTCGCCGACTCCTCACCCGCCAGGAAAGTCAGTTTCGCGCCCTGCGTATAGTGTCTATCGGTATCGACAACCAGGTCGTTCTCCTCTATTATAACAAAAACAGGCCCATTCAAATCCTCCACACCCCCCTCATCACCCCTTACAAATATTACTTGGCTGAATAGACCGGCCGCGAATAACAATGACAAAACAGCGCCCACACACTCCCCCGCCATTTTTCTATAAGCCTCTATCAACATGGCTCAGACCTTAACGTCTCACCGCCGCCGATTCAAGCGCCATCAGCTCATAAGCAACTTCCCGGGAGCGCTTTCCTATAAGGCAAGAACTATCCCGTTCTTTCCTTTGAAGTTTCGTTGCGTATGGCTCGACTCAAAACACTCACGCGGCGACTTCCGTATTTCACCATTTTTTTCCTTATCGTCGGAACGGAGACTACATATTTAACGAATGTTGCCCTTATGTTTAAAGCAGGTTAACTTACTCCCGGAATGAGATTACTCTTTTCTATCCTCATTTTATTTATCTCATCGTTCGCCGTTGCTTCATCGAATGAAGTTCCGACCGACGCGACGACGGCGCACACGCCGGCGATGTTGAATTCGGTATCCGCCGTGCGCGGTCTGTCGGTTGCGGACTTTTACCTGATCAGTCAGCCGATCACGAAATATGCCGAGTACGGCCTGAAATCGCTCATCGTCCTCGGCGCCGTATTAGTACTCGGCGTGCTATGGATATTCATCCTCAGACGGCAAGTAAATCGAAGGACGACCGAACTCAAGACACACCAGCGCACACTCTCCAACCTAATGAATAGCCTGCCGGGCATGGCGTTCAGGTTCAGAAATGAAGGAAACTGGACGCTCGAATTCGCGAGTAACGGCGCATTCGACATCTTCGGCCCGGCGCTGGACGATATTATCAATAACAGGCACTACCCATATACGGACTTGATCCATCCCGAGGACAGGGCATTTGTTGAAAACACCGTCCAAGCGGCCTTGTCGGAAAAGAGACCTTACAAGACTATCTACAGGTTAATCCCGCCGGGTAAAGCCGAAAAGTGGGTCTGGGAGCAAGGCACGGGTATATGGTCGAGCTCGGGCAAACTCACCGGCAAAGAGGGGCTTATCACTGATATTACAGAAAGGATCAAGTCCGAAGAGAAGCTCGCCGAGTCCGAGCGCTTCGCGCGCTCGACAGTAGATGCGCTCTCGGCCAATATCGCCATCCTCGACGAGCACGGCACTATCCTGGCGGTCAACCAGGCATGGCGCAGGTTCGCCGAGGAAAACAACGCGCAAATGGACGCCGTTTGCGAAGGCGCGAATTATTTCGAAGTCTGCGCCTTATGTCAATCTTATGACAAGAATTATGCCGACACTTTCCTGAGAGGTTTTCATGAAGTAATCGGTGAAATCAGGGAAACGTTCACCATGGAATATCCTTGTCATTCCCCGGACGAACAGCGCTGGTTCATCGGGCGAATCACGAAGTTCCAAGGCCCCGGATCGTCGCGCGTTGTGGTTGCTCATGAAAACATCACCGAACGCAAACTCGCCGAGGAACAAATCAAGACGCTCTCGATGGCCGTCGAGCAAAGCCCGGCAATAACAATTATCTCCGACCCCCGCGGCAGGATCGAATACGTCAATAAACGCTTCTACGAACTCTCGGGGTTCACGCCCGAGGAAGTCATAGGGAAAGACTCGCGAATCTTCGCCGCCGAAGACCTGAATCCGGGCACTCAAGAATCGCTGCTGGAGGCGCTTTTCAAAGGCGAAGTGTGGCACGGCGAATTCCATAACAAGCGCAAAGACGGATCAACCTTCTGGTGCGCCGCCTCGATTTCGCCCCTTCGCGATGAAACCGGGAATATCATTCACCAGCTCGGCGTACAGATGGATATCACCGAACTCAAGGAACTCCAAAAAGAACGCGAGAAATTAATAAACGAACTCCAAAGCGCACTTACGAACATAAAAACCTTGAGCGGACTCCTGCCCATTTGCGCATCGTGTAAGAAGATCAGGGACGACAAAGGGTATTGGAACAGCCTCGAGTCCTTCATCAGCTCCCGGTCGCAAGCGCAGTTCTCCCACGGGCTTTGCCCCGAGTGCGCAAAAAAATACTTCCCGGAAGCAATCGCAAATAATCCGGAATAATCCGCCCGATTCACAGAACGGGTTCAGTCCTATTTCATCCCCTTCCGTTTTCTGTACTCGAGCGGTGTCATTTTCTTCTCGCGCTCGAAGTAACGCGCTATATGTCGCACATCCTCATACCCGAGCGAGAGCGCGATCTGCGAGATCGGCATGTTGGTTTCAACCAGCAATCGGCATATACGCTCCACGCGAACCCGCCGAATCTCGCTCAGCACGGAGCGTCCGAGATTCTCTTTAAAACGCTTCTCGAGAACGCGCCGCGATAATCCGGCGTAATTCGCGACCTGATCGACATGTATGATCGAGTTACACTTCGCCCGGATAAACCGGAGCGCCTTGACCACCTGCGGGTCTTCCATGAATAGGATGTCCGTTGACTGCCTGGCCATCACGTGCGTCGCCTGCGCCGAAATCTTCGCGTCGGCGGGCGCCGTCCCGCGCATAAGCTGATCAAGCAACTGCGCACTCTCGTAGCCGGCGCGCGCAAAATTCACGCCCACACTGGACATCGGCGGGTCAGACAACCTGCACACCAGCTCGTCGTTGTCCACGCCGATCACCGCCACTTCGTCCGGCACACGGAGCTCTGCCACTTTGCATGCCTCGATGACTTGAACGCTTCGGTCGTCGTTGCAGCCCATTACGCCGACAGGTTTCGGCAGGCCTTCCAGCCACTCGGCCATCAGCCTGCGCTCCGACTGCCACGTAGCCTTTTTAAACGCCTTCGGCAACCTGTAAAAATGCGCAGCGAACCCCTCCTCCTCGAGTCTTTTCAGAAAACTCTCCGCGCGTAACATCGACCACGGCTTGTCTCCAAGACCGCAAAAAGCGAATTCCTTCAATCCACAGTCCAGCAGGTGCTCCGCCGCCATCCTCCCGATCGTAATATCGTCGGGGAGCACATTGGCCACACCCGGCACCTCCTGCTTGCTATGCCCGACCACCACCGCCGGAACGCCGCGCCTGACAATCTCATCCACCGCCTCGACATCACGCAGGATGATTCCGTCAACCTCCAGGTTCTTCAATCTCGGCCAAACCGCTTCCAATCCCCTCGGTTCCCAGTAAAACGACCATGGCCCGTGGTACCGCGCGAAATCCGCTATTCCCCTTAGCAACTCCCTGCCGGACGCACGCGATGACTCGAGCAACAGGATTACCTTCGGAATTCTATCCATAGCAAAACTACATTTCCTTTCTCCTAACAATACCGCCCCGCCGTCCTACCCCTTAATCCCAGTATAAAATCACCCCACAGCTTCCCGGCGATTCTCGTCATGACTAAACCTTAATCCTCCGTACCACGCCGGTAAAGTCAATCTGTTCGCATTTTGGAGTAATTTTTACGCAATTTGGTGTTGAATATCAGCCGCACTTCCAATCTAATTCGATGTTAGTTAGCAATACCGCGGGGAATAGACGCCGTCGGATTCAGGCCTGCGGGAAACGCGGCATTGTTCGCCGCGCTTTAACGATTGGAATATCAACGGTTATAGTTCGATCACGGTGGATCATGCAAAATTTTCAAAGCAAAAATTTTTAATAATGATGGATACAAAAATTACTCTCGGAGTCATTGTCGGTAATCGCGGTTTCTTTCCGGATCATCTTTGCGATACGGGACGCAAGGAGATACTCGAAGTCCTCGAAAAGCTCGGCTTCAACACTGTCATACTAGACGATACGGAAACTTCCTTCGGCGCCGTCGAGACAATCGATGAGGCGCGTAAATGCGCGGATTTGTTTAGACGCAACTCGGATCGAATAGACGGCATACTGGTGACGCTGCCGAACTTCGGCGACGAACGCGCCATAGCAAACACCATACGCTGGTCGGAATTGAAAGCGCCGATCCTCGTCCATGCGTTCAGCGACGATTCGGAACACATGACCATCAAGCACCGGCGCGACGCGTTCTGCGGCAAGATGTCCGCCTGCAACTGCCTCCGGCAATACGACATACCGTTTACTCTCACCAGCCTCCATACCGTCAGCCCGGGGCATCCGGAATTCGCGCGGGACCTGAACGATTTCTCCGTCACCTGCCGCGCCGTCAAGGCGCTGAAGAACCTGCGTGTCGGCGCACTCGGCGCCAGACCGGCCCCGTTCAATACCGTACGTTTCAGCGAGAAACTCCTCGAACGCGCCGGTATATCAGTGGAAACACTCGATCTCTCCGAGGTATTCGGCAAGGCGAACGGCCTGAGCGACACCGACCCACAAGTAAAAAGTAAGCTCAACGCGATACTGAATTACGCCAACGCCAAGACCATACCCGATGCCGCTGTTATGAAAATGGCCAAGTTCGGCGTAGTCGTCGACAACTGGATTCAGGAAACAAACCTGCAGGCCACCGCCGTTCAATGCTGGACATCGATGGAAGAATTCTTCGGCGTCGTCCCATGCACGCTCATGAGCATGCTGAGTAACATCGGCCTCAGCAGCGCATGCGAGGTCGACGTAATGGGCGCAATAGCAATGCACACCCTGTCCAAGGCCGGCAGACGCCCCAGCGCACTGGTGGACTGGAACAATAATTACGGCGACGACCCGGACAAAGGCGTAATATTCCATTGCAGCAATATCGCCAAAGACCTCTTCGCCGGCGAGTCCGAGGATAAACCGCAAATGGATTTCCAGGAGATAATCGCAGGCGCTGTCGGCAAGGAAAACACCTACGGAACGATAGTCGGACGCCTGAAGGCAACGCCGTTCACCTGCCTGAGGATAGGCACCGACGATTCTTCAGGAAGAATCAAGGCTTACATCAGCGAGGGCACGCTTACCAAAGACCCGCTCAATACATTCGGCGGCTACGGTGTCGTGCATATACCGAACTTCCAGAAACTCCTCGCGCATATCTGCGAAAACGGCTTCGAACACCATGTTGCAGTAAACCCGACTACCACCGCGCGCGGCGTCAAAGAGGCGCTGACCAAATATCTCGGCTGGGACTTATACCACCATGCTTGATACGTGAAGGCGGTACACGAAAACACGAACACCGATTCCATGCAGGCGGCAAGGCTGCACGGCCCGGGAGACCTGCGCGTAGAAACTCCGCCGCGGCCGAACTCCCCGCCGTCGCCGGGTCTCGCACTCCTCAAGGTGCTCGTGACGGGTATATGCAGCAGCGACCTCCACTCCTACCGCGACGCGCGTATCGGTACCACACGCATCGAATCCCCGCTCATACCGGGACACGAATTCTCTGCGATCGTCCAGGAGGCCGGTGAACACACCACAGACGGCCACTCGCGTCCGCTCCAACCAGGCG
>JAIPKD010000006.1 GCA_021733835.1 Verrucomicrobiota bacterium
GAAAAGCGGTGTATGATGACAGAGATGACGGAGAGGGAGCGTTGCTAATGGAGAGGAAGTTTTTATATTATGGATGGAACCTGATCGCCGAACTGGACGGTAATAATGATGTTGTGCGGGCGTATATGTGGGGATTAGATATGAGTGGAACGCTGCAGCAGGCAGGTGGCGTCGGCGGCTTACTCGGTGTGGATGACGCCGGTCAGGGCTTTCACTTCGTTGCCTACGACGGGAATGGCAATGTCATGGCGCTGGTCGATGCGGATGACGGGACGATCTCGGCCGAGTACGAATACGGTCCGTTCGGCGAGCTGATCCGCGCCACCGGCCCGATGTCCGACAACCCCATCCGCTTCTCCACGAAGTACCACGACACCGAAACCGGCCTGGTTTATTACGGGTATAGGTATTATTGGCCAGCGATGGGCCGGTGGATCAGCAGGGATCCTATTGGAGAGAGGGGTGGGGTGAAATTACGCCCACATTCCTGAATTAATCTGTTAAATGTTAAGACGTGACCCTAATAGCTAAGGAATAACCAGCCGGTAGAAGCGCGTTTGTTGGGGCGATGGATCGGTGATTGTGATGTCTTGCGTTGTTTCGGGTGCGGGTATGTTTGTTAATACATTCCATTCACCGGTGTTTATGTCTGCGCTGTATATAATGCGATATATCCTGCCCGGTATGGCGCGGAAGCGGAGTAGTGTTTCGTTGTTTTTGATACTAATGGATTTCAGCCTGAACACACTATTGGGGTCTACGGGCACGGTGCCGCAGGTAAATTCATCGAGATTCGATAGACCATCGCCGTCTGGGTCGGCGTCGGCTCCGTTATCGCCGGTGGCGCTGAACGGGTCGAATCCGAATTCAAGTTCCCATGCGTCCGGTAGGCCGTCGCTATCGTGATCGGGCACGGCGGGGGTGTTGTTTGTGCTTCCCGGCGTGGCGTGTGCGCCCGTCCAGTTGATCGGATCATCGCCGTAACATGCGTCATTTATGCGCTGGATCGAGTAACCGGTTCCGTTGGAATTGGTGGGCCATGGTGTATTCGGCGAGTAAGTAACGTGATCGACCGGAATGCAGGGTACATCTCCATCCGGTTGCGGCGTATCCGGTCGAAGTAAAACGATTTGGTCGCCGGCGTTGTTTAAGCGGCCGTTGAACGGTCCGACAAGTTTTGTGTGATCATCCAATTGATACTGCGCGCGGAATGCATCGGCTGATTCGGTATCCGTATCCGGATTGAATCCCACGACAACCAGTAGTCCATCGGAGGGCACAGTTGTATTGGTTGGGAAACCGAACTCGATGCCATTGCTCAGGCGCCATGTATTCCATGGTTCTTGCGGATTGAAGAGGGGGACATTGGTTTTGGTAATATTACGGAGCTCGATGAATTCGTCTCGCAGGTTATTCGTGCCGTCCAAGAGTGGAGGTTCGTACATGATTTCATTGATAACGACCGGCCCGATCCTAGGCCCCGAATTATGGGCGCCGAGTGTCGGTTCTGATTGGATAATGAAGTGTTCGTTGCCTGTACTGACTACATGTCGTCCAATAGTGGCGGCTTCGGGGGCGGCGCTGAAATTGAATCCGTGAATATATCCCGTCAGGTTGCTGGCTGTGTCGGCGGAGAACAGATAAATTTCTTCGCCTTGGGCGTTTAAAGCGAAGCATTCGGAAGAGTCGGGGCTTGAGTTGAAGTCGTCTTCGTCAAAGACCATGAACGCATTTGACCGGATAACGGTCTGATCGGGGATTCTGAATTTATGCGGTGTTTGGATATCATCGGTTAGGAACCAGCCGCCGATATCGACCGGTTTATCATTGGGGTTGTAGAGTTCGATGGTATCCGTAGCGGGAGGTGTGGTGTGTGTGAGTATTTCATTGACCAGGACACGCGGGATATCTGTTGGTGTTGTGTTCTGAGTTCCGGGTGTTCCGCCTGAAATGCCCGAGCTTAGCCATCCATCGCGTCTGCTCCATGCGTCGGGGCCGGCGGATTCATCGGCGACTATTAACGAGAAGCCGGCGCCGTCCGTTCCGGGGAACCAATCGTCGTGGTATTCAAATGCGAGGATGTCTTCACCGTTTGCGTCTATCAAACGTAGGTATTCACCGTCGTTTGCCAGGTTTCCGGTATACTCACCGGCGATACGTTCCACGTTTTGGTAACGCGTCTGGAATGCATCGAGACTCTTGACTACGACGACGCATCCATTCGGGGCGAGTGTTGTGACCTGCGAACCGGCGAAATTGAAGGCAATTCCGTTTACGAACCGGACGCCGCTCAAGTCCAGGGTCGAGTCACTGATGTTCTTAAGCTCGATGAATTCGAAGTCGTCGTTATCGACGCCGGGTATTGCGGAGGACTCGTCTGCCGTGGGTGCGGCGGGATTGTAATAGAGTTCCGAGACGATTAATGCGGCGGCGGAGGCAGGGGGGAACTCGGAGAACAGTGCGGTAGCCGGGCCCGACCACTTACTCGAGAGCGGCGGATTGTTGGGGCCTGTCAGACTTTGATGGCCGGGATCGAATACTCGGGTTGTGACGCGGGTTTTGGAGGTGAATGAGATCGGTTCCGAATAGACCTTTGCCGAGGGCGAAACGCCGCCGCCGGGCAGTCGTGGGTCTGTCCCGTCCAAGGTATAATAAACGGTGCTGTTATTTGGAGCATGTATTGTGAGTTCTGTTCCGGGTTGTATTACGCCGCCGGCGGGATCGAGCATGGGCGGCGCAACAAATTGGCTGTCAATGAAGTCGATGCGTTGAGAGAACCAGTCTTTGAGATGTATGACTTCACCGCGGAATCCACCGAACCGCGGGGTTTGTCCCCAGCGATCGAGGTCACGCTCCTGCGCTTCCAGTAGTTCCAAAGCCATGGAGTTTATTAATGAATGGATGTTATTTTCACTGAAAGTGCCTTTTCGTAGTTCCTGCCATCTGTCAATGTATTTCTGGAAGAAGTCTATGTCTGTGAACATTTTCCCCCACCAAATGTAATTGAAGAAATCGGTGCCGCGATCGCCGGTCTCGGCGCGCCAGACGTATGGATTATCATCGCGTCCGTCCGTCGAGCCCATTGATCTGTCGAAGTCCCAGATGGGGCCGAACTCGAGTTTCCCGCCGCGTTGTTTATGTATATAGGTACTCAGACGCAGGGCGTCGACGTTGAAGGCGAGGACATTGATCAGGTGGTGATCGATCGCGGCGTCGACGTCGATGTATTTGGCGTAGCCTGTCTCCGGGTCATCGAAGTCGGGGCTGTTCAATGCCTGTCCGAATTGGTTGAAGTAGTCATTAACGTATTGCTCCTGCGGTTCGCGGATTGGTTGTTCTATTTCTATTTCCTTCGGGTCGACGTAACAGATTGTTTGTCCCGCCGCATTGAAGCCGGTGTCGCCGGGGTCCAGCCGGTCGATCTTAAAGATATACCCGCCGGTGATCCACGGCTTGCGGTCGTTGTCGGTGAAAAGTTTATCGACGTCTACACGGTCGTCGTCGCGCTTGACTTTTTCCATGAGCGCGTAGACGCCCCAATATTGGTCGTTGGATATGGATGTGCCGCCGGTACTGAGGAACACCTCGACGAAACGCGTGCGTACGGCGTAACGGCCCATTTGATTGCTCAATTCGTAGATAAGTGGATTCCGCATAAGCGCGCGATCGAAGTTGTACGGGCCCCAGAGTATCCAATCGGATTCGTTCGGCATTCCGAGCGGCTCGATATTTTTGTCTTCGTCGAACTCATTCCATGCTTCGACGTTCAGCGACGGTTTAGGTCGCCATGCGGTGCTCGAGCCGCGGATTTTGATGCCGGCGCGAGTGGTTAGTTGAGGTGAATTGGTTATCGAGCTCCGTGAGTCGTCGGGAGCGTCCATGATCGTCAGAAACGCCGATTGATAATCGTTGTGCGGGATATCGCCTTGGCCGAAGTTTTCGAGTATTACCAAAGGCAGGTTTGATGAAAAACGGCTGATTTCAGGTTCGAGCGCGACGTAGGCCTTGCTTTGTACGATGCCGAGGCCGCCATCCGGCAATACTACGCGCGCGCGCAGCAGTGTGGTTTGCGTGATGGTTATCGGGTCTTGATATAAAGTGGATGAAGCGCTTGGTCGTGTGCCGTCCGTTGTATAGCGTATTTCCGCAGACTTCGGGGCGCCCGTCGGCGGTTCAAGCTGGATGGTTAAGGAATTGCGGAACGTCCCGCTTTTTTGGGAAAAGACGACAGCTCCCGCGGAGCCGTGTGATGTCTCGCCTGTGTTGGATTCGCCGGGTGTAGGTTTAAATAGATACCCGTTCTTGGAAACGCCCGGCGGGAGGACGTATCCGCTGAGTCTGGGGCGGATTAAGAGGTCGGAGCTGTCGGGATCGTTATTCAAGCCGTGGAAGGCCAGGATGTTTTTGCCTTGGCTAAGTAAGCTAATCGAATCGGTGACAACGAATTCGGCGAATTCCGTAGCGATGGAGTCCGGGCGGTTTTCCGGCGCGCCTGAGTTCCATGCGAGCGACTGCGGCGCATTATGGCGTGCTATTTCTGTGCCGTTCAGGTATGCGACCATTCCGTCGTCGTACTGGAGATGCAGTATCAACCGATCCAGGTTCGGTATTTGTTCGAGGTCGAACGGTATTCTGATAAATGCCGATTCATTGACGTACCGCATTTCGCCGATGTCCAGGCCGATCAGGTTGCCGTAATCATAGCCTACGCCTGTGGCGCCTGTTTTCCATGTGGAGTCGTCGAAATCCTGTTTGAACCATGTCGAATCGATCGAGTCGTCATTGGGGATCAGCGCCCGTGCTTGCGCCCCTGTATCGAGCAGTGTTACTTCAGTACCGGGTGTGTCGGCCGGGCCGTAGGCGATGTCGGCCTGTTGCGGTGGGAATTGAAATTCCGAGACAATATTGGTGTCGGGATCGAGCAGCGCCAGGTACTCACCTTCGCGATCCAAGCGGAAATTCGTATGCATGGGGCGTCCCGGCTGTCTTCTGTCTTTTCCCGATGCGAAGACCACCCGATAGCCGTCGGCGGGGATCGTTATCGCGGGGAAGCTCCATTGCGTGAGGTCATTTGTGGTGTCCGTAAGGAACCAGCCGCTCATATCTACCTCGGCGCCGGTTGTATTATGGATTTCTATCCAGTCTGAGCGGTCGCCGTCTTCATCGACGGTCGTTTCCCGGTTGTCGGCCATGAACTCGGTGATTTCGAGGGTGGCGCCTGATAAAACGGTCGCACCCGCCAAGCTCGCGCATAGTGTCAGGAAGAAGCGAATAACGCTGTAGTAATTCATCACGAACAATAAATGTATAATAGTCGTATTGTTGCCCGATGTTTGATTTTTCAGTTAATCGAAATCTTATTGTGAGCAAACCTTACAATGCTATATGATCGCAGCGAACGATTTAGCGGGCAAGCGTAAAGCATGGTTGTATGCTTACCGGAAAACAAGCTGTCCAATGAATTAGTTACGACGCGCGTTTTGAATGAAAGTATCAATTGAGAGAATTTTTATGAGTGTAATAAGAGGCGTATATTGGAGGATCATGATTTTACCGGCATTGATCTGTTTCGCTTATTCCGGTATGGCAGTCGAGTGTTACGTGGTGCCGCCGTTGAGTGTGAATGTTTTCAAAACAACAAGCCCGGCGGCTGACGGCTCGCGTGAAGCGCCGTTCTATAAGGTTTCCGACGCAGTTTCAAAGTTGCGGGAGCTCAAGACCGCCGAGACGAAGCGCATCATCGTCCGCGGCGGCGAGTATTATAACGTCTGCTTGAATCTCGATTCGCGCGATTCGGGGTTGGTTATAGAAGCCGCCGAGGGCGAGACGCCGGTATTATACGGCGGACAGCCGCTGACGGGATGGAAGAGGGGCGATGACGGATTGTATTATGCCGCGCTTCCGGAGTTTCCCGAGCCGCCTGCCGATTATAAGGCGCAGCCGAGGGATTGGGAGATTAGGATGCTGGTGGTCGACGGCGTGATGCGTCCGCGTTCCCGATACCCGGTAGAGGGGCGGCTGGAACATTTATCGGAGTTCGACGTTCCATGGATGAGCTCGACCGGCGGCGGATGGAAGCGTGATCCGACGAGGGAAGAACTCACAACGCTAAGGTTTAAGGAGGGTGATATAGGCGATTGGCTGGAACCACAGAATGCGGAAGTAACGGTTTACCATATGTGGGACGAGTCGTGCGTGGGTGTAGAGAGCGTTGATTTGAAAAACCGGATTCTAACCCTTGATCCGGCGACGGGGCACCCGCCGGGTGCGTTCGGTGTAAAGGATTACGTTATTTGGAATACGCGCAAGGGATTGTCTGAACCGGGACGATGGTATCACGACCGCGCGCGGAACAGGGTGGTTTATCGGCCGATGAAGGGGGAGAACATCGAGGAGGCAAAAGTGCTGGTGCCGACGCGAACGACGATATTCAGGGTCAAGGATTCGGAGGCGCAGAAGGCGCATAGGATAGTTTTAAGGGGTTTGCGTTTTTCTGTAACTACAGTGCCGCTCATGGCCGGCGGCTTCGCGGCGGCGCGTTATGACGGTGCGGTTTCTTTGGAGGATACCTCCGACTGCCTGCTTGAGGATATCGTGGTGGCAGATGTCTGCGGACATGGAATCAATACAAAGGGTGGAAACTCCGGACTCCGGATAATCGACAGCGAGATCGAACATTGCGGCGCCGGTGGTATATATGCCGGCGGTTCCGGAACCGTGGTATCGAATAATTATGTCCATCATATCGGTATCTCGTATCCGAGCGCGATTGGTATATTCCGCGGCGGCCGGGGGAATGTCGTTTCGCATAACGAGATACACGACACGTCGTACTCGGCCGTGAATTACGGTGGGATTTCGAATGTTGTAGAGTCGAACCTGATTTATCGATGCATGCAAGTGCTCCACGACGGCGCCGCCATCTATATGTTCGCTGCGAAGGATTGCGTGCTCCGCGGAAATTTCGCTAGGGACATAATCGATACCGGCGGTTACGGGGCATCATCATATTATTTAGATGAGCGGAGCACCGGATGCGTCGTCGAGCATAATTTAAGCCTCAATGTAGCGCGTCCTATCCATAATCATATGGCGACCAATAACGTAATTCGCGATAACGTATTCTTTGCCGGCGGCGACATGAAGCTTACATTCCCGCGCTCCGTCGGATTCGAGATGGAGAATAATATTATCCATGCCGGCGGCAAGATAAGGATCGAGAACTGGGATGCGGTGACTAATTGGAACGACAACGTGCTTTTCAGCGAGACCGGCGAGATCGAAAGGATTGGGTTCAAGGATTATTCGGCTGTTGAAACAATACACGGCCCGCCGCCGAACACGATCATCGACAATCCGATGTTATCCGACGATATCACCAATGGTTTAGTCCGGTTCAAGGATAACTCGCCATTAAGTGATCTGGGATTCGTGCCGCTTGATGTATCATCGGCGGGGAGGATCGAGTAGTGGAAATTGCCGGTCTTTTTTCTGAGATCGGGCGCGGGGAAGGGGGGCGCCCATAAAAAAATTGGCTGTCCGACTAGGATTCGAACCTAGACCAAAGCCTCCAAAGGGCTTTGTGCTACCATTACACCATCGGACAGCACGATTTAACCCTACACAATCTTCAGGATGTATCAAAGGAAAAATTACCAGCAATTCTAATTATGGATACCTGGCGCACAGGTGAGTGGTGTCTGGAGATAAATTGCGATAATCCGTATAATATCGGGCGTGATCAATCTTCGGAGCGCGACTGTGCTGAAAGCCGGTCGCGGATGTCTGAAGAAGACGTTGCCCCCGGTAATCGAATAAAGCCATGGCATTCGAGGCCGCTGCGGCTGATCCTTCGGACACACCCGCGCTCCGCCTAAAATGAGAACTGCTGAAGGAAAACTCAATGAACTTGATCAAGATTCACCATTCTGTTATTACGAAAAAGTACAATTAAACTATCTTTCTATGAAAATGAATGCCTATCCGATTCGAAACCGTTTGATGGTTGGATTATTTGTTTTTTGTTCAACTTTGCAAAGCCTTGTTGGCGCTCAATTGGATGTGGCGCCGTTTGGAATTCCTTTACCTGACGCTTGCGGAGTTAAGTGGGAGGATCCGAGGGAATTACATGAAGTCGAAGTCCAGTTCAAGGAGACTGTTCCAGCACCAGAAACCGTCCATTTGGAATACTGGGGAAGCTGGTGGCCGGAACAGCATTTGCCAAAAGATCGGGAGCCGGGCGGGGGTGACATCGGATGGATGGAATTGGGCAATTGGTATAAATACGGATGGCGGACTGCGGATACGATTTGCGAAACACAGGGGCATTCTCTCAAATTCCGCTTCAGGCCTGTGAACGAAAAGGAATTTCCGAAAATAGAAGATTATCCAGCTCCGTTTCGGTATACGTTGAAGATGCGTATCTGTTCGGAGGCTCCGCTACCGCCGGTTGATCGTCTCAAAGCCTACACGGATTCTACAATGGAACCGATGGTTGTCAGGGTGTTATATGAAGAAACGCCTCTGAAAATGCCATCGGTCGAGGTGTTCAACGGATCGCTCGAATCGGTTGAAAAAACTGCATCAAGGGAATTGATGTTGAATTTGCAGGTATCCGTTAATTCCGATCCGAACACATTCGACAAAACCCTGGTCACGTTGAGAACGGATGACAACGTATTCACTTTTAAAGTCGACGATCTCAAGGACGGCCCGCTCATTCTGACGCATCTTGGCATTGCTGTTGTGCGGGATAACGATACACGGGATTATACTGAATTACGTAAGGAACAAAAGGGTAGAGAGGGAGCCACTTTGTATGAACGGGTCAAGCAATTACCCGAACAAACCTGGAAATCCGCCTGGGACAGCATGCCCCCCAAGAAAAGTCACATTTATTTTCCTTTGGGCTTGGATGGAGGTCGACAACGGTTCCGTTTACATGCCAATGGCGATATTGATTTTCGTTCCAATGATCATTACTTGAAGAATCTGAAGGGAAACGATACTGACAGGCTCGATCTGGAACCTCCCCCCGTTGAGATCAAGTTTGGATTGCCCGATGTTCCTGTCGATCGCTCCCTGGAAGGAAATGGACTGCCTGTGTGCAGGACGGTTTGGAATCAAAATGGTGTTCAAGTTGAACAAACCGCATTTGTGACGGAATTGAATGGGTTGAAATCAGAAGGCCCCGCCCCGGACGCTGATGCCTTCACGGTTTTCATGGCAAGATTTGCATTCACAAATACGAGCACATCAGCCCAGTCGGTTTCTTGGCATATTGAATACCATTCCGGCGGTGATGCAAAAACATTGCGATTGGATGATTCCGGTATGTTATGGATTGGAGATCAGTTAAGGGGTCAGGTGGAAGGTCTCCAATCGATGTGGGCGAATATAAAGGACACCCAATGGACCTTTAAACTCAAACCGGGGGAGGATGTTATCACACTTGTCAAAATCCCGTATTGCATCCTGACAGAATCCTCAGAATGGGACTCGCTGAAATCACTTAACTATGATGTTCAGCACACGGCTGTTGCTGAATATTGGAGGCGTCAGTTTGAAAAAGGAGCCCGTTTGATCACCCCGGAACCCATGTTGAACGCGTTTTACCGCTCGCATGCCATGCATTTGCTCGTCAATTGTGAACGGGAACCAGGTAGTGACCGTCGATTTGCCCGTGTCGGTTCGTTCAGTTATGGCGCTTACGGGAATGAGTCCTGCATGATGGTGCTGGATTTGGAACGTCGCGGTTATCACAAACTTGCCCAGGATTGCCTGGACGCCTGGTTGCATTATCAGGGAACCGTGCCTTTGCCGGGCAGCTTTTCCGGACACGACGGAGTGTTATATGGGGCTGCAGGTTATGAGGCAGGAGGATACAACCAACATCATGGATGGATTCTTTGGATGCTTGCTGAGCATTATCGGTTTACCAGGGACAAAGCCTGGTTGGAACAGGCCGCGCCTGGAATCATCAAGGGCGCAGATTGGATCATTCGAGAAACAGCCCGCACCTCTGATCGGAGTGAATTGGAACAGGGATTGCTGCCGGCAGGCAGCCTTGAAGACATTGGAGATTGGTGGACCTGGCTTTCAACCAGTTGCTATACGTGGCGCGGATTGGATAATGCTGCATGGGCTTTGGAGGAAATCCAACATCCGGAGGCAGACCGCATCCGGCAGGCGGCTGATGATTATCATGCGGCCTTGTTGAAAAACTTCCGTGAAGCCGCCGCAAGATCTCCCGTGGTACGTCTTCGTGATGGAACGGCGGTGCCCAAGTTTCCATCCCATGTTCATCGACGAGGACGTAGTTTTGGATGGATATGTGAAACCCTTGAAGGCGCCATACACCTTCTCATCACCCGGGCTCTGGATCCTAATTCCCAGGAGGCGGAGTGGATTCTCAAAGATTACGAGGACAATCTTTACCTGTCGAATCAGTATGGATACACGCTTGATGATTTCGATACAGAGTGGTTTAGCCACGGGGGTATGTCCATGCAGGCCTGTCTTCTCCTGGGGGTGGAACCGTATCTCTATCGCGATGATGTCAAGCATGCGTTGAGAGCGCTCTTCAATGGGCAGGCCGTGAGCTATTTTCCGGATGTCTGTCTTAACACAGAACATGCATTACCGGAATTAGGAGACTGGCGTGGGGATCATTTCAAGAGTAGCGATGAATCCAATGCAGCAGGATGGTTGCGATATCTTTTTGTCAGGGAAGACAATGAGTATCTATTATTGATCGGTCAGGCAATCCCACGGGAATGGCTGGCGGCAGACAAACATTGTGGCATCGAAAATGCCGCCACGTGGTTTGGTACGGTCAGTGTGATGTATCACGGCACGAAAGATCAGATAATCTGCGACCTGAAAGGTCCTCAGCGTAATCCCCCCAGGGAAATCCGGGTTCGATTTCGTGATCCTGAATCACGGTCATTGCAATCTGTTATTGTGAACGGAAAACCATGGACACAATTCAAAGATGACTGGGTCACCCTGCCGGGGTCGGTCGGTAACGCCAAAATTTCAGCAAACTTCAATTAATCCTGTGGCAAAAAGATATGTAGTTGATTGCGTTACATGTCATGGTTTATCGATGGGTATCCTTAAATTAGTAATTAAGCCATCTTCCACAGCTGCATCCAGTCCCTTGATCTGTTTACGAACCTTTCTGTTCTTATTTGACTTAATAACTATTTTAAGGCGTTGAGGTTGTTATCCGGTCAATGAGAACCTACAGGCAAGGCGGATGGGCTTCTATGGTAGCACTCATTAACAGACCCTCCCCAAGGTGCAGGGATGCTCGTGGGCCCCCTGAAATAAGACTGAGGATTTTTAGGCGTATTATGGTTGGCGGTTGACATTCGGCTCTGGGGGCGGGATGATTATGAAATACAGTCATGACACTAAAAACCTTAAGCTTATTGTGCGGGGGATGCCTGGGACTTGCTTCTCTATTGAGTGGCGCTGATCCAGCTTCATCAGACGCCGGTCGGGTAATCCAACCTCAGGCTTCGTCCTTTAACACGCCCGAATTTTGGGAGTATAGTGACCCGCTGGTGGCGCCTGAAGCACGGGCGGAAAATCGCAGTCGTGCCCAGAAGGATCCGACTGTGGTTTTTTATAATGGCCGTTGGCACCTTTTCATGACCGTTAAATTGCCGGGCCGCTCGGCTATCGAATATTGTGGCTTTGAAGACTGGAAAAATGCCGATACCTCGAAACGAACCCTGCTGCAGATATGTGACAGTGATTATTTTTGCGCCCCGCAGGTGTTCTATTTTCGGCCGCACGAGAAATGGTATCTGGTCTATCAGGCAGGCATGCCGGGTGCCGACAAGATGTGGGTAGCCTATTCCACTACCACAACCATTGACGATCCAAGCTCCTGGTCCCAGGCCAAACCGATGTTGGACGGCGGACCCGATGACCCGCGCCAGCAAGGAGGGCTCGATTATTGGATCATCTGTGATGACCAGCGGGCTTACCTGTTTCTGACCAGTTTGAATGGCAAAATGTGGCGGCTATGGACCCGACTGGACGAGTTCCCAAATGGATTCCGGGACTGTCAACTGGCGCTGAACGCCAAGGTATTCGAAGCCAGTCACACCTATCGACTTAAGGGTATGCAGCAATACCTGACCATTATCGAGGAGAACGGTCGGCGGTATTACAAGGCTTACATTTCCGATCGACTGGATGGTGAGTGGGAGCCCGTGGCGGACACGGCAGAGGAGCCGTTTGCCGGTTGGGCCAATATCCGGCCTGCGACCGGTGTGCAGCCCTGGACGGACAACGTCAGTCATGGAGAACTGATTCGGGATGGATATGATGAAACCTTGACGGTGGACCCGGATAACCTGCGATTCTTATTTCAGGGGATGTGGGACAAGGACAAATCAGGGAAGGGCTATGGCCGCTTTCAATGGCGGATCGGCATGCTGACGCCGGTCTCGGCAGTCGAACCATAGCGAATTGTCGGATACCTTGCGTTTTCCTTTCAGGATACAATTCTGCCTTCATGAAGCGCTTCCCAACGTTCTTGAGGGCCAGTTAGTGGCAAGCGGTACCGACTTGTTGAGAAGGCTACTCATGAGCTCCGAAAAGGCATCTAACACAGAAGGATGTGTTGCGGCGAACCCGGTTGGGCACGTCCCTGGTTGAATAAGCCCGATGAATAAGAAGCGGCGGACGAAGCGGCTTATGCGTTTTGTGTTGAACGACAACAACTTTTTCATTTGACAAAACATCTTTTAAAATAATAGTCTTGGCTAATACAATTTAAGGAAAGGCGAGTTTGATATGACACCAATACTTATTGCCCTGGCAGTGTGCTTGCCGATCGTCGGTCTGATGGGTGGTATTTATTTATGGATTCAGCGTAGCCGCATACCTGAACTGATTCGATTCAAGGTGTTGCGAGTGTTACTGTACGTGATTATTGGCAGTGGGAGTCTTGTTATGTTCGTAGAAGTATTAGGCTCCGAACCCGGAGAGTCTGTGTTTGCGAGTTTGCTGTTGTATGTATTCTTGTTTTTTAGTTTTGGTCTTGGCGCCGGCTCGGTGGCGCTGGAGATGCGCAAGTGCCGCCGGAATTTTAGAGAGAAACTCATGAGGAACGGGGTCACACAAACTAACAATGGTGATCTCGATGAATAAATCCGTGTGTTGGTATCTCTGTGAGAGCATTTTTCGAAGAGAGATAGGGAGGTACGATCACGCAACGAAGGATCGATCCCATTAGCCGCGCTCCGCAACCCTTACCGTTCGCGTTCCCGTCCGGATTAATAAATTTGAAAGAAATTCTAATGATCGAAACCGACCACGGACATCACGGGAATCGCGAACGTGAACGTAGCCGGAATCGAAACTTCTTTGCGTCCTTCGCGCCCTTGGCGAGGTACATTTTCTCTCGCAAAAACGCTAAGACCGCCAAGTATATCCACGAATAATTGCATGAGCTGTGAGCTGTGAGCTGTGAACGGGGAAAGGGGAGGTGCAATGTCGGATTATGGGGTAAGGATTCATCAGGATTACGGATTAAAGGAGGCCAGGAGGAGAGCTAAGTATGGTTACCCACCCCTTTCATCCCCTCCGGTGGAGGGGATCATTGTATAGTTCCCCTCCTTGGAGGAGTAGGGCTGGGTTTTTCCTCCGCGCAAGAGAAACCTCAACAGCTCAACAGCTTAATCATTCAAAACCGGGACTTACGCTTTTTGTTGGGCTTTTTTTGCTATAAATATTTCATCCCTAACGGGATTCTGGAAGGCGAAGGCGCTTGGCAATCGGATGAAGGCGTAGCATTCAAAGCTGCTGTGGCTGATCCTTCGGACACAGCCGCGCTCCGGCGGATTGAACGCGACTGTGCGTATCAAGGACATTTTATTCTGATAATTCCCGCTATTTATTAGCTTTTTAAGCAATTTACCCCTAGCTCACCGATGGCAGCCCCTCCGTAACTCCCGAATTACCAAGCGGCGCCGTGGGGCCGCCATTCGGTGGAGCGCCTGGTTCGCTATTGCTGCTCACGCCTGCTCGTCGCCGGATGTGGATGTACGGTAGCATCAGGAGGCACAGTATGACCAAGTGGAAACAGGCGGCTTTAGAGTCTGTTGTGCCGATGGCAACCAGTGTGCCAACCGTAAATAGGATCAGCCCCTTGTGTCCTACCTGTGGTTTTATAAAGTACGCACCTGCGGCAAGCACCATTCCCAAGCAAAGCAACTGAACCGTTACAGGCACGGTTCCGGCATCACTACGAAAATTGATGATTGCGTAGCGCAGCAGTGAAATAGAACACAGCACCAAATACAATCCAGCGATCACCGTAATGTACCAGTATCTTTTGGTTTCCTTCATGGCCATATTCTAGTTAGCGAACCATTCGATTACTAGGAGATATTTCCTACTATGTTGATATTAGTCGACAACCTGGGAACACTTTTCTAGTGATAAATTGCGATAATCCGTAAAATATCGGGCGTGATCAATCTTCGGAGCGCGACTGTGCTGAAAGCCGGTCGCGGATGTCTGAAGAAGACGTTGCCCCCGGTAATCGAATAAAGCCATGGCATTCGAGGCCGCTGCGGCTGATCTTTCAGACACAGAAGCGCTCCGCACCCCCCCTGTACGCGTTCGCGTTTTTCGTATAGCATCATCGACTGCGAATAACCAGAATCAGAATCGGGAATGCGAACGCGTACGTGTACGCGAACAGAGCCGGAAGCCGGTTGTTTTTACTTTTTGCAGCGGAAACTGAGTATGTCGTAGTCGAGCACCGTATAATCCTTGGTTTCCAAGCGCATTTTCCCGGCGCGTTTGGCGCCTGTTTCTCCGCCGTATTGGATTAAGTCTTCGAAGCTGATCACCTCGGCGCGGATAAAGCCTTTTTGGAGATCGGTATGGATTTCAGAGGCGGCGTCTTTTGCCGTGGTACCATTTGGGATTAGCCAAGCCCTATTTTCCTTTCCGCCGACGGTGGCGAAGGAGATGTAGTCCGAGAACTTGACTGCGTCGGAGACGAGTGCCGGCCAGTTTTCTGCGTCAATGGACGGCTCCGAGACAACCGGCTTCAGAGTGATCCATTTTCTGGAACCGAGCAATTTCTTCTCGGCGGGTGTCAGCTCGAGTGTGGATATAAACCGTTCTTGCTCGAGGGCGTCTTGGAGTTTTACAAGGAGCTGTTTTTCGTCATCCTCCGGACTCCTGGCGAGTCTGGTTTCTATAAACTCCAGGTCTTCAAGGATGAGGTCACTAATGTATTCCTTTTTGGTAATAATCGCGTCGGCCTCGTTCAGGTCGTCGGCATCGGTTACCTCGATCGTCGCATAAGCTTTTTTCTTGGCTTCGACCAGTTCGTGAATTTGATCGAGCCGCGTGTCGCGGACATTGTGATTGCCGTTTTGGATATCCGTTAAATTATAAGCGCAGATTTTCATTTGTCGGTTTCGAGGATTGAATGCCCGAAAGCAAGGCGAAGTTATGTAAAGAAAAAGAGCGGTGTTGTCAAATTATTTATATCGGCCTCTTATCTCGGATAAAGGGAAGGCAACGGCATATTGGGCGTATTATATTGAAATTTCGGTATTTGCGAATATTGTACACACGATGAGTAAGGTATTAATAGCGGAGGATGACCCGCTAATGATGCAGCTTGTGTCTTTCAAGTTAAAGCAGAATGGTGTGAACGTCATTACCGCCAGAGACGGGGAGTCCGCGTTGGCCCTGGCGCAAAATGAGAAACCCGATCTGATAGTGCTTGATTGCATGATGCCGGTCATGGATGGATTCGAGGTGCTTCGGCGGCTCAAGGAATCGGATGAGCTGAGGCGTATTCCGGTAGTAATGCTGACGGCGCGCAACAAGGATGTGGATGTAGTTACAGGGCTCGAGCTGGGTGCGTCAGACTACATACCGAAGCCATTCAGTCCAAATGAGTTTATTGCACGGGTAAAACGGCTTCTTTCAAATTAATAGTAACATTATAATGGATACATCTTGTTATTCTCGAGCGCGGAGAATTTCCGTAAGCGTCGGCAGCGCGCTGGGATGGTTGTCACAGCTGGCTGTCTTTGTACTGGCATGTGTTGCGGGGCGGCTTAACGCCGGTCTTATCCTGAACGAGTATAACGCCGTGGGTACGGATAAGTACCTGGAGGGCGCGGGGCAGTCGGGAGACACGTTTTTTGGATATGTTCGCGGTAACGGTGGGAACTGGTTCGAGCTCGTCGTGGTCGAAGACCATTTGGATATCCGCGGCTGGCGGATGGAATGGAGCTGGTACGACGACGCGCAAAATCGCGGCGGTGGTGTGATAAAGGTATCGGACTCACCGGTGTTTGCTAATCTACGCGCGGGCACGCTTGTTACATTTATCGAGGACGACACGGCAGGCGGCGGACTGGACACGGATACGGTTGTCTATCCCGAGGTTGATGACTGGTGGTTGAATGTGTGCGTGGGCGAGCATGTACTGGTTGAGACCGAAGGCGCGTTTGTTGAAGATGGCATTGAGAGAACGCTGGCGGATGGCGAATTCCAGGTGAACAATGACAATTGGGTTTTAACGATCAAGGATGCGGATGGGAATTTGGTCTTCGGCCCGGCGGGTGAAGGGAGCGAGTACTGGCCGGGTTCCGGCGTCAACAGCAGGGAAACGGCCCGGCTCCAGACCGACCCGTCACCGTGGGTGCACCCCGGATCGGAGTATTCGGACGGCGAGACGAGCACATTCGGGGCGCCGAATGATTGGGACGCCGGAGTGAATACCCAAGATTTTTCGCGGCTTAGGACGGTTGCACCGGAGCGTCCGCGGATTAGCAGACTATACTCGGTGCCGGATTCAGAGAAACTCGTTATCGAATGGAACGGGTTTAACGGTCAGCCGTACTTGATCCAATCGGCCGAGCTGGGTGTATTGTCCGGCAAGGCGGATGCTGCGTGGCGCGATATTTTGCATTTGACCGGCGGTGATAATCCTATATCGGCGAGTTTACAATTGGAGCGCGAAAGCCGCGGACGGCTTTACCGGGTGGTTATCCCCGGCGCCGCGCAGGTTGAGCCGTTATTTGCGTTGAATCATGCCAGTTCGTGGTTTGCCGAAGGCCCGCGAATTACCCTTGATTTCCAAAATGAACAGGCGCTCGTAAGGTTTACCACCGACGGTAGTGTGCCGACGTTGGAGAGCGAGTTGTTCCAGGGTGAATTGGGTATTACGAATAACACCGTTGTCCGATTGCGCGCGTTTCCCGGCGGCCGGTTGCCGGGGGAGACGGAGACCGTTTTTCTCGGTGTCGGAGAACAGCCGGCGCTGCCTGTAATGGCGTTGGTTACCGAGCCTTCGAACCTGTTCGATCCGGAGACGGGGATTTACGAGAATCCGATGAACCGGGGGCGTGACTGGGAGCGTCCCGTAGAAACGGTGTTTTTGGGTGACGCCGGTGATTCGAATTTCCAGGTGGGCGCGGGCTTACGCATAGCGGGTCAGTACAGCAGGAACCACGATAAGAAGTCTTTTCGTCTGTATTTTAGAGGCGACTACGGCCCGCGCGTGATGAACCGTGTCGTCTTTTCAGACAAACCGGATGTGGATGAATTCGATGTCCTCGTTGTCCGTAGCGGCGCGACCGATCAATATGTGGATAATTGGTCGCTGATACGAGATCCGTTGCTACACAGGTTATATGCGGAAACAGGCGGATACTACGCCGCATGTGAGTTTGTCCATTTGTATATCAACAGCGAGTACTGGGGTATATACACTTTGCGCGAGAGGGTGGACGAGAATTATCTGCTCGCGAATTTCGGGAGCGAGGATGTTGATCTTATCAAGTTCGAGAACGAATCACCGGTGGCGGAGGTCGGGGATATGTCGGCGTGGAACGAGATGACGAATTTCTTCAATAACGCAGAGCCTGCGAATGAAGATGATTACTCGCAAGCGGCGGAATATTGGGACTTAAGAGATTTTACCGATTACCAGATATTCGAAATCTACAGCGGCAACCAGGACTGGCCGCACAACAACGTATATGCGTTTCGTGAGCGTGTTGATGACGCGCAATGGCGGTTTATCCTTTGGGATATGGATTTAACGATGGGCCTGCCATGGTGGGATATCGATCATGTATTCCACGACACACTGGCTTGGGCGACGAGGTCACAGCCGGAAATCGGTCTAGCGCCGCCATGGCTTCAAGGTGAAGACGGGCGCGAAGACCAAGGGCGACTGCTTTGGTCGACGCTTATCTTGCGGAAGCTGCTTGAGAACCCGGCCTATCGTGTGCGGTTTATAAATAGGTTCGCCGATTTGCTGAACTCGACGTTGTCGTACGATAACGTCGAGTCCGAACTTTCGCGGCTTGAATCATTGTTATCGAGCGAAATCCGGAAGGAAGAAGTGCGATGGGATAAACCGGTAGGGCAATGGGATACAAATATCGAGCAAATACGCAGGTTCGCCGAGCTGCGCCCCGGGTTTTTGAGAGAGAAGATTGCGGAGCGCTTCAATTTGCCGGGCTTGACTACCGTCAGATTGAGCGTCTCCGGCGGAGGCGGAAATGTGCGGATTAACTCGGTCGAAGCGAATCCTTTACCGTGGGAGGGTGTTTATTTCCGGTCGGTTCCGGTCACGGTATCAGCCGCGCCGGATGAGGGTTATGAATTCGCGGGTTGGATAAATTCCGGTCTCCCGGATTCGGAGACGCTATTTCTCACGCCGACAAATAGCTTGATCGAGCTTGAAGCCGCGTTTCAGCAGAAGTGAGGTTGTTTTTTTTGAAAAATTGTCGGTCACTCAGACCTCGATGGACTCGCCCGGACCGGGCTCCATTATTTTTATCTTCGGATAACGCCGTTTAATTTGCTCCGCCATCCATGCGCGGGAGTCATCCGAGCCGTGACCGAGTACCACTGTAGACGGCGCGACGTGTCCGACGAAGTCAAGGAGGTCGTCGCGGTCGGCATGCGCGGTCAGGTCAAACGAGTCAATTTCGCAGTTAACGGTTGCGTCACCGCCGGATTGACTGAAATGGAATGTTTCCCCGTGTTTTGCGGCGCGCAACCGGCCGCCGGGTGTGTCCGGGTCGGTATAACCCACGAAAAAGATGGCGTGCCGTTCTTCCTGGAGCATTCGCAGGGCGATATCATGGGCGGCGGTCTTCTCCGTAAGCATACCGGCGGTAAGGACGAACAACCTGTTTTTGGTGAGTTTAATCTTTTCCGTCTGTTTCTTATCGAGCACGGTCAGGTCCAGGTTCTCGTTGAGTATCAGGTTACTGTGATTTCTGTGTGTGCGGTGTGACTCGAGGTCATAGATTTCAGTGAACACCCTGCCGAGGCCGCCGATGAATACGGGTTGACGTTTGAGACGTCCAGAGCGCATCATTAATGCTAGGACGGCGAGCATTTCCTGTGTCCTCCCCAAGGCGAAGACGGGGATGAGGACACAGCCCTTGCGTTTGAACACGCGTTGAATGGAATCGATGAGTCGTTCGATCTCGCGCTCGCGCGTTTGGCCTTCAGGTACCTCGCGACCGCCGCGTGTGGTTTCAAGGATAAGGACGTCCGCCTTGACGTCTTCGAATCTCGCGCCGCGTAAAATTGTCTGGTCCTTGAAACAGACGTCGCCCGTATAAAACACGGTCTGTTTGTTCCCGCGTACCATGATTCCGGAAGACCCGAGGGCATGGCCGGCGTCGTAGAACTCGAGTGTAGGCGATAAAAAGCCCTTGCGTGTTTTATGGAATGCCGCCCATTCTATTTCCCGATTATACTTGAAGCCTTGAAAACGCGGCGCGATGTCATCGAGCTCATCGTGTGTGTACAACGGCAGGTCGGTGATACCCAGCTCATCGCGTTGACTTTTCATTACGTTTACCGAGTTATGCAGGATGCGCTCGATGAGAAAATAACTCAATTCGGTCATAAGCACATGTGCCCTCGGGAAATAGTCGAGCGCAAGCGGAAGTGAACCGACATGGTCGTGATGACAGTGGCTTATTGCTACGGCGTCCAGGTCTTCCCCTTTGATAAGCGAGTATTGAGGGAGGGAGTCGTGACCAATCCGTTTCGGATGTGATCCGGCGTCCATCAGGAGCTTGTATCCCTCGATATCCACGAACCAACCGCTTGCGCCGATGTCTTTATCATTATTGAGATTTAAAATCCGCATAACCTCTATTTTAGGTCAATAGACAGAGTGTGCACACAAAAATTACCGTGTTTATAAATAATTCGTGAACGCATTGAACAAGGCCCGGCCGGATTACGTCTTATAATTAACGGATCGGAAAGGGGATAAGAAAGGTGTGGAAGCCGATTCTGATGATATAGAAGTGCGTGGTTAGCGATAAGTTGTATTGGTTCGTACTCATTGTTTCCTATAGATTGTTTGGGTTGGCAGGCATCCGGTGGTTGGAAGACACCCGGATGCCTGTTTTTTTGGCAAGGTTTGTCCGTGTCATAAAAGCAATTGACGCGAGCAAAAATTACGCGAAATCCCGCGTTATTGCTTGATACGCGAAGGCCCGGCGCGGGTATCTACGATTAAATCGTATGCGCAGTGGTTATGGATCAGCAGTGGTTCAAGTGTTTTTAGGTTGAAAAAAACCGGATAAATGGGAGAATGATCTGTGTTCGTCCGGCAGGAGGCCTATGGTCTCCGGCATTCGAGCCGGAGTGAATACAAGGCCGAGGGTGAATCCATTGGATTTCCGGTTGCGAAAAGAGTTATGCTTTTCAAGGCAGGGGAAAATCTGTTATTAATCCCGGGCGATCATAATTCCCGTTGAATGATGATGTGCGCGGGTTTTATTGCATGATAACGGATTAATGGTTATACGAATGTTCATAGGGGACTGATTGGGGGCGGCTTTTTTAGAAAAGGTTCAGGCATTACGTGGTTTAAAACAGAGGTCCTATCCAGGATGTTGAGTTGGGAATGAAGACTTTTCTTTTTATTTGTACGGGTAATGTGTGCAGGAGTCCGATGGCGGAGGCGCTTTTCCGGCGTGCGATTGAAGGCAGGGACGGAATACGGGTTGCTTCGGCGGGCATGGGCGCGGTTTGCGGTATGCCGCCCAGTGAGCATGCCGTCGTTGCCATGCGTGAACTGGGGCTTGATATAAGGGGGCTTAGCAGCCGGCCGCTTACACATGACCTGGCAATGGATGCGGACTACATCATTGGAATGACGCGGGCGCATGTGGATGCGGTGGCGTCGATGTATCCGCAGGTGGCGGAGAAGACCTTTTTGCTCCGGGAGTTCGATAGTTCTTTGAAGCCGCATGAACAGGATATACAGGACCCGATCGGCGGGGATTATAACGTTTATGTGAACTGTCGTGATCAGATCAGACGAGGCATTGAGATAATGTTAAAATACTTTGATGAGAACGGGATGATGGATGTGAGTGATAATGAATCCAAGGAACCTACCTCCATGGTGATCGGAGCCGACCACCGAGGGTACGAGTTAAAGGAAGAGATCAAGAAGCACAGCGATGAACTCGGTTTGGAATTGACCGATGCCGGCGCTTTTACTGAAGGCAGCAGTGATTATCCGGATACCGCATGGGCGACATGCCGACAGGTGCTCGATAAAAAGGCCGATTTCGGTGTGCTGATTTGTTTCACGGGTTTGGGAATGAGTATCGCCGCCAATAAAATCCCCGGCATCCGCGCCGCGCTTGTCTATGATGAGGAAATGGCGGCGTTGGCCAGAGAGCATAACAATGCGAACATTTTGTGCCTAAGCGCTAAAAGCGTGGATTCAGAAAAAGCGTTGGCCATCATCAATGCGTATATCGGCGCAGGTTTCGAAGGCGGTAGGCACCAGCGACGTTTAAGCAAGATGTGCGAACTTTCACGCCCCGCGCGCCTGCGCCTGTGGGAGGCTGATCAAGATGTGGCCGCCGCCATAGAGTCCGAACGCCGGCGCCAACAGGAAAATATCGAACTCGTGGCCAGCGAAAACTTTACAAGCCCCGCCGTAATGGAAGCCCAGGGCTCGGTGTTGACCAATAAGTACGCCGAGGGCTATCCGGGTAAACGCTGGTACGGAGGATGCGAGCACATTGACGTAGTTGAGCAATTGGCCATTGACAGGGCCAAACAGCTCTTCGGCGCCGAGCATGCAAACGTGCAGCCGCACAGCGGGAGTACGGCGAATATGATCGTCTATTTTGCCGTGCTTAAGCCGGGCGACACGATTCTGACGATGGACCTTAGCCACGGCGGACACTTGACTCATGGAAACAAGGCGAATTTCTCGGGTAAATTCTTTAACGTAATTCATTATGGCGTCCGGAAAGAAGACGAGCTTATCGATTATGATCAGCTTGCGCAGACCGCACGTGAGCATAAGCCCAAGATGATCACCGTCGGCGCCAGCGCGTATCCGCGTGTTATCGATTTTGCTCGGATGTCCGAGATCGCCCGTGAAATCGACGCCTATATGATGGCGGATATCGCGCATATCGCAGGACTCATTGCAGCCGGCGAGCATCCAAGCCCGGTGCCGCACGCGGATTTTGTCACAACCACAACCCACAAGACGCTGCGTGGCCCGCGCGGCGGACTGGTTTTGTGCCCTGAAAAGTATGCGAAAAAAATTGATTCGCAGACATTTCCCGGAATTCAAGGCGGCCCGCTGGAACACGTTATCGCAGGAAAAGCGGTCTGCCTCCAGGAGGCTCTAAAGCCCGAATTCAAGTCGTATCAGAAGCAAATCCTGAAAAACGCCAAGGCACTGGCGGAGGGATTGACCAAGAACGGTTTCCGTCTGGTCAGCGGCGGAACGGACAATCACCTGCTACTTGTCGATGTCGGTATGCGCGGCATGACCGGTAAGGAATGTCAAATCGCCTTGGATGAAGCGGGGATTACATTGAATAAGAATGCGATCCCGTTTGAAACGCGCTCGCCTTTCCAGGCAAGCGGGATAAGGATGGGGACACCCGCAGTCACTACCCGCGGAATGAAGGAACTGGAAATGCTTGCAATTGCCGATATGATAAGCGAAGTTCTTATGGAAGTCAAAGATGTTGACAAAGCGCGTGTTGTGCGCGAGCGTGTTAAAGAACTAACGGGTAAATTCCCCTTACCATACTAATTAATTGAATTTTTAAATGACCGGCGGCGTCTATCAAAAAAATCCCTGCCGAATGGGATGGCTGACAGGGAATGAACCCTATCAATCCGGAGACTACCCGGCAGTGTCATTAGACTGATACCCGGCCCTGCCTATCTATTTTACTAACCGGTACTTAATATCACTCATTTGGATTTATGCCTAGAACTAAGAAGAAGAAAAAGAGCGCAAAAACAAAAACATCTGATCCTGAAGAAAATAAAAAGAACATTGAGGAGGTCGAAATGTTGAATTCGGCTGATAACAATCAAAACGCAAATAACTCTTCTACAACAGCCAAACAGCCCACTAAGCGGAAGAAGAAGAAATCAAAAAAGGGCGCATCGAAGAAAAACAGTCAGGGGCCGGGACGTGCCGAGAGCGTAGACACCGAAGCATCCGGACAACAGACTATTTTACCCGGGGAAGTGGAAGAGGTTATTCCGCCTACCGCAATCGAATCCTCGATCCACGCCATAAACATCGCCAAGCTCCAGTCAATGGGCATGCACGAGCTCAATAGGATCGCCAAGGAGTTCGGGATCGAGAACTACGGAACCCTCAAGAAACACGAGGTCATATTTCAAATTCTCCAAAGGAACGCGGAGCGCAGCGGCATAATGTTCTCTGAGGGAGTTCTTGAGGTGCTTTCCGAAGGGTATGGATTCTTGAGGTCTCAAAGCTTCAATTACTTGCCGGGCCCTGAGGATATCTATGTTTCACCTTCTCAAATACGCCGGTTTAACCTCCAGACGGGGAACCGTGTAGCAGGACAAATACGGCCGCCGAAGGAAAAGGAACGCTTCTTCGCGCTTCTCAAGATCGAGGCGATTGATAAGGAGGACCCGGACAAGGCCAAGGATAAGATACATTTCGATAATCTGACTCCGTTATTCCCCGAAGAACGCTTTATCCTTGAAACCGCAAAAGAGGAGTTGTCAACGCGCGTGCTTGATTTGGTCTGTCCGATCGGTAAAGGCACCCGCGGTCTAATCGTAGCGCCGCCGCGGACGGGCAAGACGATTCTCATGCAGAAGCTCGCCAACGCGATTTTGAAAAACAATCCCGAGGTATACCTCATTATTCTTCTCATAGACGAGCGCCCCGAGGAGGTTACCGATATGGAGCGCACCTGTCAGCCCGCCGAGGTGGTCAGTTCCACATTCGACGAACCGCCCGAACGCCACACACAAGTGGCGGAAATGGTCATCGAGAAGGCCAAGCGCATGGTTGAGCATAAGAAGGATGTGGTGATCCTGCTCGACTCGATCACACGTCTTGCACGTGCATATAATACCGTCCAACCGCATTCTGGTAAGATTCTATCCGGTGGTGTCGACGCGAACGCGCTGCACAAACCGAAACGTTTCTTCGGCGCTGCCCGGAATATCGAGGAGGGCGGATCGCTCACCATAATCGCCACTGCATTGATCGATACCGGCTCACGCATGGACGAGGTTATCTTCGAGGAGTTTAAAGGCACCGGTAACATGGAGGTGAACCTTGACAGGCATCTGGTCGACCGACGCATCTTCCCATCGATCAATATCGAGCTTTCAGGTACGCGGAAGGAAGAGTTGCTTTATCATCCGGATGAGTTTGATCGTGTTGTCATGCTCCGTCGCGCGCTTACGGGCGTTCCGCCCGTCGAGGCGATGGAGTTGCTATTGAAGAGACTCAAGAAGACGGAGAGCAATATCGAATTTTTGCTCACGATGAGCGTTAAGTGATATGATCGAACGTTATTCGCGACCTGAAATGCGGGCCGTCTGGACGGAGCGGCGTAAGCTCGAAATATGGCTTAATATCGAGCTGCTCGCCGCCGAGGCGTTGTGTCGTGAGGACGTGGTGCCGGAGGACGAGTTTAAACAAATCCGGGAACGTGCCGCTTTCGATATCGAACGTTGTTACGAACTGGAAAAGACACTACACCACGATGTCGTGGCCTTTACCACGAACGTCTCGGAAAATATAGGCAAGCCGGCCAGCCGCTGGCTGCACTTCGGCCTTACCAGCAGCGATATAATCGATACGGCCTTCGCCGTTCAAATGGTCGAGGCCGTGGATATCCTGATCAAGGACGTCGAGGAACTGCGGACGGTCATAGCCGCCAAGGCTAGGGAACACAAATACACGCCGATGATCGGGCGGAGCCACGGTATCCACGCCGAACCGACTACATTCGGTCTCAAGATGGCGCTGATGTACGACGAGTTCGGACGCGGCATCGAGCGATTGCAGTCCGCGCGCCGCCGTGTCGCAACGGGTAAGCTTTCGGGCGCAGTGGGTACGAGCGCACACCTGTCGCCGTCGGTCGAGGAGTATGTCTGTCGAAACCTCGGCCTGGAGCCGGCCGTGATAGCCACGCAAGTAGTACAGCGTGATATCCATGCGGAGTTTATTGCCGCCCTTGCATTAGTCGCCGCCGGGATCGAACGTTGGGCGGTAGAATTCAGGCACTTACAGCGCACCGAGGTTCTCGAGGTCGAAGAGTTTTTCTCCAAGGGACAAAAAGGCTCGAGCGCAATGCCGCACAAGCGGAATCCGATCACGAGCGAACGCTTGTCGGGCTTATCCCGGGTTATACGCTCCAACCTCGTCGCCGCACTGGAAAACGTCGCCCTCTGGCATGAGCGTGATATCAGTCATAGCTCGGTAGAGCGGATCATCTTTCCTGATTCCTGCATATTACTCGATTACATGCTCGACCTGTTGAAACGGCTTACCGGAAACCTGATTGTCTACCCCGAGAATATGAAGAGGAACCTCGGACTTTCACTCGGTCTCTGGCATTCACAGACCGTCCTGCTGGCGTTGATCCAAAAAGGATTGAGCCGCGAAGAAGCCTATGGGCTCGTCCAGAAGAATGCCATGAAGACGTGGGAGGCCAGGCACGAGGGCAGGGAAACGGGCTTGAAATCGCAACTTCTTGAAGACCCGGAAGTACGCGGTATCCTTTCCGCGGACGAGCTGCAACAACTCTGCAATATGGATGCGCATTTCAAGGAAGTCGATTCGAAGTTCAAGAAGCTCGGTTTGTAATCTGCGTAACTATTTCCGGCGAGCGCCGGTGATTATGCACACGTGTTTAATCGTATGTAATTTCGCCCATACGCCGTTGAAGTTCGGATAGTGCGGTCTCGCGCTCTTCGACGCCCGCGTCCCGTGGGACGCGCATCGGTTCGCTCAGGTAAACGGTGCATACAGAGAAGGGCAACGGTACCTGGAACTTGTCCCAGCTCTTCAATTCAATCTTCCTGTTCAAATGATACGACACCGGTACGATGGGGTAACCGGTGACTTGCGCCAGCCATATCACGCCGTCCTGGACAACGTACCTCGGACCGCGCGGGCCGTCGGGGGTAATGGCCAAGTTACAACCTTTCCTGCCGTGATTGGTCAATTCGCGCAAGGCCTGCGGCCCGCGTCTGCTGGTCGAACCCCGAACCGCGTCGAATCCAAAACGCCGGAGTACATCGGACAAGAAGCCACCGTCACGACTTGCGCTGACCAGTGCGGCCATTCGGCGTTCGGGCTGTCGTTTTCTAATGTAACTACGATAAATGATCGCGCATAGCGCCAGCCTGTTGTGCCAGATACTGAAGATAATCGGTTGTTTATTCTTCTCATTAATAATGCCGGAGCTGTCGATCCAGCGGAACCTGATCGTTAACGCCACCAATCGTATAAGGGCATAAACGAGGAATGCCTTGATCCGGCCTGGGATCGATACTGCATGCGGCTTGCGGTGCACGATTGGTTTGGAGGCGGTTCGGCTCATTTGCCCTTCTTTAGACATGCGCGTACCAGTTCTTCCAAGGAGGCCTCAGGGCCGAGCATGGTCTTGGCCTGCTTGACGGCGTTTATGGCATCGTTCTGCTTGAAGTCCATTGCGATCAATGCGCGGATGGCGTCCGAGGTCTTTTGATCCTCCGGCGTGAGTTCACGCGTGGCGCTGACCGATTCCCATTCGGCGGCGTCACCGAATTTGTCCTTGAGTTCGACCACAATACGTTCGGCGGTTTTCTTGCCCAGACCGGAGATTTGTGAAAGGGCCTTCACGTCGCTGCGCGAAACGGCGCCGCGGAACACGGTGGCGGTCATTCCGCTGAGTATGTTCAGTGCGATCTTCGGGCCTACGCCGCTGACGGAATTAATTAACAGCTTGAACAAGGCGCGTTCCTCCTGGGAGGTGAATCCGTAGAGCACTTGTGTGTCTTCGCGTATCGAAAGGTGTGTAAACAGGCGAACTTCACTGCCGGGGGCGGGGAGTGTGTTGTAAGAAGACAGCGGTATTAGGAGTTCGTAACCAACGCCGTGTACGTCCACGACTATCTTTGTCGGGATCGCCTCAGTAAGTTTACCTTGGATTGTCGATATCATATTCGAGTTTGATTTGATATGTCGGGCATGGAAGTCTTCAATTGCCCAGCGAACGCGATCGCCAGGGCCAACGCATCCGCGGCATCGGCGGCCGGAACCTTATCGAGACAAAGTAGTTCCCTGACCATTTTTGCGACCGCCTGTTTTTGCGCGGCGCCGTATCCTACCACAGCGCGCTTGACCTTGCGCGGAGAAAACTCGTAGATATCGAGTCCGGCCTCCGCGGCCGCGAGCAGACAGACGCCCCTGGCTTCGCCCATCAGCAAAGCAGTTTGTTTGTTCTGCGCGTAAAAGATGGCCTCGATCACGCATACAGTGGGTTTGTATTCGTGGATTACACGCTTGAGCGTGTCGGCGGTCTTGACCAGGCAGCGGGACTTCGGCCACTTGGCCGGGCACTTAATAGTATCAAAGACCAACGCCCGCGGATGCGGGTGTTCTATGTGTATCACACCGAAACCGGTGCCGCGTAAAGACGGGTCGATGCCGATTACGACCTCCGGCTTGTGTGTCGACGAAGACGCGGGTGCGGTCGAGCCGCGGCTTCGCGGTCTTGGTTGTTCCATCCGGTTTGTCAGCCGGGCAAGCTGAGCTTGACTGATTCCCACGATTGTATACTGCCGGAACGCCGCCGTTTAAAAAAGCAAAAAGGTGGTAGCAGAATATATCTTCACATGAAAAACGGCCCTGCCATGAGGGCCGCTTCTCGAAGGCGCTCTTAAATCATGCATTTTGCGCCGATACTGTGTTACTTTCTCAAGTCTATACACACCAGTTTGTTCATAGCCCGGCAATAGAGTAAGCCGTTAGCTAATGTAGGCGAAGCCCACGTGTCGCGCTCATCCGATATATCCATACCGCCGAGCTCGTTAACTCCGTCGGGCGATAACTCGGCAACAGCAATCCTGGCGCGATCGCTGTACACAAGAAACTTGTCGCCCGCGAGGATCAGCGAGCCTTTGCCGTAGTCGCCGTTGTCCCAAATCTCCTCGCCGGTTTCCCAGTCGAGGCATTTGAGTTTATCTTCGTCGAATCCATAAATGAATCCGTCCTTAACGACGCAGCTATTCACATGATTGCGCATGTTCCTGTTTTGCCAAATCTCTTTCGGCGGGGAAGTCGAAATATCAATGAGCGCGCAACCGGTGCCGTATCCGGAGGAAACGAAGAGCTTTCCGTTCTTCACGATCGGTGTGGCGGCGTTGACGCCGTATTTGGTTGTCCATGGGTAACTCCAGAGCACTTCGCCGTTGGATAACTTATGCCCAGTCAAGCCCTCGGCGGTCAACATAACAACGCATTCGACGCCGTCCTGTGTTATGGAGATCGGCGAGGAATATGCCGCCGGCGCCTCGCCCGCCTGCCAAACGATCTTGCCGTTCATCTTATTGAATGCGACGACGGACGGATCGGGCGCGCCGACTTCGGTAATAATCAGGTCGCCTTTGATAAGCGGCGAACCCGAGTACCCCCATCGCGGCGGCTTTGCGCCGAAGTCGTCCGCGAATTCATTCGACCAGATTACCGTGCCGTCCTCGGCGTCGAAGCAGAAGAACTCGCCCTCGCGGCCGAGTGTGTAAACCCGGTTGCCGTCTATAGTAGGCGTGCATCGGGTGCCCGGACGTCCCATGCTCGAGGGCTGAGCAATACATGGATAGCTGTGCGACCAGATTTGTTCGCCTGTCTCCGCATCAAGGCAGAGAACATAGTCTACATCATCCTTGTTGCCCATCGTGTAGAGGCGTCCGTTGCTGATTGACGCGCTCGAGTAGCCTTTGCCGACGTCGGCTTCCCACAGGATATCCGGTCCGTCTTTAGGCCACTGAACCAACCAACCGGTCTCGGCGGTTTTTCCCGTCCGCTCCGGACCGCGCCATTGAGGCCAATCGCCGCTTTGGACGATAGCCGTCGATATTAATAACGCACATATCGAACTGCAAAGAATCCGTAAATTTGTATAAGGTTTCATATGTTCACCATAGGTTTTTGGAGTTTACAATAGCAGGATAATCGAACAATCGAGTAAGTCAATAATGGTTGGATTTCTTTTAAGGAATTCGGATATGGCCATTTATTTGTTCGGATAACGGGGGAAACCAGGTATCCTCGGATAAGTTGATAGTAAAACGACAACCGATAGTTAAAGGACGGAGAATATGAAGTCAGTAGAGATGCCAAAGGAACTATTCGAGTTGAACAGAGATCGGTTGAAGCGCCTGATGTTGAAGGACTCGGTGGCCGTCGTAAATTCAAACGATGTATATCCGACGAATGCCGATGGAGTGATGGCGTTTCATCAGAACGCGGATATGTATTATTTAACCGGGATCAATCAGGAAGAGAGCATTCTTCTGCTTGCGCCGGATGCGTATGACGAAGGCAAGCGTGAAATATTGTTTTTGCGGAAGCCAAGCGAGCATTTATCGACATGGGAGGGTGATAAGCTGAGTAAGGACGAGGCTAAGCGGATTTCTGGGGTAGAAAACGTTGAGTGGTTGTCCGAGTTCGACACGGTTTTTCACCAGTTGATGTGCGAGGCCGAGAACGTGTATTTGAACAGCAACGAGCATCAGCGCGCGGCGTCGGAGGTCATCACACGCGATATAGTGTTTGTGAGGGAGTGCATGCGGAAATACCCGTTGCATTGTTATCGGAGGCTGGCGCGGTTGATGCACGAGCTGAGGGCTGTCAAGTCCGATCATGAAATAAAGTTGATTAGAAAGGCGTGTGAAATAACGGCGCGGGGGTTCCGGCGTGTGCTCGAGTTCGTCAAGCCCGGCATCAACGAGGCGGAGGTCGAGGCCGAGTACGCGCATGAATTCATCAGGGATCATGCAAACTTCGCGTACTTGCCGATAATAGCCGCAGGCAAGAATAATTGCGTCTTGCATTATAACAGTAACGAACGTACATGCGAAGACGGTGATCTCCTTCTTATGGACGTAGGCGCCGCTTATGGTTATTACAATTCGGACATGACACGAACCATCCCGGTGAACGGCAGGTTCACGCGCAGACAGAAGGAATTGTATTGCGCCGTGTTGGACGTGCTCAAGGAGATGACGGGCCGGATGACGCCAGGCAAGACGATCCGTGACCTGCGTGAGGAAACCGACGAAGTGATAGCCGAGAAATGCGTCGAGCTGGGCTTGCTCAAGCGCACACAGGTCAGGCGGCTTAAATCGAACAAGGCGCCGTTGCGGAAATACTTCATGCATGGAGTATCGCATCCGATTGGACTGGACGTTCATGACGCGATGTATAACCACCAGAAGATCGAACCCGGTTGGTTATTGACTTGCGAGCCCGGTATTTACATCAGGGACGAAGGCGTGGGCGTGCGCCTGGAGAATACCGTTCTTATTACCGAGGAGGGGACGGTGAACCTGATGTCGGATATCCCGATCGAGCCGGAGGAGATAGAAGATATCATGAATCGATGAGCGATGGAGACCGGTCTGGTCAGCAATATTCAGCGGTATTCGGTCAAGGACGGACCGGGTATCAGGACGACCGTGTTTTTCAAGGGGTGTCCGCTGAATTGTTCTTGGTGTCATAATCCTGAGAACATAGTCGGGCGTCCAGAATTGGTTGTAATTGAATCGAGGTGTATACGATGCGGTACTTGCGCGGCAGTCTGCCCCGTCGTCGAAGGATTGGATGCATCAAAGGAAATCATTCGCGGGCGGATGGTCGGCAGGTGTAGGCTTTGCGGTGCGTGCGTCGAGGCTTGTCCCACCAATGCCCGGCGTATGATCGGGAGCAGCCTGAGTACGGACGCGGTGATGCGCGAGATATCGGCGGATCGTGTCTTTTACGAGGAGTCGGGGGGTGGGGTGACTTTTTCCGGCGGCGAGCCGTTGATGCAGTTCGATTTCCTTATGGAGCTTCTCGAAAAGTGCCGTAAGGACGGCGTGCATACGTCAGTTGACACTTGCGGTTATGCGCCGCCGGCGCGGATTCTCGCCGTAGCGGAGGCGGCGGATATGGTGTTATACGATCTGAAGTTTCTCGATGACTCGTTGCACGTGAAGTATTGTGGTGTGTCGAATCATGATATCCTCGATAACCTGTGCACACTGGCTGGTCGCGTGGATGTCCGGCTAAGGATTCCCGTGATTCCCGGCGTGAACGATACGCCGGATGAAGTGGAGGCGATGGCTCGTTTTATCTCTGCGCTTCGAGGCGTGCCGGCGATAGACCTGCTTCCTTACCATCGGCTGGGGACGCATAAATTAGAGCGACTCGGCAGGAAGAACGGGATGAAAGGGATCGACTCGGCGGGGGATGAGATTGCTGAGGCGGTTGCATTGCGATTTGGTGAGCACGGTTTGAAGGCGGGGATTATATCTTAGGATATTGCGTGATGAAATCGCGCGAGGGTACGGATGGTGTAATGCTTTCAAGCGGTGTTCGAGGATTTTACCGTGTATTCCCGCCGTTGTATTTGCACATGCCGATGCGCGGTGAATTAACGAGCGGCAGAAAATCATTGTCGGCGGGCGATTCCTTTGCCTTGCACTGAACACAGAGGAGTCTTTCCGGATTTATTTTCTCATTGCCGGCGCGGACACAAAAGGCCTCGCCGCCGCACCGGCCGCAGCGCAGCTCGGGCGGGTCGTTTCGGGCGAGCAAAGTTATACCGGGTGCGACGGGTATCTTCTCCAGTAAATCCATTATACGGAATCTGAGCTTCGTCGGCGCGACAGGGTCGAAGTCGTATCTGAACTTCATGCCCGGCTTGAGGACAGTCTTCAACTGTTTATTCATGGACTCCGTACGTATGATGCCCGGATCGGCCGTTGCGGGATCACCGGAGTATCGAATTCGATCGATGGTGAAGAAACTCGGGTGCCGGCAGCACTCGAGCCAGATGTCACGGAGGAAGGCGTCAAGGTCTTCGAGTGTCATTCTCGACGGAATAGAAACGAGTATCCAGTACATCGGTAGGAGGCTGCCTTCTGCGATAAGATAGAAGACTTCGTCTTTATTGCCCAAAACTTGTGCGTTCTCCTCGGCGCATTTTCTTGTGTGCCGGATCATGTGGCGCTTATTAAGCGGCTTTCCGCAAATCATGCACTCGCCGGGATACAGTCTTTCTGGCTTTCGTCGTCTTGGCATTGTCTAACTTTCTTGCGTTATTGACTTAGCGGATCAGCGACATCGTCGTTTCAGCGCACAGTGTTCCAGATTTCCCGCAGTTATCTTAATTCTCCAGCATTATATTAAGTGGCGGGATTACTTCAAGGTTTCTTCGGGCTCGGCAACAATTTCCTCAGGGTCGGCAAAAGAGGACATAAGGAATGGCCGCTGTTTGCGGCGGTGGCGGGTATGTTCTGGGAGGGCTTCGGAGTGATGCAGCATTTTCAGCGTTAAGAGGGCTTGATTCCGGCTGTTTCCATGCATGCGCTGAGTGGACCGGGATTTCGGCGGGCGGCCTGGCATACCGTTTGCTGGATGCGCAGCGATATGGGGTTTTGCGGGAAAAAAGCCGGATACGCCGAGCCGGATACGCCGGTTGAGATGAATTTAAGAATAACATTGTGATGTCTTCAGCAGCGGAAATACCAGTCGTAATCCTGGCCGGTGGGCTTGGAACCAGACTGCAAACCGTTGTGCCGGATCGGCCGAAGGTAATGGCCGACGTGGGCGGACGCCCGTTTTTGGCGTGGATATTGGACTTTGTGAAGAGCCGCGGGTTCGGACGGATCATTATTTGTACCGGATACAAGGCGCGGGATATCGAAGCCTACTTCGGCGCCGGGTACGATGGTTTGTCAATACGATACTCTAATGAAGCGACGCCGCTGGGAACGGGCGGAGCGCTTGGGAATGCCCTGGATATGATCGATGCGGAATACGCGGTGGTTATGAACGGCGATACGCTGTGCGAGGTCGAGCTTGAAAAATTGTGTGAGCGCCACGAGGCGTGTGAGGCGGATGCGTCGCTGACCGCCGTTTGGACGGACGATTGCACGAGGTTCGGCAGGCTTGTTGTCGACGCAAACTCGATGGTGATGGATATGGAAGAGAAGTCTGGTGTGCGGTGCGCGGGCTTAATAAACGGTGGTGTTTACGTTGTTAATACCCGGCTGATACGTGGGATACCGGCTTCTTCGTGTATTTCATTGGAGACCGGTTTGTTGCCGGAATGGATAAAAGGTGGTCGTTGCTTTGCCGTGGAGATGGAAGGTTTGTTTATAGACATTGGAACTCCCGAGTCGTATGCGCGCGCGGATGAAATAATGCGGGGAACATCGTTTGTTCGAACACCAATCCGCCGGGCATCGGCCGGACATCAAATCCCGACTATACAATGATTATAACCCGAACACCATACAGGATATCATTCTTCGGCGGCGGCACGGATTATCCCGCTTGGTATATGGAGCATGGCGGCGCGGTGTTGGCTACGACCATAGACAAGTATTGTTACTTAACTTGCCGATTCCTCCCGCCGTTCTTCGAACACAAGATACGTATCGTCTATTCGGTTATCGAGAACTGCAACAGCGTGGACGAAATACGGCATCCATCGGTACGCGAGATATTGAAGTACTTGAATGTACAGCGGGGTGTGGAGATTCACCATGACGGCGATTTGCCGGCACGCAGTGGTATGGGCTCGAGCTCCGCGTTCACCGTCGGGCTCATGAATGCAGTGCACGCGTTGCACGGCAGGTTCGCGGGGAAGAAGAAACTGGCCTTGGACAGTATCGAACTGGAACAGAATATCCTGAAGGAAACAGTCGGTTCCCAGGATCAGGTCATGGCGGCGCATGGCGGATTCAACCACGTTGTATTCCACACGTCATCGGAGATATCGGTACGCCCTGTAATATTGCCGAAGAACCGTATGAGCGCCTTATCCGAACGGCTCATGTTGTTTTACACGGGAATAAAGCGTACGGCGTCACACGTGGCCTGCAGTTACGTCGATGGATTCGAAACAAAACGGCGCCAGCTCAGGATGCTCAAGAACATGGTGGACGAGGCGCTGGAGGTGTTGTCCGGCGACAAAGACCTAAACTACTTCGGTGAGTTGCTACATGAGGCATGGATATTCAAGAAATCCCTTGGTGCGCGCGTTTCCAATGGCGAGGTCGATGGGATATACGACGCGGCGCGCCGGGCGGGCGCTCTTGGTGGAAAGATCACCGGCGCGGGCGGCGGCGGATTCTTACTGCTTTATGTGCCGATTGAATGCCAGAAGGATGTCAAGCGCGCGCTTTCCGGCCTTTTGCACGTGCCGTTCGAATTCGAGTCCTCGGGCAGCCAGGTAATATATTTCGATGAAGAAGAAGATTACTCCGAGGCCGAAAAGGAAAACGAGCACCGTATATCCATGATTTGCAGGGAGATGGATGAGATGATCCCAACAGAATCTACATAGGAAAAGATTATGCAGGATACAGTTTTGGAAAATACAAAACGTTTGCCGCAGTTGACACCCGAGTATTTACGCGAGTTCGAAGAGGAGATAGCGGCGGAGTTCAACGTCGGCAATATTCGCGCGCCGGTGCACTTGTACAGCGGTAACGAGGAGATGATGATCGATCTGTTCCGTGGGATTCATAGGGACGACTGGGTGTTATGCTCGTGGCGCAGTCATTATCAGTGCTTACTCAAGGGTGTGCCCAGGGACGAGCTAAAAAGAGAAATACTCGACGGCCGCTCCATCTCCCTCTGCTTCCCCGAGTACAGGATATTCTCATCCGCCATAGTAACCGGTATCCTGCCGATCGGCGTCGGCATAGCAATGGCGATCAAGCGGAGCGGTGAGAAAAACAGGGTGTATTGCTTTATAGGTGAAATGACATCGGAGACGGGCGTGGCGCACGAGTGTATTAAGTACAGTGAAAACCACAATCTGCCTATACATTTTATTATCGAAGACAACGGTAAATCGGTTTGTACAGACACACGGCAGGCATGGAATTGTGAAAAGCTTACATACGAAGGCATACGCAATCACAGAATTACTTATTATAAATATAACTCCAAATGGCCGCATGCAGGTGCCGGAGTGCGTGTACAATTTTGAATATGAAATATTTCGACGAATTAAAATGGGCAATGGAATTCTTGGCCCAGGATACCAGGACGGTGTTTCTCGGACAGGCGGTGGCGTGCGCGGGTACGGCTATGTCCAATACGCTTAGGGACGTCGACCCGGACAGGAGGATCGAGCTGCCTGTCAATGAAGAGATGCAAATGGGAATGACCAACGGCATGGCGTTGAGCGGTCTTATCCCTGTAAGCGTATTTCCGCGTTGGAATTTTCTGCTGCTTGCGATGAACCAGCTTGTAAACCATCTAGACAAAATACCCGTCATCTCGAGGGGAAGGTGTGCTGCCAGGGCGATTATTCGCACCGGAATTGGATCGGAGCGTCCGCTCAACCCACAGTGTCAGCACGTTGGGGACTTCACGGAGGTCGTCGACGCGATGTGCCGGAACATCGAGGTGATTCGATTGGAGGAACCTGAGGATGTGTTTCCCGGTTATAAAAAAGCGCTAGAACGTGACGACGGTAAAAGCACCATATTGGTGGAATATGGAGATTACTATAATGAAAAGTGATACAGTGGCATTGAACGAAACGGCGGTGGCGGAAGATAGCCTCGGCCCGTGGCCGTTGATGCGTAACAATATCTCGCGAGCCGACCTGGACGCAGTAATCGAGTTTCTTGGCAAAGATGATCCGATCCTGACGCAATCGGAAAACGTGCGAGCATTTGAGAAAGAATGGTCCGAATGGTTGGGAGTCGATTACAGTGTATTCGTTAACTCGGGCGCGTCGGCGAACTTATTAACCATGTCCGCGCTTAAGTATATATACGGGCCCGGAGAGGTTATCGTTCCAAGTTTGACTTGGGTTTCGGATATCGCGTCCGTCATACAAAGCGGACTCAAGCCGGTGTTTGTGGACATCGATCCTTTCACGCTCGGCATGGATACCGAGCAAGTATTGGATAAGTTGAATTCGCGCACGCGCGCGGTGTTCTTGACGCATACCCTTGGATATAACGCGTTGAATGATAAGTTGTTAGACGAGCTTAAGGCCGGCGGAGTTCCGCTGATCGAGGATGTTTGCGAGTCACATGGGGCGACGTATAACAACAAAAAACTCGGCGCGTTCGGCTGGATATCGAATTTTTCTTTCTACTATGCCCACCACTTAAGCACTATCGAAGGTGGTATGGTATGCACATCCGACCCGGAGGTATATTATATTGTTCGTATGCTCCGGTCTCACGGCATGGTGCGTGAATCGGGTTCTCTTGAGACCAAGACCCGGTATCGCGTTGAGAATCCCGATCTTAATCCCGATTTCATATTCGCATACCCCGCATATAATATGCGAAATACCGAAATCAATGCAGTCATAGGCCGGAACCAACTTAAGCGCTTGAACGAGAATAACAGGAAACGTACACGTAATCTCCATATTTTTCTCGAACACTTGGATGCAGAACGGTTTCAGACGTGTTTCAACACCGCCGGGAGTAGTAATTACGCGTTTACATTGATACTGAATGCGCCGGATTTAAAACTGCGGAATAGGATTGAAAAAGAATTGCGCGAGAACAAAGTCGAGTTCAGACGCGGTACCGCCGGCGGAGGAAACCAGCTGCGACAGCCGTATCTGCGAAGGATATTCGGGGATATTTATAAAAACTATCCCGCAGTCGACCATGTACATTTCTTCGGATGGTATATAGGTAACTATCCGGACCTGGAAGAAGAGAGAATAATTCACCTTTGTAGACTATTAAACGGAGTCTAAGCGATGTTATATGAAAGACGACCGGATGTATTATTCGTGCACGCGGATTCGTCCGTCTTATCGTATCAGGGGCTGAGCGCCAGGTTTGCGGCGATCGAGCCGCCGACGTGGTGTCTGCTCCTGGCGCAGAGTTGCAGGAGTGTTGGTTTTGGGGCGATGATCCTGGATTGCGCCGCCGAGGGCTTGGATATCGATGAAGCGGTAGAGCGTATTTGTGAGATTCGTCCGCGACTAGTCTGTTTTGTGGTATATGGACAGAATCCGAACTCGGGAACGACTAATATGTCGGGTGCAACCCTCCTATGTAGGCGGCTAAAGGAGGTATCGAACGGAGCCAAGACATGCTTTGTCGGCTCGCATACCAATGCGCTGCCGAATGAGGTGCTAGGTTTGGATTATGTGGATTTCGTGCTGTTGAACGAAGGCGTTTATGCGTTGCGAAATTTACTGAAAACCGATTTGGAGAATTACCTAGATAAGGTGCGCGGCATCGGTTTTAAAAAATACGGGAGAAACATCTTGAATGAGCCCGAGTATGTTGTGCCACAGGAACGAATGGACATTGATTTGCCGGGCTACGCGTGGGACTTGTTGCCGTATAAGAGTAAACCACTTGATCTATATCGCTCACACTTCTGGCATGCAGACTTCGATCATACAAAACGTACGCCGTTCGCCGCAATATATACATCATTAGGCTGCAGATTCAGGTGCGAATTTTGCATGATAAATATATTGAACCGTATGGATAATCGTCTGCATATAACCGCCGCCGATTCTCCCCAAATGCGGTTTTGGTCGCCGGACTTCATAATACGCGAGTTCGAAAAACTTGCAGGCATGGGGGTGGAAACCATTCGTATCTCCGACGAAATGTTCTTCTTGGATAAACGCTATTACAAGCCGTTGGTTGAAATGCTGGAAGAACGCGATCTCGGATTGCGCCTTTGGGCGTATGCTCGGGTTGATACCGTGCGCAGTGAGTACTTGAAACACTTCAAGAACGCAGGAATCAATTGGCTGGCCATCGGCGTCGAGTCCGCGAATAAGCAAGTCAGACACGAAGTATCAAAGGGTTCATTCAAGGATACGAATATTTACGATGTAATCAATATGATCCGCGATGCGGATATAAATGTGATATCGAATTTTATCTTCGGCCTTCCCGAAGACACGATTCAGACGATGCGTGAAACGCTGGACCTCGCACTTGAGCTTAACACGGAAATGGCAAACATGTATCCGTGTATCGCCCTGCCGGGCAGTAGACTGTATCATACCGCAAAGAAGAGGCATTGGGCACTCCCTGAATCTTATGAAGGCTACGGATTCCTGTCATACGAATGTCAACCGTTACCGACAAAGTATGTATCCGCAAAAGAAGTGCTGAGTATTCGTGATAAGGCATGGAATGAATATTTTAACAATCCGGCCTACCTCGAATTGGTCGAACGAAAGTTCGGCGTCAAGCAAAGACGAAATGTCGAAGAAATGAAGAAAATACGGCTCAGACGTAAAATTCTTGGAGATGTACCGCTTAAGTGCGAAGCCGAATAAACAAACCGGTCAGCCGTATTATAATATGATTAAATTAGTGTAATAATATTACCATGCAAAACAGCGTATATTCAAACCCGACCGACGCGAATGATGTAATTTACGAGTCCATCAATGATGCGTTTGAGTTCGGGGATTATTCCTACGTAGCGCAGTCCGGGGAGAAATCGGATTGGCGATACTGGGTTGCTCTCGGACTTCTGGGGAAGACAGATGATGCAATCAATGGTTTGAATGAATTCAGCAATCCCGAAGCGTGTTTCTACAAGGCCGTAAGCCTATGGATGGATGGGCGTGATAATGATGCCTCCTCACTGCTTGCAAAGATAGATACCGTTAATGCTCGAAGGCTGCTCAAAATGATCTCACAGCCGAAAATCAATGTGCTTGCTCAAACGTTTTGGGACACGAGCTGCTTCAGCGATCCGAAATTCAATGTTAAAAAGATCGGCTTAAACGCGTATCCGTTTAAAGAAAGAAGCAGCCGTATTTGTAAGAGCGCTTTAAAGCAGATCGATAATCGCGAGCAATATGATTTTTTCTTTGCACACATGATAGAGTGGGAACACTTACCGCATGATCTGCATGAATTGCCTTGCCCTGTCTTCGGCGTGACGTCGGACTTTGATCTGCATATTCAAACAATCCATGATTGGCTTTTTGTATTCGACCACCTTATTACAGTTGGCTCAGAAGAAGCATGGAAAGTTAGACATATATCGCGGCGGCCGTCGTCGGTATTCGTCAAAATGTTCCCTTTAAAAGATAAGATACCGAATGCATCCTTCTCAGATAAAATAACTAATCTTTATGTATCAGGAACATTGTTCAATCCGTATCATCACGATAAAGCCCGTTTAAACAACCTGATATTCGAAAGTGAATTAAGTGATAATCTATTCGTTGATGGATTCGTAGGTCAGCAATTGTATTATGAACAATTAAAGAAATCCAAGGTCTGTTACACGTACGTACGTCATGGTTCGTCCATGCCGTCGCGTGGAATCGATGCGCTTGCAATGGGCTGCGCAGTGGTCGTTCAGGAAAACAGTCCACTCTCCATCTTCGCCTCTGAAAAAGAGGGTCTGTTTACATATAACCATAAGACTGACGATTTGGTAAATGTATTGGCTCATGTGATCGACAATTGGAAGAGTATCAAGGGCAATTTAAAAAAAGGTGCCGATATTGTTAGAAATGAATTTAATCATAAACGTTGCGTATCACAATTTTTAAGGTACTTGACCTTTCTAGCGGCGACTCATAATTATAGTAGATCAAACAGGAAGAATGCAAGTGGTATATCGCAGAAACGAGCGCATGTGCGCAGAGGTAGAAAACAGCCTTTGGGAGTTAATAAAGACTTGGCATTAGACAAATATTCAGAATTCAAAAGGCACGAGCCAAAAGATAGAACGCTTAAGGCATATATTGATACGGCACGGGAGCTGGAATATCTAGTTGCAGGCGATTATATCGAAGAAATAGCAAGACGCGGCGGAAACACTGTGCGGATTGAACAAGCACAGGAGATAGTGCAAATAAACGAATTAGTGTCGAATATTTATAATGAAGGCACCATAATATACACAAAATCCTTGGCATTACGTTTCAATCAAATAAGACACTACATGTATTTGGGAAAACCAGATAATACGCCGTGGATTATCGAAGAGGCGAAGGATATTGTATCAAAACCACTTGATCACTGGACGCTGGATCACCTTGACGATATATTTGCATGGGATTACTTCAGCGATAGTTTTAATTATAGAAAATATTTCGATATTATTACGTACGGACTGATAAAAAATGATATTGATTACACACAGCTAAAAAGACTGATCCTGGCATCAATAAACTATTATTTAGGACAGTACACCGGCGGATTGGAATACTTGAGAAAAGCGGTTGAATTAGACTCAGAATTCGCATTTTATAAATATACATATGTACAAGCTCTATTGATATCCGGTACGGAAGATAATAACAAGGAGGCGATAATAATGCTAAGAGAACTTGCGAACACATCTATGATGTTCGCCAAAGCGATAGAAATGTTGATTTCACCCGAATTACAGCGCCATATAACACCTGGGGAATACTCAAAATATGAGTTTAAGCTCCGTAATTACATGAATCAAATGTATAACGCAAATGATAATTTAAAGGAATATTTGACGACTACATTAGTTGAACCTAGAAGTGATACAGATACTGATACATTGCAAACACAAATTAAAGAACACGAAAAAGTAGGCGTTGAAGAAAATAGACTAACAATGAATAGCCGAATCCCAATAAGTAAAAGGGAAAGATACGCAGATAAGACTATATTATTGATTAATATGGAATGCGCTAATTGGGAAAACGCGAGATCATGGTCATACTGTGGTGGGTATGCCTTTGAGGAAGGATTGGAGTGGTGCGGCGCAAACGTATATAAATTACCGGCAACAGCCGGCGGAAGCTCAAATCATCCGGCTTCCTGGCTAAGTCGCATGAAAGAAATCGGCTTATCGAGGAGATACGACCAGATATGGATATGGATGACGCATGTGGATTACACGCAAGAGTTCCTTGAAAAAATAAAGGAATTATCGCCGGTTCGTGTGGGGATTATAATGGAATCAATGGAGCACACAAACGATGAATATAATAAATATGTCAAGTGTCGAGGTAGGCGGGAGAAAATATTAAGTCAGCTCGAATATATGACGCATGCGCTGGCTTTCGACGACTACGATGTCAAAACAATAGAAAAGGAAGCGGGAATACATGCAATGTGGTGTCCACCCGTGGTGCCGTGGCGGAGTGTATGCAACGAGATCATAATGCCTGATCCAGCGCCCGCAGCCTTTTATGGCACTGTATATTCCAGTGAGAGAATGAAGTTTTTAAGTCATGATGGTCTAAAAGGATTAATAACTAAGCCGGAGTTGCTTGAAGAAAGAACGACACTGCCGAAGGCGTTTGATGATCACCAGCGGAAGTACATCGAGATATTGCTTGGAAACGATATGGTGGATAACGAGGTATTTTATAATTATTACTTCGGATTGGAATTAATACGACGAAGGTTATTCGATTTATGGATGAGGTCAATCGCGCGCTCATACGCTGTAGTAAATCTACCATCGATTTTTAAATGCTATGCGGGACGAGTAGTTGAGACAATGGCAGCCGGGCGTCCGGCTATATCGTGGGCGCCGCCCAGGCAAAGGACAAGGTCATTATTCGAACCGGATAACGAAATATTGCTGTTCGATCGAAATTCTCCAGAGGAACTGGCGGAAAAGATCAGAATGCTCCAAAGAGATAAAGACTTAGCTTTTAATATAGCATGTAATGCACGAGAGAAAGTATTGAATTATCATACGGAGCGAGTGCGAATGCAGCAGGTGTTGGATTGGATAGACGAATTCGAAGAACCGGATTACGGCGAAGGTGATTACGGAGAATGCAAGGATTTCTGCGAAGACGATGAATTAATGGATAGCAATCGGGGTATCCTCGACGCTGGGATACCGGGAAACGGAGATAACGGCGGTGGAATACCGAATAATATTCGTAATGCGCAAGAGAAGATCAAACTGGAGAGTAAGCCTATAGAATTACCTGAGGCGGGGAAGAAGGGACGTCTTCGCGACGCATACGGACTCTTGTCTGAGGGGCGATTACAAATGTCGTGGCAGGCGACCATTGAGGCAATGCGCGAGCGCCCGTTTCATCCGGAGGCGATCACGGTATTATCCAGGATCGCTCATGCAGCTGGGGATTTGGAGAAGGCCAAGACGCTGGTTGACGCGGCTATACGAATGGCGCCCGGATTCAAATTGGCACAGGATTTAAAGAAGACGATTAAGAAGGCGCGATCAAAAGGGAGTGAGAATACTAAAACGCCATGGGCGATGATTCCGGATGAGCCTGTGTTTAAGAATATCAAGAACACGGCGAAGTCTTCGTACGTGGGCGTGTTAACCGCATGTATCATAGTGCGAAACGAGGAGAAGTTTATTGAGCGTTGCATCAGTTCCGTGAAGCCCATCGCCGCGCAGATAGTGGTGGTGGACACCGGTTCTATGGATAGGACGGTTGAAATAGCGCGCCGATTAGGCGCAGAGGTACATAGTTATGAATGGAACGATGACTTCAGCGCCGCCAGAAACTTCAGTCTTGAAAAGGCGCGTGGTGATTGGGTGTTAATAATCGACGCAGATGAAGAGCTGCCCGCCTCAGAGCACGCGAACATCATGAATAATATGCGGGAATTATCGGTGCTAGGATTTCGTCTGCCGATTGTCAACGCAGGACGTAATCAGCATGGAGCGGCTTACGTGCCGCGGTTGTTCCGGAACGCGCCGGGCCTCTTTTTTGTCGGCCGGATTCACGAACAGGTTTTCAAGAGTGTCACTGTTCGCGCAAGGGAGTGGGGATTGACCGTAGGAATAAGTTCCGCCCAGCTGGTGCACTATGGATATGACGCGGACTTGATGAAGGATAGGAAGAAACAGGAAAGGAACATGAACCTTATCAAGCGCGCTGTTGAAGAAGACCCGAATGATCCGAACATAGCGATGAACATGGGCTTAGAGCTGGGGCGTTCGGGGCGGCTTGAAGAGTGTATCGGATGGTATTACAAGGCGATGCAGTTGATGACATTGCAACCGGACACGCGGGCGCCTGAGCTTCGGGAAGTGATGTTGACTCAGTTTTGCGGATATCTCGCCAATCTCAGACGGTACAGCGAGATTCCCGAGGTTCTCGGCTCGGAATTGGCGAGGACGCAGGAGTTTACTGCATCGCTGCATTACATTTTGGGTCTGGCATATTTCAACCTCGGCAAATTCAGCGCCGCGTTGGAAGAGGTGGAGACCTGCATGGCCAAGAAAAATAGGCAAACCATGAGTCCGCAAATAAACGAGGTGCGTGGGATCGAACCGTTGTTGATCCGCGCTAATTGCCTTGCCTTGCTTAAGCGTTATGAAGAGGCTGGGAAGGCGTTTCGTGTTGCGTTGGAACATGACGAGCGGTCGCGGAGTGCACGGTTCGATTACGCCAGGTTCCTCGCGTCACGCCGTCAGACCGGTGAGGCATTGAGGCTATTAATCGAGCTGGTTTCTGAAGGCGCCGGTGAATTGCCGGTTTGGGATATAGGCGCGCGCATAGCGTTAACGGATAGGCGGTATACGGCGTATGCGTTGGATTGGACGGCGGAGGCGGTGAATGTTTTTCCTCATGAACGGATCGTGATCCGTCAACGCGCCGAGGCGCTACTGCTCAATGACATGCCGGAACAGGCATTTACATGGTACCGTAAGTTGAAATACCCGCTCGATTCGACATCCGAGGCAGGGTTGTTGGTTTGTGGTTTCGTCGTAGACGATGAAGAGGTATGCAGCGATGTGAAGACCGATAGAGTTTTGAACGCTGAATTCGCGGCTTGGTACAAGCGCCTTGTCCAATTCGGGGCGCGTACGACAATCAAAAAATTGAATTCACGCATGCACGCCGTGGCCGATATATTGCCGTTGACCGGGCCCTTACTTAGAAACGCCGCCGCGCAGGCGCAGGCTTCGACGGTGGTTACCGATTCCTGAGGAGTAATTCCGAGGGATGTTTAAAGCGCTGATATTCTTGGGGGGATAAAGGTGAGTTAATGGGCGAGCCCGATAATCATTTGGGTTTATGTTCCATCCGTCTGTTGGGATGTTTTCGTCCGATCGCGCATGATAATTGGCTTGTATTCGGAGGTTTGGTTTTTATCATTAGTTACATGAAGAGCCGCATTTTTTTGAACCGATGGAGGAGTTTTTTTATATGGCAAATATCGACGGCCATTATTGTCTCGATGTTGCAGGGTGCATTGTTTTGTTATGGAGATGCCGACACCGGTAAGGCCGGTTGCTCGCTGCGTCCGGTGGACTTACGATGCGAGTATCTGATCGAACCTTTGGGGATCGATGTGAAACGTCCGCGGCTGAGCTGGGCGCTTTCGTCCGCGGATAAAGGCGCCAGGGGTTTGCGACAGACGTCTTATCGTATAGAGGTTGCATCGAGTATGGAGGATTTGAGAGGGGGTGAAGCGGACTTATGGGACTCTGGGATCGTTGAATCCGATGATTCCACGTTGATCGGGTACGGCGGCAAGCGTTTGGAGTCCGGGCAGGTCTGTCTTTGGCGGGTAAAGGTTCGTGATGCGGCGGGTGTTTGGTCGGAGTGGAGCGAGCCGTCCAGGTGGACGATGGGGCTGCTCGAGCCGTCGGATTGGCGCGCGAAGTGGATAGGCACAGGTGATGAGTTCAAGCGTAAGGAAGGCTGGCCGCCGCCCGACAACGAGATGCCGGACCCATGGTTCAGGAAGAGTGTTAATCTGGATGAGGCGCCGTCACGGGCGGTGTTGTATGTTGGGTCGGTCGGGTATCACGAGGTTTATGTGAACGGCCGGAAGGTGGGCGACATCATACTCGTGCCCAATGCCACCGACAATACGAAGCGCGCGCGGTATCGGGCATACGAGATCGCCGAGTATTTGAATCCGGGCGAGAACGTGATCGGGCTGTGGCTTGGTGTGTCCTGGTCGATTTTTCCGCCGTTTGCGACCGATAACAAGCCGCGGGCGCCGTTGGTGATAATGCAGGGGGATATTCGGATGCCAGGTGGTGAACAGATCGGGATACGTACTGATGCCTCGTGGAAAACGCATCCGAGTCCGAACACGCTCCTCGGCGTCTGGGATTTCATGCATTTCGGCGGTGAAGAATACGATGCGCGTGAGGCGATACCGGACTGGTGTTCCCCGGATTTCGATGATTCCAAGTGGTCGAGCGCGGTGGAGTATGATCCCGAACTCCAGCTTTCGTCCGACTTTATCGAGCCCAACACGCTCAAACGGCGAATACATCCGGTTTCGATAGAGACGACCGAGGCAGGGGGTCAGCGCGTAGACATGGGCGTGAATTTCGCGGGATGGGTGGAGATAGATGTGTCCGGTAATCCGGGGACGCGGGTCGAATTCCAGTTTTCCGAACGCGCGGACGCGGAGATGACGCACAGGCTGCGGAGTGCATACGTGATAGGGCCTTCCGGCGAGGGGACTTTTAAGAACCATTTCAATTACAGCGTGGGCCGATGGATATTGGTCAAGGGGCTTGATGCCGAATTGAAGTCCGAAGACGTGCGTGGTTGGCTTGTGCGTAGTGATTTTGAACGCGCCGGGCGGTTTGAGTGCTCGGATGAATTGTTCAACGAGATCTACGAGACCACGTCGTGGACGTTTGAAAACCTCAGTCTGGGTGGGTACGTCGTTGATTGCCCGCATCGCGAGAGAATGGGTTACGGCGGCGATGCGCATGCGACTATCTGCACGGCGTTGGATAATTATCGTGTCGGCGCGTTCTATACGAAGTGGGCGCAGGACTGGCGGGACGTCCAGAAGCCTAATGGCGACTTGCCGTATACGGCGCCGACCTACTGGGGCGGCGGCGGCCCGGCATGGAGCGGATTCTGCATAACGCTCCCATGGGAGGTATATCGCGCTTACGGCGACAAGAGGATTTTGCGTGAGAACTTTGCGACGATGACGAACTGGCTCGAATTCCTCGAGACGAAGAGCGCGGACAATCTACTAGTCCGATGGGGTGGCGAATGGGATTTTCTCGGTGACTGGCTTTGGCCGGGCGCCGAGGGCGTGAACGGTGATACGCGTGAGACGCTGTTTTTTAATAACTGTTACTGGGTATATAACCTGCAAACGGCATCGAAGATCGCGCGGATAATCGGCGAACCGGCTATCGCTGAAAAATATGAAGCGCGTGCGGAGCGGGTACGCCGGGCTGTTCACAAAGAGTTTTTTGTTCCCGGGGAGGATGGATATGTAAACTGTTTCCAAGCGTATCTTGCGACCGCGCTTTTGACGGAAGTGCCGCCGGAGGGCGAGCGGGCGGACGTCTGGGAGCGGCTCGAAAAGGAGATATTGGATAAGCGGAATGGGCATATTCACGCCGGGATCACCGGCGGTGCGATGTTGTTCAAGACATTGATGGAATACGATAGGAACGATCTTATCAGTACGATGGTGGGACAAGAGGATTATCCCGGTTGGGGCGACATGCTCGAGCGTGGCGCGACGACATTCTGGGAGGCGTGGGACGGACGTAATTCGCGACTGCACAGTTCGTATCTGTATGTCGGCGCGTGGTTTATTCATGGGGTCGGCGGCATACGCCCGGGCGCGGAGCCGGGGTACGAGGATTTCGTTATCCGCCCTGCTGTACCGCCGGAGACGGAGCTTGAGTGGGCGAGCACGTCTTACATGTCCGAGCAAGGGCGTATCAAGAGCGATTGGCGTGTAAGCGAGGGTAAGCTCGAGCTTGATGTTTGTATTCCGCCGAATACGACGGCGCGCGTATACCTGCCGCATACGGGGGCGGGGGAATTGACAGAAAGCGGTGCTGCGATTGATAAGGCCGCGGGTGTGAGAAGCGTAACGCGCGACGGCGCTTTTGATGTCGTTGCTATCGGCTCCGGCGAGTATGAATTCGAATCACGGTTGGATTGAATAAAATGAGAAAAATGTCGTGCGGTGAATCGTAAATGAAGAGGAATAGTATGCGTGCAATTATAATTCCATTGATTATTGGTACGGTGTGTTTGGGAGCGGATTTTGTTAAATTGGAGAGGTTGAACCTGAACAAGGCGCGCCAGGGTTGGGGCGCTCCACAGCTCGGCAGGTCTGTGATAGGACGTCCGTTACGGGTCGGGGGCGAGGAGTTCAAGAGCGGCGTGGGCACTCATGCGTCCGGTGTCATTCTTGTTGAGTTGAACGGCGAGTGCGAACGCTTCCGGGCCAAGGTGGGGGTTGACGATGAGACGGATGGCAAGGGATCGGTTCGGTTTAAGTTGGTTGCGGACGGGCGCAGGGTGTTTCAGACCGATGTAGTGTGTGGCGGCGATAAACCTGTCACTGTCGATGTCGATCTTCAAGGTGTCGAGCGGCTTGCGCTTGTCGTAAGTGATGCCGGGGACGGCATGGCCTACGATCATGCAGACTGGTGCGAGGCTGAGTTTATAACCGGGCCTGGACTTATTGAGGTTCGCGATTTGCCGCGGGAGGAACGTGAGATACTCACGCCATCACCGCCCGGTGAGCCGCGAATTAACGGACCGCGCCTTTATGGGGTGCGGCCTGGCAGTCCGCTTCTCTTCAAGATTCCAGCAACCGGCGAGCGTCCGATGGAGTTTGCGGTGCGGGGATTGCCGGAGGATTTGGTCGTCGATACCGATACCGGGATTATTACAGGTTGTATCGAGTCCGATGAGCATAAGACGTATAAGGTAGAGCTCATTGCAGAGAATCGGCTTGGAAGAGATAGTCGGGAATTCAGTATCGTGGTTGGTGATAGGATCGCGCTCACTCCGCCAATGGGTTGGAACAGCTGGTATGTACACGAGCATAGGGTGACCGACGAAGTGATGAGGGCGGCGGCGGATGCGATGGTCAATAGCGGATTGGCCGATCACGGATTTCAATATGTATCGATCGACGATTGCTGGATGAACGCCGAGGCGCACAGTGACCCCTCACGCGTGGGTCCGTTGCGTGATGAAAACGGTGATATCCTGCCGAATTCGAATTTTCCGGATATGAAGGCGATGACCGAATACATCCATTCGAAGGGACTGAAGGCGGGGATTTATACGTCGCCGGGATCGCGCACTTGCGCCGGGTTCTGCGGGAGCTACGGACACGAAGCGCAGGACGCCAAGCGTTTCGCTGATTGGGGATTCGATTTGCTTAAGTATGACTGGTGTTCTTACACTCGGATAGCGAAAGACAATAGCAGAGAAGAGTTAAAGAAACCGTATGCGCTGATGGGGAGGATTTTGCGCAAACAGGATAGGGATATTTTACTTAATATCTGTCAATATGGGATGGGCAAGGTTTGGGAGTGGGGTGCCGAGGTCGGCGGTAACAGTTGGCGTACCACCGGCGATCTCGGATGGAGTTTCGAGGATATCCCGCAGGCGATGTTCAGGATCGGTTTCGGTCAAAACGGTCTTGAAAAATGGGCAGGACCCGGGCATTGGAACGATCCGGACTATCTTTTACTTGGATATATCAGTAACTGGCGGGGAGGCACGGCTATGACACCGCTAAGTCCGAACGAGCAGTATACGCATGTGACGCTATGGTGCCTGCTTTCTGCGCCGTTGTTTTTAAGCGGTGATATAACGCGTTTGGACCCGTTCACACTGGGGCTGTTGACGAATGACGAGGTGTTGGCGGTCAATCAAGACCCGCTGGGACGCCAAGCCCGGCGCGTGTCAAAGGACGGTGACCTGGAGGTATGGGCTAAGGAGATGGAGGATGGATCGAGAGCCGTCGGGCTTTTTAATCGAGGGCCCGTGGCTGAATATGTAACCGTGCATTGGCCGGATATCGGGATTAACGGCGTTAGAAGAGTCAGGGATTTGTGGCGATGCGAAGATATCGGTGAGTTTGAAGGGAAATTCGAGGCCGTGTTGCCGAGGCACGGTACGAAGCTGATAAGGGTATTTGATGAAAAAAAATAGGGATTTGCTTTTTTATCGTGAGGTCTAGTAACAAATTGCGATAATCCGTAAAATATCGTGCGTGATCAATCTTCGGAACGCGACTGTGCTGAAAGCCGGTCGCGGCTGTCTGAAGAAGACGTTGGCCCCGGTAATCGAATGAAGCCGTGGCATTCGCAGCTGCTGCGGCTGATCCTGCGGACACAGCCGCGCTCCGACGGATTCAACGCGACTGTGCGTATCAAGGACAGTTTATTCTGATAAATGTCGCTATTTATTAGCTTTTTAAGCAAATAAGCGCTAGTACCTTTCCCCTATCGTCTGCGCCCTAATCACCCTGTAAAACGCAGCGGAACTTTGCGTGTTCGTGTCCGAAATATTCGCCACAGATCCGTCTCCCCAAATGGATTCAAGCAAATACCACGATCCTTCATTCAGAGTGGACGATTTCAGCACCTGGTAATTTTCGCCGGAGTCGGTCTGAACACCAAAGCCGAAGGTGCCCGTCGCTGAATCAAAGCTGGGCGGAACAGCGATTTCAGGATCCGGCAGCGGATCACCTGAATCAAAGTATGTAAAATCAATGTTATTGGCTACCGCACCTGCAGAAATAACAACGGTTGATGCTGTATTGGAATTGGCATTCGCATACCACTGCTCATCAACATCATTATATAACAAGCGCAGCTTATAACTGCCCGGCGGAATACTCGGAAGCGTGTAGTCGAACGTGAACTCACTGATCATTCGTGAGAAAAGCAGGCTACCTCCTGAAGCATCGTAAAATTCCATCGTACCGTTGACTCCATGCATAGAATCAGCACCAAACACAGCGACGTGTCCGTTGATTAATCCCGTAGAAGGATTATTTACAACGGTAAGCAGCGTCCCGTCACCGGCTACGCCGTTCGTCGTTGTAGCCGAACTCTGGAACAAGTATTTCCCGGGTTTCGTATTTTCAGATATGGTGAACTCATACGTGTGCTGCGAGTTGTCGCCATTCCACCAGCTGTCATGCGTCTCCAGTCCCAGATCGCTCACGCTATAGGAGTAATAGGTCATCGGATCGCTGGCCAGACAGACCAGCATGTTTGTGGAATTCGGATCATTGCTCATTATCGGGTCCATGAAGTGATGAGAAAGAATAGACGGTGAAGCCGGAATGGACGACGATACGCTGAAATTGGTAGCTGTTCCGTCAGGCAGAACGGCCTGAAGTACTGCACTTCCTGTGGCATGCGGCAGAACGTAGAGACTTCCCCACAAAGACGGTTCCTGAAACACATTAATTTGTGCCGGTGCCGAACTGCTCCAGACCGGTTTTGGAAGATCGTCGGTGATGTCATTTCCCAAGGTATCCATAATCTGCAATGAAGCCGTTACCGGATCCTGAGAAGTAAACGTCGTCCCGTCCACATCCAGCGTACAGCTAGCAACTTCACGAACATCCACCTGAAAAGAAACCTCTCTCGGAGGCAGGCTGGTTTCGACGGCACTGATCACGACCGTATGAATCCCGGTACTCATTCCGGTTGTATCGAAATAGAGCACCGATCCGCCCTCCGTCATCATAGGGTTCCTGCTGAAAGTCGCCGTGGGATAGCCGGGCACACTCATCGTAACGCCGTTGGTTGGTGTAAACCCGTTTTCAAATATCGCAAAAACATCCACTTCGATCTGCTGTCCTGCAATTACTACGGGAGATTTAGATTGGGCTTCCACAAAAAAGTGCGGGCTGGAAACCGACAGTTCCCGTCTGCGGAGCGTCATCGTACCGTCCACTTCCACACTGAGCATTCCGCCATTAGAAACTGAGTCAACCAGCACGGTGACGGCTGTCTCCGTCCATGTCTGAACGGTTACACCATTGGTCTTTCCATCAACATATACCGTATCCGCTTCGCTTCCGAAATTGCTGCCATTGACTGTAACCGTTTCGCCGTAGGCGACCGATGGCGGTGAAATAGACTGCAAAACCGGGATCGGTCCGGCAACCAGTCCTTCCGAAGACGTCAGCGAAGCAGAATCAACAAGCACCCCGTAATCACCGGATGTTAATAAAATCTGAAATCCCACAAGCCGGTCTGCATCAGCGGGAAACAAATATGAATCGCTAAATGTTGCAAAACTTCCATCCGGAACAAGGGCATTATCAGGACTCAGCACTGTAACCGTTTCCCGGTCGCCGGCCAACGTCATATACTCCAACTCTACAGCGGCAACGCTACCCGGGAGCAGCCCGCCCCAGTCGGGTCCGGCGACATCCAGACTGACCTGCACCGTTTTGTTTGCCACGCCTTCCACATTCAGGGGCTGACTGACAATTACACCGCGATAATCCATTACCGGCGGATCCAGACTGATAGCTCCGGATACATGATCATAAGGAATCCATGACTCCAAAGCGGGATCCACGCTCCAATACTCAAGTACAGAATCGAATTCGCCGTCTGTGAGCAACTCATCGGCCAGTGCTCCGCTCCATCCTGCAGAAAAAAGAACCCCGACCGCCACAATACACTTAAACATTTTACACATATTCATAATTTCTCTTACCAGCTAAAAAATAAAGTCACATTTTACATCATTCCGCAATTTTCAGCGATAAAGGTCAGATCGCCCTAGCCGGTATCCCAGATATGCAACCCGCCGTCCACTCCGATAGAGTTCAAGGAAACATTTGGCGTGAATCCTTCGCCGGCTTAGGAATATGCAACATGGATGTGCTGGTTACACGGTCGCCATAAGATCCGGGAATCAACCCATTACTCAATCCGTCAAACGTCAGAACCGTTGCCTGCGCCGTCCCCGCCAACAACCCCAAAAGCCCCGCGACCATTCGCTTCTTAAAGGTAGAAATTTGATTTTTTATCGTGAGGCCTAGAATAGTACGCTGAAGGACTGGGGCAAGCAAAATGTGCCGGAAAATGAATGGCCGAGAATCCTCGGCCTGACCGCCGGCGAGGGAGCGCGGCACGTGTTTTTTGACCCTTGTGGAAACAAAGCCCGTCACCATAAGCCCCGCGCGGATTTTTTGAATCCATAAGGACGCCCCGGTTTACCACCTCCTTGAATGCGTTTCAGACGGCTGTCACTTCCACCCGTAGTAACGAATCAGATGCTCGCCGGGATCGGGGATGTGCTGAGTGACTTCGGCCAAAAAATCGAGCGGATCGAGCACTTGAAAGTTGCGCTTCGGCCCGGCCAGAAGATACTCCCTGGCCGCTTCGGGGAATCGACACATCCGGTTGTTATCCTTGTTGGGTTAAACGGCGAGTGTGAACGCTTCCGGGCAAGGGTTGGTGTTGACGATGAGACGGAGGGCGGGGGCGATTCATTTTGATTGCAATTGTTTTATCAGCATTTCATGTAGACCGCCGAAACCGCCGTTGCTGAGTATGCAGACGATGTCGCCCGGCCTGGTTGAATTCAAGAGCCGGTGTGCGATTGATTCCGTTGTGGGCAGGTGGAAGGCGGAGACGCGGGATTTAACGAGATCATCGATAATTTGCTGTGGATCGAGGCGTTCGGATGCCTGTAATTGGTCGATACGATTTACTTGAGCGATTATTACGGCATCGGCGAGGCTGAGCGCGGCGGTCAGTTCTTTTTGGAATATATTCCTGCGTGTCGTATTCGAGCGTGGTTCGAATACGGCCCATATCCTGCGTCCGGGGAACCGCGTTTTCAGTGCCTCGAGGGTTTGTCTTACGGCGGTCGGGTGGTGCGCGAAGTCATCGATGATACCGACGCCGCCGAAGATGCCGCGGTCTTCCATCCTGCGTTTGACGCCTTTGAATGTAGCGAACGCGGATTGTATTTGATGGTGGTCGAGGCCTGCATGATATGCGCAAATAGCGGCGGCCGCGGCGTTTTGAATGTTAAAGGCGCCGTTTAGGGGGACGGAATAAGCGTCGCCGTTGAGTTTGAAATTCGAGTGTGTTTCGGAGGCTTGAATACCGGTTATCGCGTACTCCGCGTCTTTGGTGAGGCTGAAGCCTGTCGTCCGGCACGGCGCCGTGTCGAGCAGGCCGGAAATGTTCGGTGAGTCGCCGTTTGTAATGAGCAATGCGTTCCGGGGTATGATATTGATGAATTGTCGGAAAGACTTACGAACGGCATCGAGGTCTTCGAAGATATCCGCGTGGTCGAATTCGATATTATTGATTATAGCGATTTCGGGGATGTAATGAATGAACTTGCTGCGTTTATCGAAGAAGGCCGAATCGTATTCGTCGCCTTCGATAACGAACCAATCGCTTGGGGTGAAGGCGACGCCTTTGTCGAAGTTACGCGGGATTCCGCCTATTAGGAATCCGGGGTTTAGTCCGTTATGTTCAAGCGTCCATGCAATGAGTGAGGCGGTGGTGGTTTTGCCGTGGGTGCCCGTGACGACGATCGCTTTTTTATCGCGCAGGAAAAACTCTTTAATCAACTCGGGCAGTGAGAGGAAAGGGAGTTTATTATCGAGGATATATTCAACTTCCGGGTTGCCCCTTGAGACGGCATTGCCGATAACGACGAGACCAGGCCGTGGTTCCAGGTTATTTTCGGAGAACCCGTTGGTTGCCGCAATTCCGTTTTGTGCCAGGAATGTGGACATCGGCGGATACGTGTTCAGGTCGGAGCCTGAGATGGTGTATCCGCGGTTTTTCAATTCCACCGCCGCGGCGGCCATGGCCGTGCCGCTGATGCCGATGAAATGAATGGAGCGAATATCACTCTGACCGTTCATTCTTCCTCGGCGCTGATGTTCTTGCAGCATTGCCGGAAGTAGTCGGTTACGTTGCTGATGAAAATCTCGAGGGCCTTCTCCGGGTTGGGCGCTTCGAAGTCTTCGAATTCATCGGAAATCTCCCAGGTGCGTTCGACCATGATCTCCTCGTCGAATTCATCGCGGCAAGGTCTTTCCTCGTCGTGGGAAATTAATGCGTCTTGCATGTGACAAAATTCGCGTTCCCACATACGGCACCTGAATTGTGACGGTGTTTCCGTATTTTGGAAAAGCTCGATCCTGACAGGGAAGAAATGGTTACAGATAGTTAGATCGAATTCGATTGTTTCGATCAGTCTGAAAATGTCACTTTCGATGATCGGTAGGTCGATTTTCATAATTTGGTACATTTTGATGTGTTTACTCGTTGAGTTTTTTCTCGAGCGTTTCTCCGACAATGGCCGGATTCGCCTTTCCTTTTGTGATTCGCATGACCTGGCCTTTGAGGAAGTTGAGCGCCGCGGATTTGCCGGACTTAAAATCATTGGCTGATTTGGGGTTTGCGGCGATTACTTCGTCACAGATTTTATCGATTGTGGCGGTGTCACTGACCTGTGCAAGGCCTTTTTCGTCGACAATTGCGGCCGGCGATTTTCCGGTATTAAACATATCGATAAAAACGGTTTGGGCGATTTTGGAGCTGATTTTACCTGTTTCGACTAAATCTACAAGCTCAAGAACGGAATTCGGCGGGAATTCGAGTTCATCGATCGTTTTGCAGGACTCGGACATAAGCGCACGAAGATTGTTAATGATCCAGTTTGCGACGGATTTGGGATTCTTTGCATCCTTGACGATGCTTTCGAAATACCGGGCCAGCGGTATATCGTGAACAAAGGCCTCAGCGTCGGCGGCTGGAAGCTTGTATTCCTTCATAAGACGTTGTTTCTTATGAAGCGGGAGTTCGACCATCCTTGATCTGACTTCTTCTATCCATTCTTCCGACGGCACAAAGGGCATAAGGTCGGGTTCGGGAAAATACCGATAATCATGGGCATATTCCTTCGTGCGCATGGACTCGGTTTCACCCGATAAATCGTCCCAGCGCCGCGTTTCCTGTACCAGTTTGCCGCCGCTTTGCAGTACGCTTATTTGACGTTGGATTTCGTATTCCAGGGCGCGTTTAATCCCGCTGAAGGTGTTCATGTTTTTTATCTCGATTTTTTCGCCCAGCGCCGGTTCGCCTTTTGGCCTGACGCTGATGTTGACGTCGCAACGTACCATCCCCTTTTCCATGTCACAGTCGCTGACGCCGCCGTAGACCATTATTTCCTTCAGCGCGTTCAGGTAGTCATATGCCATTTGTGCGGATCGGATATCGGCTTCGGATACGATCTCCAGCAGCGGTACGCCGGCGCGGTTGAAATCGATGCCGCTGGTGCCTTCAAAATGGAAGTTTTTGCCGACATCTTCTTCGAGGTGTGCGCGATTTATGCGGACACGCGCGACAACGCCGCCGGTTTCGAAATCCACGTATCCGCCGAGGTTTGATGGGCGGTCGTATTGTGTGATCTGATAATTCTTGGGCATGTCCGGATAAAAATAGTTTTTTCGGTCGAACTTGGCCGAAGGGGCGATCGCGCAATTAAGAAGGAGGCCGGCCAGCGCCGTTTGTCGCATGGCTTCTTCGTTGGCGACGGGGAGAACGCCCGGCATGCCGAGACAAACAGGGCACACAAGTGTATTGGGCGGTTCGCCGAACTTATTGCCGCAGCCGCACCACATCTTGGTTTTGGTTTTCAACTGAACATGCGTTTCCAGTCCTATGACCGCTTCGTATTCCATAATTACGGATTAAATTAAAGAATGATGAAATTGAACACAAAAAAACGGCGCTTCCTTGCCGTTTTTCGTGAATAACTGCCGTAAGAGCCGAAATTCTCATTTTGACGAAAATTGATGCAGAAATATCAATGTGCCCAAGCTAGATAAATGAATCAAAACGAACAGAATAGCGGAATTTTCGATAATTAAGTTTTGGTTCTTTACTGTATATCGAAAAAATGCCGATCGAAGTGGGGCTTTTTAAGGAGGAAAAATGAATGTGCATTCGAAAAAGACCGAAACTTCGGTCCGTTATGTCAATTTCAATGTACACGGTGCGACATCATCCGGTGCGCCCGAAGGCCTAATACAAATTTTGAATGACAGAAATTCAAGGTTGGATGAGCGCGGAACAGTCGAGAGCCGATTCAACCGAACTTAATGATTCAAAGGAAAGATTTGATGATCCTTGGAATCAATAACGCCATACCACTTCGATGGCTATAAAAGGATTCAATTTTGTAAAGGTCGATCGATACGATAAATAATGCCGCTATAAATTTCTAAAATTCTTGGAATAAGCAACTTAGTCGATTGCTCGTGGAAGCGGAGGCGTGCGCTCAGATAAAATTCCGTTGTAAATACCGGTTTTTCTGTGTGTTTCCCGGGAATGCGGTCGGATGAAAATGGGATCAAATGTCGAGAAATATGTTAGTATATGAGTGACCCTTCGGGTAGTCTTGCGGCGTTGCGCTGAAAAATGAGTATATCATCGCAAAAAAAATTAATGGTTAACTAATAAAATTGCTTGCACTGATCTGATTGAGAGTTAAAATTATTGGAAACTGGAAATAAATATTAACTCAACACAATAAAAGCTATGCATCCGGAAAATGTAAAAGAGCTGGAGCTTATACTTAAGCAATTACAAGTCGGCGCAATGGGCCTGCAAGGGCCGCGCGCCAGAAAAGTGCGACAGCAATCAGGTGATGTGATGACAATCAGCATCCCTACGCACGTGAGGGACTGGCCGTTGGACCAGATGCCCTTGTCGGTAAGGTTGAGCGGCGTGCTTCAGAAAATGGGGTTCAAGAAGCTGGGCGACCTGCATGGATTGTCGTATATCCAGGTTCTGAGCATGCGCAACTGCGGACGCCGTTCGATTTTCGAGTTGGTCGAGCTTGTACGCCGTCTTCAAGCCGGAGAATTTGATCCTGTTAAGGTAAAGGGTTCGGGCATCGATTATCTCACTGAATTTTTGGATGATATAATCGATGAGCTCGGCGAGAGGGAGCGCCAGATGCTCATGTTGAGAATGGGCGCTGACGGCGGTCCGCCGATGACGCTTGAAGAAGTGGGTTCGAAGTATGGATTGACACGCGAGCGGGTGAGACAGGTTGTCGACCTCCTTGTATTGAAGATATTGCGAAGCGGCGGGCCTCCGATTCAGGACTTATTGGAAGACCTGGCCGAGCAATGTCTATCGGCGATTTGCCCATTGACGCCTGAATTATTCGTTAAATGGCTGGGCATAACGCCTGCCAAGCATTGCAGGTATGCGGTGCCGTTTTATATTCGTCTCTTTAGCGCCCTTGAGCCCAGCCTGCCCGGGTGGTCGGAAGGGCAAAAGCCCAGTCCGAATCCGGAAATGTGGATCAAGGAAATCTCGCGGCCGTTGACCGAGATTCTCAAGGGCAGTGTTTCGCCGCTCTCTTTCGAGAACGCATACAAGAAATTGAAGTCCAACGCGAATTTATCGAAATTGACGCCGGGCGAATTTCTTGCGGCGCTGAAGCAGAGCAGAACATTGGCCGTCGAGTTTCCGGAACCCGAAAAACCGGTGATTCGGCTTTCGAGTTTACGGATACACGACTGGGTTCAGCGCGTATTGTTGAACTCCGAAGACCCGATGACGCCTCAAGAGATAATCAAGAGCGCGAAAGAATTGTTCTCCGAGAACTTCCCGGATATATCGATCGGTGGCCTCAGGAATTCGCTGAAGCCCGAACACGGGATATTCCTGCTTGACCGTCGTGCATTCGGAACGCGGAAGCATATCAAATTGCCTGAGCGCCTTTGGAGGAGGGCGAGAAACGACGTGGCTAAACTGCTTCAGAAGGAGGAACGTCCTGTTTCCACACGGGAAATCATCAGGGACAACACGTTCGGTTGGGCATGTTTGACGAATGTTTATGAATTGGCCCAAGTATTAAGGGATGATACAAGATTTACGGACTTGGGGCGCTTTCTGTTTGCCCTTGAGTCTTGGGGTATGGGTGAACGCGAGCATATTAAAGACCTTATTCCCAAGATTCTCAAGGAAAAGGGTCAGCCCATGACCGCCAATCAGATTCTGGATGAATTAAAAGCGCGACGATCAGTCGGACGCGCCACGATTTCGGCCGTCATACGCAATCATCCGGACATAAAACGTTTGGGTTACGGCTACTATGGGTTGAAGGAGTGGAAGGAGATGCCCAAAGAATTCATCGTTAATCAACCTTCGCTGATCAGCAAGAAGGTGATTTCACTTAAACCGCCGGTGTCCTTCGCCGAGGTTTGCAAGGAACTTGATATACCGGTCAAAGGCAAGTTGGCGGATGATCTTTGGAACACCCTCCAGGTGTCAAGCCGAATAAAAACCAAGGATGAAGAGAAATCGGCGTCTGCGTTGATAGTCCAACGTAATGCTCGCGTAGCCGAAAAAAAGAAAAGCGCCGGCGCAAAGGCAAAGAAGAAGAAAAAGAAGGTAAGAAAGAAAAAGACCGCTTAGTGTCTGAATAAGCGTTACGGATCGTGCGCGGTACCGGTTTTGAATCGCCGGTACCGCTTTTTTTGGGTGATGTATCCGGAATCCTCAAAAGGTAATGCGGCAAATCAATACTTACGATTCAATAAAGACACCGGCCTTCACAGGCGCTGATCCACCGGTTCCGTGAATGCTAAGTTGCACTATATGGGGTTATCATGTAATTTTGCTATCGATTTAAAGGGAAATCGTTATGAAAAAATCGCGTAGAGATGAAAACAAGCAGTCGCGTAGGGATTTCTTGCGAAAAGGCATGGAAGGAATGCTTGCATTCGGCGCCGGCGGCGCAGCCGGAGTATTTGCCGATGACACGATACGCCCGAAACCCGGAAACCATAGCGCGATTCCAAACGCCTCTCCGACAAGTGGCTATGACATGTCGAAGTTGGCGGAGGTCGATCCGGCGCTTATTCGATATCGCGAGAAGGGGAGATTCGGCTGCGATATGGAGGAATCGGTTGCGTTATGGATTGATAACGGCGACCTCGTGTATGTATGCGGCGATGAATGCGTAAATGTTTTTGACCGTGTCGGTAGAAAGAGAACAACGTTGAAGGTCGGCGGCAGACCGCGGGCGGTGTGTTCCGTCGACGGTGATAGGATATTGGTGGCGGTCGGAGACAGGATTGTGATCCTCGATTCGGAAGGAGGAGTCTTAAGCGATACAGGATCGCTGGGTGAGCGTTCCGTTGTGACGTCAATTGCGGTTGGCGGGGAAGGAACGATTTTCGCAGCCGATGCCGGAGAAAAGTGTATTTGGAAGATAAGCGCCGATGGGAAGGTGCTTTCGAAAAACAGAGGAGACACCGAGGGCGGTGGTGTCGGGTTTGTGATACCGAGTCCCTTTTTCGATATTGCATTTGACGCCGACGGCCTGTTATGGGCGACGAATACCGGTGAACACCGCATCGAGGCATATAACGAAGAAGGCGAGATTTCGCGATCCTGGGGGAAGCCGACGATGGCGATCGAGGGCTTTTGCGGCTGTTGTAATCCGGTTAACATATCGATTTTGAATGATGGTCGGTTTGTGACCGCGGAGAAGGGACTGCCGAGGGTGAAGGTTTATTCGGCGGATGGTGAATTCGAATGTGTAGTGGCGCCGCCGAACTCGTTCCCGGGATTAATGAGGAAAAGACCTGCCGGGCGGATGCGTGCGCTGGACGTCGCTGTAAATTCCGATGGCGAGGTTTATGTATTGGATACCGGTTCGAGTCAGGTTAGAATCTTTGTTACAGATTAAGCCGTGCCGCCGGATGTGTGCGGCACGGGTTTGAAAAAAGTAAAATCCCTAAGAATGAAAGAGCGTAATAACGATATACATGGTTCGGCCGAAAAGGCGCAAAGCCGCAGAGAATTTGTAAAGGTCGGTATGAGATGGGGGTTCCTTGGGGTGCTGGGTGTCTTGGGCGCCGTCCTCGGCGCCAGGAGCGTGAACGGCGAGGATTGTTATTACACGATTCCATGTAACGGCTGCCGTGCGTTCGAGTTTTGCCGGCTGCCGAAGGCGTCGAATTTTAAAAGTGGTAATCCTTTGACGAACCGATGAGCAAGGCGGAGAAAGAGAAAGGCATCGAGCGCGGACACTCAAGGCGCGGATTCCTGAGCGGCGGTTTTCGAGGGGCGATGTTGTTCTTTTTTGGGATGGTAACCGGATTCTTTACCGGGAAGGTGCGCGCTGAACGTACGGTTTGGCAGATTGACCCATTTAAATGCGTGTTTTGCACAAACTGCGCGACGGAATGTGTGTTGGAACCATCCGCTGTGAGGTGCGTACAGTATTACCCGATCTGCGGCTACTGCAAGCTGTGTACCGGATATTTCGATCCGCAACCGATAAATCTGGACACAGGCGCCGAGAACCAGATTTGTCCGACCGGCGCGATAATCAGGACAAAGCTCGAGGACCCGTATTACGAGTACACGATCGATGAGGAGCTGTGCATCGGTTGCGCCAAGTGCGTCGAGGGTTGTGAGTTGTTTGGTAACGGCTCGTTTTTCTTACAGGTCAGGCATGATAAGTGCGTAAATTGCAATGAATGCGCGATAGCGGTTTCGTGCCCCGGTCAGGCTTTCGTGCGTGTTCCGGCCGGTGATCCTTATCTTTTGAAAACAAGGGAGACTGCGGGATGAGGGAATCGACCGGTTCAAATCTCATCGGTGACTCTGGCGGGTGCGGGTGTTCCAGTGTCAAACGCCGGGGCATGCGTCCGATGCTATGGTTGCTCCTGTTATTGATTAACATAGCGCCGTTGCAGAATGCCTATGGTGTGATGCGTTTTCCGCCGCCGGAGTTCGAGTCCGGCTATCAGATGCCGACGACCACGACACCCGAGGCGCGGTCGGACTTCCTGGATTACCTGGATATAGCGGTATTGGCGGCGGCGTTGAGTATGGCGGCGCACCTGGTCTTGTGGCGGCGTTCGCGGAAGTGGGTATTTGTGCTCATGCTGTTTTCGCTGGCGTATTTCGGATTTTACCGCAAGGGCTGTATTTGTTCAATTGGTTCGATTCAAAATGTGGCATTGGCTGTTTTTGACGGCGGATATGCGCTGCCGTTGAGTGCGCTGATGTTTTTCCTTTTGCCGCTTGTTTTCGCGTTATTTTTCGGACGCGTCTTTTGCGGGGCGGTATGCCCTTTGGGCGCGATTCAGGACGCGGTGTTATTCAGGCCGGTAAAGGTCAAGCCGTGGTTGGAGCATGTGCTGGCTACGGTTCCGTTTTTGTATCTCGGCGCCGCCGTGCTTTTTGCGGCCACGGGCAGTGCCTTCATTATTTGCGAGTACGATCCTTTTGTCGCTTTCTTCAGGCGGAGCGGGTCTTTTGGTATGTTGACGCTCGGAGTTGGATTCCTGGTTCTCGGCGTATTCGTGGGGCGTCCGTATTGCCGGTTCTTATGCCCGTACGGCGCGGTTCTACGGGTGCTTTCGTATTTCTCGAGATGGAAGGTCGAGCTCTCACCCAACGAATGCCTGCAATGTCAAATTTGCGAGGAGGCATGTCCGTACGGCGCGATATCGGAACCTATCGTTTTTGAAGAGCCGGAGACGCCATTGCAGCGCAGGCGCTCGGTTATACAACATGTAATAGTGACGCTGGTTATCGGCGCTTCGCTTGCGGTCATCGGCGGCGGCTTGGCTACTGAATTCTCAAAAGTGCATCCTACGGTGAGCCTGGCCGAGCGTGTGGCCGGCGAGGAGCAGGGGAGGTTTGAAGACACGACTGATGCGAGCGCGGCGTTTAGGGATACCGGTCGGACGACCGATGAGTTGTATGCGGAGGCCATGACAATACGCTCTGAATTCGTCACGGGCGGCCGGTGGCTCGGCGCATTTTTCGGGATTGTGATCGGGTTGCGAATGATGATCCCGGCATTCCGGCAGCGGCGATCCGTGTATGATCCTTCGCCGTCGGCGTGCCTTTCGTGCGGCCGATGTTACAATTATTGTCCCAAAGAACTTTTGCGGGTAAAACGCAACCGCAGTCTTTGTCCTAAAGTAGATTCCACGAGTCCCAAAAACTCGGCAACCGTAAAATAGAAAGTTATCATATGGCCCGATTCCCAAGAATAGAATCGTTTTTCGGATCAAGGTTGGCCCGGAACATTGCTTTTGTAGCGGGCGCGTTTTGTTGTGCGCTTGCGCTTGTGATGCTTTACGAAGTATTCAGCGCCGGGACCAAGGAATTCGTTGATGCAAAAAAGATAACGGCGCTCAAGCAGAAGTTGAACGAAAACCCGTTGGACGAAGAACTGAAGGCGGAGATACGTGTCGTTGACCTTGAACGGCGTCGGGTCTTTCTCAGGCGGAATGAGTTGCTGAATTCAGGCGCCTGGCTGCTTCTTCTCGGCGCCGCGCTTTTTTATACGGGTGCGAAGTTATACAATTATAAGACGAAGATTCGGCCGCCGCGTGGACGCGGTTTGAAGGCCGAAGCCCAGCTGATGGCGGCTGTTACTGATCAACGCGCATTGGCCGTGCTCGGCGCTGTTGCAGTGGCCGGCGGAGTGATTGCGCTCCTGATTTCAGATACCAATATCGAACAGCGCACAATAGCCAAGGCCGGCGGTGCCGTTGACGAAGGCGCCGGAACCAGCGCGTCTGATACAAACGGGGTACAAGACGTTGCCGATATGGCGCCTTATCCGTCACATGACGAGATGATGCAGAATTGGCCGAGATTCCGCGGCCCGGGCGGGAACGGCGTTTCGCAGTACCTCAACGTACCGACCAACTGGAATGCCGCTACCGGCGAGGGTATAGTTTGGAAAACGGAAGTACCGATCACCGGACCGAGTTCACCTATCGTCTGGGGCGACAGCATTTTCTTGGCGTCCGCGACTGAGACGGTCGAGGAGATTTATTGTTTCGATGCTTCGGACGGCGGACTCGTCTGGAGGAGGCAGCTCAAGAATGTGCCGAATGAACCCGAGGAGCCGCCGCAGGTTATGGAAGACTCCGGCGGATACGCGCCGTCTACGCCCGCAACGGATGGACGCCGCGTTTACGCCATATTCGCCAATGGGAATCTCGGCGCATTCGACTACGAAGGTAAACAGGTCTGGGTCAAAAATCTCGGCCTCCCGGATAACGGATATGGACATGCATCCTCTTTGCTCACATACAAGGACAAGCTGATCGTGCAATACGATCAGGGAACGCCTGATGATGAGAAATCCAGGATATACGCCTTTGATACGGCAACCGGTGAAATGGTGTGGCAGACCGATCCGCGGCCCGTGCCGGCGTCCTGGGCGACGCCTATCGTAATACGTCCGGAGACCGCGCCTGAGCAGATAATTACTTGCGCTGATCCGTGGGTTATTTCCTATGCACCCGATGATGGTGAGGAGATTTGGCGTGCAAGGGCATTGTACGGCGAGGTCACGCCCTCGCCTATCTTTGCATCCGGCCTGGTATTCACCGCTATGGAAGGCGAATTCCTCTCGGCAATCGAACCAGACGGAACGAATGATGTGACGGACACCAAGATTGTATGGGAGGGCGAGGATGGATTGCCGAACATAGCCAGTCCTGTTTCCGATGGAAAACGCGTGTACCTTATAAACACTTATGGGCCGATGACGTGTTACGATATCGACGATGGTGAGCTGTTGTGGGAGAAGTACATCGAGTTCGGCCCGGATGAAATTGCTGAATTTAACTCATCCCCGACCGTCGCGGGTGAAATGGTGTACGTGACCTCCACCGGCGGCACCACGATCATAGTCCCGGGCGGCGACGAGTATAAAGAGGTGAATCGTTGCAGCCTGGGCGAACGCGTGCTTTCGTCGCCGGCGTTCATGGACGGGCGCATTTATATCCGCGGCGAAACGAACCTGTTCTGTCTTGGATCAGGGGAGTAATCGTATATTTTGGATAATGTAGCGGCGAATTCGATGTATCCGAAGACAGACACACGAAAGTCTTGGTATGGAATGATTGCGCCGGGTGGTCGAGCAGGGTCATTCAGTTCTAGCTAAGTTCCTGGGGATGTCGTTCTTGCAGGTGTTGAGCTGTTAAGGTGGATTAAGGATTTTATATCTCTCGCCCGCTCGATGACTCGCTAGAGGCGCAGAGCACGCAGAGTTATGAATT
>JAIPKD010000057.1 GCA_021733835.1 Verrucomicrobiota bacterium
CGTAGCTGGTAAATTAGATACGACGATGTTCCATCCTTGGTCTTCGAGGTTTACCTTGCCTTCGACCCTATAAACCATGCCGGAGGCGCTTTGCCATGAGAGGACGATGCCGTCTTGGCTTGGAGTCAGGTTAGGAGAGATAATCAGATTAGTTTGCGGCGCCGGCTCGGGCAGAGACGCCATGATTGTAAAATTGACGGGCGTGCGTTCGCGGTTAAGGACGGCGAGGTACCATTCGCCGGCCGTGTTGTTTGTGACGATACTTGCCGGGGCGTTGGTTGAGACCTTGATCGACTCGGCTTGTGTACCCGGCAAGGGTGCTGTTGAATCGAAAGTGAATCGTGTTGGGTGTGACGCTTTTCTGAGGACGAGGTCGGCGTTGCCGTCGAGGTTAAATAATTCGAACAGCGCTGTTGCGTCTTGATCCGTTACGTTAAAGCGGTAGATCGTATCGATCACACTGCCTGGAGGGGTGGTGGCATCGACTGGGACGTTATTTGTCAGGTCGACGACATTAACCGGTGCGGCGGGTGATATAACGCTGAAGAACTGGAGTCCGGATGAGGACGGGTGCTCGTATGATGTTTGGTCGGATACGGCAACGATATTGGTCAGTATATTCCATGTAGGATCAGCGAGATTTGTGCGGCTCCGGACGATATACTCAGTGCCGGGTGTTGAATTCCAGACTAAGTGGAAGACGCCGTTGCTTATGGATACGTCGGGATAGATGACGACGTTGGAGCGCGGCATTGGGTAATATTCGGTGGCGCGGATGCCGTAATTGACGGTGTTGGTATCGGCATTGGCGACACTGAGGAGGTAGATGCCCGGTTCGAGGGGGTTCGGTGTCGTGGTTGTGGTGATATCGATTAATTCATCGGCCGTGCCGGTGTTTGTACCGGCGTGGTCGAACACATTGGTGTCGGGCATTGGGAATCCGTGTTTGATGAATAAGTCCGCGTTTCCGTCCGGCTGCAGGAGTTCGAAAACCGCTTGGTCGGCCATGGTTGCGACCTCGAACCAGTAATAATCGAGGCCGTTGGTGGCGCTGAGTGTGTTAGTGTAAGTGACGGCGTTTGTCAATTGTATGAGTTGCGAGATCGGGCCGGTGAACTCGCTTGCGACGATCGAGTAAGTGACGGCGTTTGTGTCCGGCGTATGCGCGGCGACGTACCATGTGCCGGGTGTGAGGGGGACGGGTGATGAGTTTTCCGTTATCACGATCCATTCGTTGCCGGTGCCGGGCGCGGCGCTTTGGTAATCTACGTTGCGCGGTGTGGGTAGTCCCGGTTTCTTTCTGACAAGCAGGTCTACATCCGCGTCTGAGTCGAACACTTGGAACGCCGTCCAGGTCGCGCCTGTAGAGACGTTAAACTTGTAATAATCGAGCGCGTTGGTGGTGCTCGTGGTATAAGGGATATTATTGGTGAGTTCGATGACGCTATTTGACGGGAAGTATTCGCGTGCGACGATTGAGTAATCTACGGTGTTTGTTTCGTTATTGACGACGCCGAAGTACCACGTTTCCGGCGGCGCCCAGACGGGCATACCGTTGGTGATGGTTATCCACTCGTTGGTCGCCCCCCCGTTGGCGCCGGCCAGGTGGTAATCGGAGGGAGTGGGTAGCGGTGTGTTGGTTCTGGCCAGGAGGTCGGCGTTACCTGAGAGATTGGTGAGGCCGAACTCTACGTGCGTGACGATGGGCGGTACCGTGTAGCGGTAATATTGCAAGTCCTCGCCTGCGGGTATGGAGTTGGTAATCGGTGTCCTATCGCGGAGGAATCGTACCTCGATGGTATTGAAATCGACTTGGATAGTGAAATCGTTAACGGCGCCGAGGTCGCGGTTCATCACGCCGAGGTAGTAGCGTCCGGGTGAGGTCAACGGCGCCTGCGCAGGGTAGTTGGTGGTCAAGAGCAGCACTTCAGTGCCGCCGGCGGAATTGGTGTTCATGTAATAATCATCGATAAACGCGTTACCGACCGGCGGGTTATCGCGGTCGCCGAAGAGTACGACATTGGCGGAGCTTGTTAGTGTGTTGGTGGCGGAGATAGTGAACTCCGGTACATCGACGGCGAAGACCTTCATTTGCGCGCCGGTTATGGAGCCGGAGTACGGGACGTTATTTGTAAGGTTATTGATTTGCGGTTCGGGCGGCGCGGCAAAAGCGGTGATCGAGCCTGTGACGTTGGTCGCCTCGTTATTGAGGACGGCCAGGTACCAGTCGCCGTTTAGGTCGGCGTAATACAAGTCGGCGAACAGGTTGTTGTTTGTTCTTACGACGATGCGTTCGCTGTTTGTGCCGAAGCGGAAACTGCCGGTATTGAACAGGGTCGATGAGGGTGGCGCGTTACGGCGGAGGACGAGGTCGGCGTTGCCGCTTAGGTTATCGATGGCGAACACGACTGCGGGATTTGCGTTGGCGATATTGAACCGGAACACAGTCGAGGGCTCCTGTTCGACCGGCACGGTGAAGTTGAATGGGATATTGTTTGTGAGATCGATTATCTGCGCGGAGGGCCCGGTAGATTCCGTTGCGCGGATGGTGTAATCGACTGCGTTTGTGGTCATCCTGCGCACGCCGAGATACCATGTACCCGGTGTGAGCGGGAAGGGTGAGATGGCGCTGTTCGTGTACACGGTGATTGTTTCATCGGCGGTTCCTTGGTTGATGCTGCGGTAATCGTGATTGAGCACGGTCGGCAGCGGGTTGACGACCGGTTGCGCTTTGCGGAGGTAGAGGTCGACATTCCCGTTGGCGGGGAACAGCTCGAAGTCGGCGAACGTGGCGTTCGAACTGACATTGAATTGGTAATAATCCCAGTTATTGGTGGAAATCCTGGATGAATAACTGACGCCGTTTGTGAGTGTGATGAGACTGAGCCAGTTGGTTGTATCGAGTTTGTCGAATTGTACCATAATCCTGAACGCATTGGTTTCGGACGGATTGGCGTTTTTAACGCCGAGGTAATATCTCTGGCCCGGCTGGAGCGGCGCCGACGGCGGTTCGTTGGTGCCGAGGAGGAGATATTCCGTTCCGCCCGGCCCGAAGTAATCGATATAATAGTCATCGAGTACGGGATCGCCCGAGGGCAGCCCGTCCCAGTCGCCCAGCAGGACGACATCGCCGGTACTGGTCAAGAGGTTGGTGGCCCAGGAAGCGCGGAACGGTGTTTCGACGACGAAGTATTTGATCTCGGTACCTTCAACGGTGTCGGTATAGGGGACGGCGTTGGTGAGGCGCACAGCTTTATGGCCCGGCGCGGCGAAGCCGAAATTGAGTTGCCAGTCTATGAGCTCGGGGGTGACGCCGGTATCCGGGCCTTTCCAATTATCCCATATCTCGAGCTTCCAGTTTCCGTAACCCGGTTCATTTTTGAACAGCTCCAGTGATTCCTCCGGCAGATACACAGAGCCTTTCTTTTTGAGGACGATATTATCGATGAAGACTTCGCCCTGGATTCCATCGAGCTCAGTCTGTATTCCGTTTGTGAACGCTTTGAACGGGAATGCGAACACGCGCCAATTAGTTGAGGCGGTGATGATATTGGTGAGGGTGTCCTCGAGGTAGACCTGGAACTGCGATGTGGGGAAGGCGTCCGAGGCGGCGCGGTAGGCGAAATTGATTATGTAATCATCATCGGCGACGACCGGCAGCGAACGGCGTACTGCGCCTGTGAGAAGGTTAAGGGTGTTTGTGCCTTCAATGGCGGCGTTGGTATCCGTGACTACGCGTACATTATCGCCGCGGACGTTCCAACCGTTCAGTGTGCCGCCGTTGGTGTAGACGCCGGCTGATGCGCCTTCCCAGCCTTCGACGAAGGTGGTTTCGCCGATTGCGCTGTTGGTGAACGGCGGTTGCGCGAACTTGATGGGGATGGTGTGGAAATTCGTGTTGTCCGAGAACGTGGCGTAAACGATTTCGCCGTTGGTCTCGCCGAGGCCGAAGCCGTTAGTCGAGAGGCCGCCCCTGTTTTCGGACAGGAGTACGCGCGTGCCTTGGGGACTGACCAGGTGCAATACCAGGTCGGAGACTCGCGGGTGCTTGATACGGAGGCCGACGCGGACATCGGTGATCGGGTGGTCGACGGGGACGAAGTTTGTCGAGGTAGTGATTGCGTTATCGAGTAGCTCGATAGGGGTGTTCGTTGGTGAGAACGCCTCGCCGAGCGCGGCTAGGAGGAGGTATTCGAGTTCTGCGCTGATATTGAAATTTATTCTGACGGCGTTCGGATTGAACACGCCGATGTAATAGCGGCCTGCTTCCAGCGGCGGTGCGTCGTTCAGGCCGAGGGATAGCGAGCCGCCCTGTGGTGGGATGACGGCCATTTTATCGTAGTCGTCGAGTGTCGGCGGGTCTTCCCGTCTTATGTAAAGGCGTAGTGGCAGGCTGGGATCGATATTGCCGAGGCGGACGATGAGGTTGGTGGCGGCTTCGGGTACATCGGTGTAATAATATGTAAACGTATTCGGTTCAACCGAGCCGGGGATACCGATGAACTCCCGCGGGAGCGGGTCGAGAATGACTTGGAGGTTGTTGACGCGTCCGGTGTGATTGAGCGCGTTGTCAGTCATAGAGATCAGCCATAGGCCGGTTCCCTCTTCACCGATGAAGTCCATCAGGCTGCCGGGGCCGTCGCTGGGCTGTGCGCCCGGGTAATCGCCTTGGAACGTGTCGTCGAATGTCAATGTGGCGAAATTATTCGTGGTGTACTCGGGGAGTGTATGATTGTTGAGAACGACGAATTTCCTGTTGTGCGTGAGCGTGCCGGTAATGTCGCCGAAGTCTTGATGCTCGATTGTGGTGGTAACGACGGCGCGTTGGACGCGCATTGGGAACATGCCGACAGCGAACATGTAGGCGCCGCCGGGGTCTTGGGGCGAGCCGTCCGGGATTTGGATGTTGAAGGGGAACGCCGTTAGGAGGCGGCGTCCGTTATAGTCCTGATCGAACGGTGTGTCGCTGGAGATACCGACCAGTCCGTACTCGGCCGCCTGCTGGTCTTCGGATTTAACGCCGACATAGAAGACGTCGTCTATGTTTGCGTTGGTATATGCGATTACTTCGGTGCCGCCGCGTTTGACGGACTTATCGGCCGCGGCGATGGCGGCGGGCTCGAGGTTGGTGATTGCGGGATTCTTCGACACAAAGAGGTCGATGTCTGCTTCCTCGTTACGCGGACGTGACAAGTTCGGCGGGATGAAGGTTATGAACGCCACGTTGGTACCGTTGGTAAGTGTCGAGAATGAGTTTGATATAAATGTATTGGTGAATACGTAGAAGTTCCATTGGTTGGTGACGCCGTTTGTGGAGGTGAGCGAGGGCAGGTGTGCGCCTACATGCTGTTCGAGCACGGGGATGCCGTTGGTAATAACCGTCAACGGTTGCTGTTGAATATCGGGTTCTTCGCGTTGGGTCAGGGTGATGGCGTTGGTGAGTGATAGGTCGCCGGTGGAGATGACGAGCGCGAAGTCCTGCGCTATCCGGTTGGTTTGGGAAGTGACGGCGTTGACGTTGACTTTGTTACCGATGACGGCGACGGCGTAATTTGTTGCGGACGGCTGATCGATGAAGACGTTCTCGACGTTATTGACGTAGTCGAACTCGACGATTGCGTTTGTGGCGGAGAGGCGGTTGAAGTCGCTGCCTTCCGGGATGTCGTTGCCGGCGTAGAAGTCGCCTGTATCGAGGTTGGTGATAACGAGGTCGAGGTTATTGACGAGTTTGATGGCGGCCTGCGGGTTTCCCGGCGGATCGGTCCAGACGAGAGTTACGCGAAGCGGCTGTGTTGAGGCGTCCTCGGAGAGCTCGAGGTCCCAGACGCGGCGTTGTCCGGTTTCCAGTGCGTTGGTCGGGCTTTGGTCGACGAACCGGAGCGGCCAGGTTTCCGTGTTTTCATTTGTCGCCATGGCGGGGAGGCTGTTAGTGAGGTTGACCAGTCCCCAGCCTTGGAGGTTCAATGATTTGCGAACCTGGAGGTCATAGCGCGGATTCACCGGGCGCGAGCCGTTGATCATGAGCGCCTTCATTAGTGCGGGGCTATTGGTGATGTTCAGTTCTTGTTCGTAGAATTCCTGGATGAGCGCAAGGATGCCGGAGACGGCGGGGGCGGCCATGCTCGTGCCGCTCTCGTACCTGTAATGGGGTGCGAGTCCGTCGTTAAGGGACTCGAGCACTTCCAGGTAGTTGCCGGGCACTTCTTCTCTGAACAACCAGGTCTCGAGGTCGTAATTTACCAGCTCGTCGGTATCGTTGCCGATGCTGTAGAACAGGTCGCCTTCGCGTAGCTCGTAATCATCCGGAAGTGTGACGGTTGTATCGGTGGTTTGATAATCATGCGTTTGCGAGTTAGGAACGGCGCCGTACCTAAGGAGGATCGGGAGATCGGGCATGGGCGAGGGTGAGAGGCTGTTGGTAAGGATTCGGATTTCGAGGCTGGATGCGTTTTCCGGGACATGAATACTGTAATCATTGTAGCCGCCGGGGACGATCGATTGGTCGGTGAACCGGTTTAGGTCGTAAAGGACGAGTTCTTCTGGGTCTTCGTAGCCCGAAGACCTAGTGGAGATAACGAAAGCGCCCGGCGCGACTACGTCGGGTTTGAATCTGCCGAAATCGCCCTCAATGCCGACACCGACATTGCCGCGGCTGGACGCGGGCATCACCTGGTTATCGCTGTCGGTTGTTTGGAGGAATACTCGGTTTGTGACTGTTTCGCCGTTTTCTGTTATAACGACTTCGTTGGTGATATAGCGGAGGTGATCGATGCCGCCGACTGTGATGACGTTTTTGGCGGTCCCGGGGGAGGTGATGCTGCCGGGCTCGCCGCCGCTGCCGTCTTCGTTACCGAAGCCGGAATTCCCTGCGGCGAAAACGGGTAGCAGCGGTTGCATGCCGGGGGTGTGTGGCAAGGCGTCGCGTACTGCCGCGTCCCAGCTTGCGGCGGCGATATCGTACTCATATCTTTCGCGATAAGCCCAGCTGTTATTCGAGATGAACGCGTTTGTTTCGGCGGCCTTACGTTGAAGGTATGAGTCTGAAATCAACGGACCGGTGGTAAGGCTGATCGGTAGGACAAAGAGCTCGGCGCCGGGGGCCATGCCGCGGAAGTCGGCGTTTGTGACCGAACCGATCGCGTTGGTTACGGTTTTGGAAAGGGCGCCGTTACCGGCGATGGTGCCGGCCACGTGCGTGCCGTGGCCGCCGGAGTCGCTCAGGTATTGGGAGTCCACCGAGTAGACCCTGCCGTTTAGGGCGTCGTGTGATTCATCGACGCCGGTATCGTTAATGTTGACGAGGACGTTGGTGCCGGTGAGGCCGAGGTAATTGGTTTCTACGACCGAGCCTGCGGATACGCCTAGCTGAGGCCGGGTAAGGTCGTTCAACGGCACGCGGCGCGTGTATGGTTCGATTTGTTGGACATCGGAGAGTTGCGCCAATTCGACCAGGCCGTCCGGTTTGGGTTTGATAGTGAACATCGGGCCGAACGGCGTGTCGGATTGGGCAAGGATGCTTGCGCCGGCTTCTTCGAGGTGTGTTGCCGGGGATTCGGCGTCGTTGAATGTGACTACGTTCAGCAGTTGTTCGTCTTTAAGCGCGGTTTGTTGGACGGCGGGTTCGAGGAGTTTCGAGTTGAGTTTGAAATACGGTTCATACGGGATGACCGCCTGTACTGATTTAGTACGAGCGAATGCGTTTGCGGCGCCGGCGCTCATACGTACGAGGAGGGCGTTGTTGGGGATGTAAGAGACGGTCTGCGCGCCGGCGCGTTCGAGCCTGGCGCGGAATATCTTGTCGATGGTGGTGGTTGCTTGGATGATGAACGCCGCCGGTTCGCCCTGGGTGCGGAGATGCTGGGGAATGCGTAGCTCGGTAGGTTGTTTCGTGTCGAGTAGCGCGTTCGCCAGGAGAAGGGCGGAGTCCGAATTCGCCAATTCCGCAACAGACCCGGTGGTATTACGCAGTATGTATCCGTCGTCGGCGGGTAGTTGCCGCGAGGTTTTTGATTTGGCGCGCGCGCCGGCGTCCGAGGTGGTGTTTAGAGATGGCGGATTTTGTCCGATTGACACAAGCGGTTGCGGCTGGAGTGGAACGCCGGATTGGATTTCGTTGGTGGCGGCCGGGCCGGGATCGGCGTTGGGCGTGTTATTTTTGTCGGCGATTTGTTCGCCGTACCACCAGCTTAATCCTGCGGCTATAAAGCAAGCCACACTGATAATTGACCATTTCAGTTTTGGACGCATAAAACTGTGTTTTTAGTTGGTTTGATTATTTTCGGAGATTAATTTTCAGGTTCGAGTATTTATAAAAATATTTATTACCGTGCTTTTTATTCGCCTTGAATCACGTCGAAATCTTCAATGACAGCCCGCGGTTTTTCGGGGTCGCCTTCTATTCGTATTACACTTTTCGTTATCACTTCACCGCTTATCTGGTAGTTAGTGCAAAGCTTATAGAAGTCACCGGGCGTAAGGACATAGGAATTCTCGGCCGGATCAAGTGACTGTCCTATGGCATAGACCGTGATGCGCGGTTTATCGAGTTTGAGCAGTGAAAGAATACGCTGTGGTATACGTTCCATCATTTCGTCTGTAATACCGTCTGCGGCCTGGTTCAGGTATGGCGAGTCGATGGTCAACGCCGGGGCGTCGAGGACTTCGCCCAGGTGTTGGAATGCGCCGTGGTGACGCTGTGCTCGTGTTGTGTTTATGTTTTCCAATATCTGATGCATTTGCGGCGAGTTCGGGTGTATGACCAGCGGTTCGGGCTCGAGTCCCGCCGGTTTATTGGACAAGACCGTTACGCCGCCGAGGACGGCCGACCATGCGGCGAGGTTGGTCTGGTTGATGCCGAGTCTGCCTTTGGCCATATTCTCGTTGAGCGCGGTGGTGAAGACATTCAGGATACGCCAGTCATTGGTCGGGTTTGTGAACTCGTTTCCGGCCCAGGTGAGCCAGTACGCGTTTGTGGCGAATTGCGGCATCCATGGCTTGAGATAGATGGTCTGCCACGGCGTGCCGCGGTGGACGCGGCCGAGCCAGCCTATGTTCGGAAATTTATTTGTCGGGAAGCGCCAGTCCGATGATTGGGTGACCGACGGGTCTTTGAAGCCGACATTGAAATTGCGTACATCGCTGTCGGCCTTGAACGGATTACCGCCCCATGGGCTGAACCGCGGGTTGACCTTGCCGAGGTTGACGATATCGGCGGGATAACTCTGCGGTGGCGATGCGAACTGAACGTTATTGGTCTGTGTGAGGTCGTACAAATCTTCGATTGTGTAATGTACGAGCGGATCGTTTACTTGGAGCGAGTATGTCTTAATCAGTTTTCTGGAGGGTGTGAACGGCGCTTGCATGGAGCGGCCGCTGAATTGGAGTTGATGTCTGGGATACGCCAGTGGGCTGAGACCGGTGAAGACCCTGAATTTATCTATGGCCTTATCTTTATCCTGACCGGTGATGGTGTCCTGGTTGTAGCTTGTCCATACCGACTGACTGACTTGGTCGTTACCGAGCGAGACCTGTAATTGGTTGATGATGCCTTCGGTTGGAGTTCGGCGGCCGTAATTGCCGTTTGCGCCTGTGCGGTTAGTCGACCACATATTTCCGATCTCGGAGGTTTCGCCGCCTATGGTGCGCCGGCCCATTAATTCTCTGGTAAGATTCATTTGTGCGGCGAGGTTGTCGAAGCTTGCGTAATCGATCAGTCGCCCGGTGGTCTGGTCGAACATCATATAGGTGAATCTATTTGTTATGTGGAGCGACCAATTTGGAACATAGAAGCCGGCGCGGCGCTCGAAATTGGTGCTGGTCGGGTAACCGAGCGGGATGAAGTGCGGCGGTTGCAGCTCTCTGTATGCCGCATCGGGAACGAACACGAAATTGGTTCTCAAGGGTGTGATCAGTGAATCGCTTATCTGCTCGCCCAACCAGCCGGGCCATTGGTTGGCGGCGATGTTAGTAACGGCGCCGATGGTTTGGTTGGTGATCAGCAGCGGCTGCGCGGTCTGATTGAAGGGCGGCGACGGCAGGTTGCTCAGTACCATGGTAAAGGTGTTTGTGACTCGAATTTGGAGCGGACGCGGGAATGCCTGTGTGTACGAGTTCCAGCTCTCGACGCCGAAGAGGTTTGATATGCCGACGACGTACATCTGGTTGGTTTCGTTCGGGAGCATGGTTTGATTAGGCCGCCGTAACTCGAGTTTTCGCGTCATTTGCACGATGGACTGAAATGTAAGCTCGTTGAGATTCGGGAATCCTTTCTTGGCGCCTATCACCATGGGTATGCCGTAGACGTTGTCGCGGGGTTGCAAGGCATTGCGATCGGCCCTGATTGATAGATCGCGCCATGGCCGGTTAAGGAACGCGAGGTTCGTAATTTCCTCGTACCCTGCGATGTAGATGTTCGTGCCGTTCTTGTTGAATATCGGTTTGAATACCGACGGCAGGTAAGGTTCGTTGGATAAGTCGATCCTGTTGGTGGTTGAGTCGAATACGTTTGCCGTGACTTGCAGAAGTCTGTGAACGGATGCGGAATAATTATTTGTCGGGTAGACGGAGATATTGGTGATACCGAAGTTGAAATGTGTGCGCAGCAGCCGGTCTGCGGCGTTTGTAAAGAATTGAACCGGGCGCCAGTCGACGGATTCAGTGGGGTAATCCGAGGCAAGGTTGGCGTAGTTGATGTTGATTTTGCCTTCGACGTCGGGTTTGGAGTCGACGCCTATTTGCCCGAGCATTCTGTAGAAGGTATTACCGTTGTAAGTGCTTGGTTGTTCACCGGCCGAGAGGAGTCTGTTTCTGAAGTTACCCATACTGGATTCGGTACGGAAGGCGGTAAAGACGTCTTGGATGTCAGTGAACCTGCGTGGATTATCCGCGCCCGGCCATGGTGTTTCGACCGGGTCGGTTTCCGGGATATCGAGGTTTTGCATAACGTCTGTGATCATGAGCGGCCCGTCGGTATAACCGTCGATACCGTCGTTTTCAAACGCACTTGCCGCGTCGGAGCCGAATAAATCGGTGAAGCTGTCCAGGTTGATATATGAGTCGTTATAGCGATAGCGGAGGAAGGCGAGTGCGTCCTGAAAGCTCTCGCCGGAGCTTGAGTTGTTGAGTGAGGCGGCGTTGAAATTATAGCCGGGCCAGTAATTCGTGTTAAGTGTATGGAGGAAGGCGGCGAGATTTATTTCCCAGGAGCCGACGCCCTGATTGCGCATGAACCCGTCGGAGCCAACCGAGGATGGGCGCTTGGCTTGGTTGTGGTTGGCGTTGAAGTCCAGGCAGTTACCTTCGGGGACGGTGATATAGGCGAATCTTCCGACGAACAGGTTGTTCGGTGAGTGTGTCCTCGTGGGGTCTTCGAGTACGCCGATCCATTCGGGATCGCCGATGAACGAGTTCGAGATGTACCCGCCTGTGTCCGGATCGATTATCGGTTTACCGAAGCGATCGAGGACGAATTGCATGCCGTTTGTGTCGAACCAGCGATTACGGTTCATGTCGAACCAAAACCTGAAGTCTTCTTCGCCCGTGTTTTCGTTGGTGGTGATGAATACCGGCGGACGCGGGTTGAAGAAGAGGTTGGTCAGGTTTTGGAATAGATCGTTTTTTGTGAGCGGCTGTCCGCTTGTCCTGAAGGAATAATTAACGTTTGTCAATTGCCGCGGGCCGGGAGGCAGCGAGGGGTCGAATCCGCGGGGATTGATGAAATTGGTGGATACCATCAGGTCATAGTCCTGGAGGTTGGTTTTGGCGATCATCCTGGAAACAATCTCGGCGGTTGCGCGGTCGAGGGCGGTCTCGGCCATGAGTTGCGCGTCCGTTTGTGATTTGACCACCGAGAGCGTGGCGCGTTCGCGTCTACTCAGCGCCAGGAATGTGATAGCCATGAAGGTGACCACCGAGAGCATGAGCAGGGTGATCACTAATGCTACGCCGCGTTGTGAATTATACTTCATTGGTTTGCGCGTCGAATTCGGATTCGCTGTCTAAAGATTTTGATTTGTCCTGCTTTATCCCTTAAGAAACTGCGTTGTACATCGCCGTTTGGTATGCCCTTGACCTTTTCGAGCACGGGCGGCGCCAGCACGTCGAGTTCGAGATCGACGGATGACGGGAGCGCGTTGCTGACGAAGTGAACTTGCCTGAACTCCGGCAGCGCCGCGCCGGCAAGCGGATCGTTGGTAATAATGACATTCGGGTAATCGCCGTTTTCCGCTAATGTTATAGAGCGTCCATTTTGGTCGTAGGGGATGGTCTTGAACCCGACAACGCCGTCGACGATCGGTGTGGTGAAGACGCGCGCAAAATCCGGATCGCGTTGAGAGCGTTTAAAGAATTTCCGCATAGTGGCGACGTCATTGGAGTTGATGGTGGTGCCCGGCGATACCTTAGGCATCATCCAATGGTAGAGAGTTCCCACGCCGCTTTGTTTTACCCAGTTTTTATTCAGGACGTTCGTTCCCGCGGCTATGAAGTATCCGTTTGCGATCCAGTACCCGTTCGAGCGTGTCAGGAAGAACAGCTCTTCGAGCCGGTGCGAATATGTGTCGTTTCCGATTTCGACGACGAGCGGTTCCGGATACCCGAGTTCAGTTGAGAAGTGCGCGGTGTTCAGGTTGCTGACTACGCCGCTGTATTCGGCCTTGGGTAATTCATCGCAGAGGATACTCATGGCGGCTCTTCCCGATTCCAGGACATCGACCTGCGTCTCATTTGAGAGCAGTGCGCGTTGTGTCTGGCTGAATACCGCATAGAGGCCGCCGACGATCATTATCAGCAGCGCGACCGTTACGACCATCTCCAGCACCGTGAAGGCTTGGATCGATCTGTTTAGGCGATTATGTATCGAGTAAGTTTTCATGTTCACGGTTTTGAAAAGGTTGCCGGATTAAAAAAGTAATAGACTGCGTTGTTGTTGGTTTCGGCCGTGAGCGTACCCGCCACCAGTCTTCGAAGCGTTCGTTGATCCTTGCCCGCGACCAGTTGCGGGATGTTATTCGATTCGTTCCTCGTGCGATACGGCCAGTTCACGGTTAGTCTGACCTCGTACAGTGTGTTGCTGATAACCTTTTCGGGTATCAGGTTTGTGCCCGCCGCGTTTGTGCCTGGTATGTATGGGATATACGGCGTGACCTCGGTGCGGAGGACGTACGAGAAGACCAGGTCTCTCATTTCCCGCGCAGGGCCGGAGTCAGCCGTGGCGGCGATCATGTCCGAGGCCGGCGCGTTAATCGCCCTGACCTTCGCATAGTTTGTTGTGTACGGTGTGCTGAGCAAACCGACTATAGAGTAAGGGGATAATTGGTCGTTTGTAACGGTTGTAACACGGTTGCTGCCGAGGACGATAATTTCGTCTACGTGCATGGTTAGTTTGGACAGTTCATTATCGCCGCTGGATATGACTTCCATGAAGTACCGGGCGTCTGCGTTAACGATTGTTTCTTCGCGGTTTTGCTGTTGCACCTGGAATCCGGCGGGGAGGATGCCGATGATGGCGACCAGCGCGAATGCCATTACGGCCAGGGCGATGGCGATCTCGATCATCGTGAACGCCGTTTCGCCGCGCAGCCGCGGCTTGATGACGGTGCGTTGTGCGCGGGTTGCTTTGGTTGAAAATGTAGTCCGCAGTTTCATTTGATCTCCGGTTTTTCTATCTGTGTGCGTCCGGTCAGCCAATCGGTTCGCACCAGAGTAAGTGTGTTTGTGTCGGCGCCGGTGCCCTTGATTTGAACGTCCGCCGGTATGTCAAGGCGGTACATGCCGTTGGTTTCAGCGCACATGATGCTGCCTTTGTATAGGGCTATGACCGTATCACGTCCGGACTCGAGTCGGCCGCGTGAGTCGAATGCGATATATGGGAGGTCGACTAGTGGGCGGCTTTCCACTTTGGGGAACGGGAGTTGTCTGAATCTGAAAGGGCGATTCATTGGTTCGGCCGTAAGCTGCCAGGTGCGTTCGTCGATTACTCTGAACTTGTTTGTGTCTATTAATACGCCTTGCGGGAGAGATTTCCAGTCGGTGAGGTATTTTGGATTTTTCACTCCCGGCTGTTCCCCGACGCTCCTGAGGGTTAGAAGAGCATAGCCGCGGTATTGGAATGAGTAGAGGTTGTTGACTATCTTCTGCTGATCCCGGCGCCAGGAGATATCATCCCAGGTTCTGCCGAAGAAGGTCGGCGGTACAAAGACCATGTAAACGGTGGTGCGCTCATTGATGGCGCGGAGGCGCGCGTAACCGAGGTCGTCGGCAAGCTGTCTGGCGGCCGCGTCAACCGACTTAGGCTCGGCCAGGCCTTGGAGCGCCGGCAGGGTGAGGCCTACCAGGATGCCGATGATGGCCATGACGACGAGCAGCTCGACGAGCGAGAATGCCGCCGCGTGCGCGCGCTGTACGACTGCGCGTATGCGGTCTTCGGAACCGTGGTAAATTCTTCGTTTTGTGTGCCGGGTGTTCATATATATGCCGGTTATTGCCAGCTGAGTATGTTATCGGCATTGACTCCAGCGTTGGCGTTGGCTGAAGGTTCCGCCATGCCGTCCGGGCCGAGGGACCAGACCATTATCTGATCACGCACGGCGTATGAGTTCGGGTTTTGGGCGTTCGATTTGAACAAGCCGTAAAATGTCTCGCCTTTGGCTGCTTGCGCCACGGCCTGCCGCCCGTAAAAGGCGTCGATGCAGATGTCGTTGTAATTCAGATCAAGCGTGATGATAAAGGGGTTTCCCCACACATCGCGGTATACGCCGTCCGGGCCGACGCCACCCAATTGAGTGTCGCTCACGTCCTTGGCGTTGAGGAATACTTCCTTTTTCGGGTTTTTGACGTGATCCTTGTTAACGGTCGGTTTACCGTTATTGAAAACCTCCATATCTCTGAGGATCGCGATGACTTCCGAGTTATTGGCCTTGTAGCCGAAGCCCGAATCGATAAGCGGGAGGGGGCGCCCGGCTTTGTTGACGAATTGTCCGTTTCCCACGTATGTGCCGTAGGTAAAGTCTATCGAGTCGGGGCTCACCATATTCATGGCTTCGGTCGAGGCGGGTAATCGGCTATACGTCGCCTGGTAGCTCTCGATTGCGCCTTTGATATTCGAGATTTCCGTCTTTGTCTGGGTTATCTTTGCCTGTCTCCGGGCCCTACCCAGCGCCGGCAGCAGGAGCGCGGCGAGGATGCCGATTATGGCAATAACGGTGAGCAGCTCGATCAGCGTGAACCCCCGTCGTGAAGACATGTAATTTTTTTCGATCGGTTTCATGTTTATCTCGTGTTTATCTTGAGTGATTCGATTGTTTCATAAATCAACCGGCTCATAGTTAATATATCAAAAACATTGCAAACGCTAAAATTCATTGTTGCCAGTTGCCGATGGTAATTATTTCGCCGCTTATGTTGATTTCCGCCCACAAGTCGTAGCTTGTCGGGTTGTTGGTAGGATTAGTCGATACGTACCTCCATGGATTTATCGGTGTACCGCCGTGATCGGTGTACAACGGAAAGCCGTTGGAGTCGCGCGGGCCTTCCACGGGTACGACGAGCACCGATACGTGTGCGCCCACGTCTATGTGGGAGTGTTCGGATTCCTTGAGTTCGGGCAGGAAGTTATGTGTGTTCTCGAGAGTCTTGGCAGAATTGACGAAGCCATCGAGATTAAAGGCCTTTTCGACGTTGTCCATCGAGATAACCTCCTGGTGTTTCAGGCACAGGAATCCGTTATTTGTCACCACAGTCCCGGTAAGCTCGTAGAAGAGGGGGTTAACGGCCGGGTTTGCGTTGCGCTCGATGTTCGTGTTCGGCACGTTTGTGCTGTTGTCGGGCGGATAGAAACCGAATTGGCTCTTGTATGAGTCGATGGCGGTGGAGAGCTTATGCATTTCGGATTCGACCCGTGAAATCCGCATCTTTTTACCGGCAACGTTCGAGAGTCCTATCAGCAGGGCGGCGATTATTATTATGATACTGATGACGGTGAGCAGTTCGATAAGAGTGAATGCGCCGCCTGACCGGTGCCTGAAAATGTTGTCTCGAGTCTGATTTTGCATCTTTATTATGGTTTGTGTTTCGGCATTAAGCCGCGCCGCCGAAGTGGCGCGACGATTGGCTTGTCTTGTCCCGCGTCTCTTCTTCCATGCGTTCGCTCAGCCATTGTTTGATCATGCTTTGATAGTTCAAGTACCTGGACCTGGCCAGGCGTTTAATACGCGCAAGCATCCTCGGGTCCATCCTAAGTGTTATTGTGACCGACTCAGACGCCTCGTTCTCGCCGGCCACACACGATTCCATCAGCCGCAGGTCCGGCCTGTTGTGCGCCCAGAAATCCGCTTCCGCCTCTTCGGTGTCGAAGAGCGGAACATCGTTCCAGTTATATATTGTTTGCATTTCAAGCAGTTTTCATTCCCATAACCAGCTATTTGCGCGACTACCCCTATTTTTCGTCAGGAACCGAGTGTCCGATTCATCTTGCGCTGATAAAAAAAATGTTCTTCAGGTACAAACGGTCTTGCATAGATTATTCGCGATTGTTTTCCGTTTGTTCGGTATACGCTGAAGATACCCTTGCCGGATGCGGACTTGCCGAGATTGAAAAAACGCGCCTGAACCGAGAACCGCGACGAATCAGGCAGCAAGTGCACGGCAAAAGGGTCTTCGAACGATTCCTCGATCTCTTGCGGTACCAAGGAATCCTCAGCGGCAAACGGTAAATTTGACCAATCAATATCCATGTTCATCAACGCTTCAACGGCATACCGCCTATACTTTGTAACTACAAAGTAATTACAATTTGACCCGTGTCAATACCAAACCATAGCGGATCGATCAAAAAAATGTCAAAAAACATCGTACACGTTCTGCAATTCAGACATTAACATCAAGCCTAACAACCAGAGACCTGCATTACCGCTCATAAATCAAGCGTGTGAAGCGAATTCGATGGTGTTTTCATGATTGATGGAAATATCGACATGGAGAAAGAACGATATTGAGTTTCAGGCATAGTATGGTTAAATAATCATTATATGCGACTCGTTATTTCAGCGTTGCTTCTGGCGGTTGCCGTTTTGAGTGCGGCATCCGGTCAAGACGGCACGACCGGGATTATCAAGGTTTTGCCGCACTTACTGGACTTGGAGGGGAATAACGCCTTATCGCCCAGTCTTTTCGAGCGCGACGCGTACCAGGCGTATTTACGTGAGCATTCTGAAGAGTGCTCGACTATTCGATTCGATGTTCAATGGAAACAGACCGAGGAGACTGTATCTAAAAAGCTTACACTCCGCCTGGAGTTACGGGGGAACAAACTGGGATTCGACAAACCGGTTGTTACTGAAACCAAAGTGACCCCGCCGGGGTGGTTCAGTAAATGGTCTTCGCTGACGCTGGACGAAAAGGTATTCGAAGACCTGGGGGGTATTATGGCCTGGCGCGTTCGCATTATCGACGGCGAACGTGTGTTGGCGGAGAAACACTCGTTCATGTGGCCGGAGGATTCGGATGAGAATGAAGGTTCTTTGAAGCGGGGTGACTCGGAAGAGAAGGACTCGATGACTTCCTCGTCGGAGACGGCAAATTAATCGTGTCGGTGGAAAACTATGAAAGTTGCGCTCATACGCTTTGCAGTGTATTGTTAGATAAACCCAGGCTGGAGGCCATATGTATTTTGGAACAGATTACTATCCCGAACATTGGATATATCCCTACGCAGGAACTCCTCAGAACCCGGAAGAACGCTGGGAGCGCGATGCCGAGCTGATGGCCGGCGCGGGGATGAATGTCGTCAGGATTGGCGAACTGGCATGGGGGTTGTTTGAGCCAGAGGAGGGGAAATACGACTTCGAGTGGATGCGCCGGGCTATGGATGTCATGCATAAGCATGAAATCAGTGTTGTCCTCGCTACGCCGACCGCCGCCCCGCCGTTATGGTTGGCGCAGAAGCATCCGGAGATTCTTCCATTGGATCGTCGTGGAATCGCCAAGCGCGAAGGCACGCGTCGCGCGTGTTGTTTGAACTGCGATGTTTACTGGGACTATTCCAAGGCCGTTATCGAGGCCGAGGTGAAGGCACTCGGCGATCATCCTTCTCTCATTGCCTGGCAAATCGACAATGCCATCGGCGGACACGACACCGTCGATTCCTTCAACGAGGAGACACGTATCGATTGGCATGCCTGGTTGAAGACCAAGTATGAGTCGATCGAGAACCTCAATAACATGATGGGAACCAGGTTCTGGGGACAGATAGTCACCGACTGGAGTCAGATTCCGATGCCGTGGGAGGCGCCTACCGTTCATAACGCCGCGTTGGAGCTGGATTGGAAACGTTTTCTAAGCGATACCATAGTTGCATTCGTCAAGATGCAGACCGAGCTGCTGCATGAGATTTCCGGGGGTAAACCGGTTACGACGAATCTCCGCGCGCTGACGCGGCACTTCGATCACTTCGACGTAGCAGAGGCGCTTGATTTCGTTTCATCGGACAGCAATGCCGCCCTTCGTTCGCGTCCCAGTGAAAGCGCGTGTGACATCGACATAATGCGGTGTCTGAAGAAGCAGGACGTAAACATGCCCGGCGGCTCGCAGGGGTTCTGGGTCATCGAACAAAAGGCCGGTCATGTGGACTGGCAGGATGTTAATTCACTCGTGCGCCCGGGAATCGTGAGGTTGTTTACGTACCAGCAGATATCGCGCGGTGCGGACGGGATACTTTATTTTTACTGGCGTCAACCTAGATTCGGCGCCGAAAAGTTTTACGGCGGTGTCCTCACACATGACGGCCAGGGCGATAACCGCGTTTACAAGGAGATTTCGCAAATAGGCGAGGAAATGAAACTGCTCGGCCCCGAACTCAAGGGTACCTCCGTCAAAGCCGAGGCCTGCATTCTTTATACCCATGACAACGCATGGGCGCTGCAATACCCGGTTCAGCCGAACAAGCATTTCTCGCTGAAGAGACATGTACAGCTGTTTTACAATGCATTCCATGACAGGAACATTCCGGTCGATTTCGCGCGGCCGACCGAAGACCTGTCCAAGTACAAGCTCGTTATAGCGCCGTCGTTGCACCTGTTGGCCGGCGGCGAGGCTGACTTGCTTAAGCTGTATGTTCAAAACGGCGGTACGCTT
>JAIPKD010000058.1 GCA_021733835.1 Verrucomicrobiota bacterium
TTTTCTCGATGACCTCGGCGGCGCGTTTTGAGGCTACATCCGCATCCACCTCGACGATGTACCTCACCTCGGTGCGCGGATCGCTGATAAATGCGCCGAGATGCGAGTTTCCTCGGCCTCTTACGCCTACTACCGCCACACCCAGGGTTTCATTGGGCGAGGCTGATTTAAGGATGTACGGGGCCGAGAGCGCTCCCGCTCCTGCAATGAGCGACTTCTCCAAAAATTTGCGTCGGCTGATCTTATTCATGGCTTTTTATGTTTAGGAGTTTTCATTTTTACCTGTACTCGATGACTCTTTCTGTGAAGTCATGAGATTGGGTCTTATTTCCGGTACTATTTCGCACCCTTTTTAAGGCATCAAATACTCGACGGCAACTAAAATCGTATTCGATCCCGACCCGCCGTTGGCGGTATGTGCCGGAGTTCGTCTATCGGAAATCCCGGATCAATCCTTCGGTCTCTTTGTGTTCCTGATTAATTCGATCAAATTTGGGAGGAATTGCTGCTGGAAGATGTTACTTAAGATGGTAAATTCTTATTTGGGTAAGGCGCAGACATTGGAATTTGAATCAAGAACGGAGCGATTATGGACGCCACCAAAGAGCGGAGTGCGATTAATCGAATCACTCGGCAAGAGGCTCAAGGCCATGCCGGTTCAACAATTATTTCCAGACGATGAGAACAACAGGAACAATCAACGATATTCTCAACCATAAAGGACGCCATGTAAGCACGATCTCGCCGGACGCGACTGTTTTCGAGGCGATCAAGCTGTTCAACGATAAAAACATAGGCGCGTTGCTCGTAATGGAGGCCGACAGGCCGGTGGGGATCATTTCCGAGCGTGATTACGCGCGGAAGGTGTTGCTCAAGGGCAAGGCCTCGCCGCAGACGAAGGTGCGCGAGATCATGTTCAGCCCGGTCATTTACGTCCGCCCTTCGAATACGGTGGAAGAGGCTATGTTGTTAATGACCGACAAGCGCATACGCCATCTGCCCGTGATGGAGGAGGGGAAAGTAGCGGGCGTTGTGTCCATAGGTGATTTGGTCAATTGGGTTATCTCGACTCAGGAGAGAACCATCAGCCATCTCGAGAATTACATAACCGGCAGGTACCCCGGTTGATAAGTACCCTCGGACTAATATTAAGCACGAAATACGAGACAAATCCGAAGGTCTAATGACAAAAAAACTAGTATCGGATTTATTATTCACGTTCACGTTCGCGTTCGCGATTCCGATTATTCGCAGTCGATGACGCTATACGAAGAACGTGAACGTGAACCCGATATCGTGACCGCTACAGCTCCGGCGGCGTCCAGTCGGGGATGCCTTTTTCTTCGAGCTGCTTCTTGTATCTTACAAAGGCGGGTTTGACTTCCGCGTTCGGAACGTCCTCGTTTACCATGAGCGGTCGTGTCCGGTACCACCATGCGTCGTAGGCGTCCAGTAGTTCTCTGACTATCTGTGGGTGCTTGTCGATGACGTTGTTTTTTTCGAAGGGATCGGACTGAATATCGTAGAGCTCGGTTTTGTTCACCAACCGCCAGCGTTCGGTGCGGATGGCGAAATTCTTGTACTTGTATTCGTCCGGATCGGCGCCCTTGGGCCAGCGTCCCCTATGAACAAAGAGTTTACGGTCGGTCCAATCGGCGTTGGGATTTTCCAGGAGCGGCAGCAGTGAGCGTCCATCTATCTTCTGAACTCCTTCCGGGAGGTGCGCGCCTGCCAGTTCGGCGAAGGTCGGGAACAGATCGATATGCGCCGTTAGCGTGTCTATGTCGGTTCCTTCTTCGAGTACGCCTTGCCATCGCCAAAATGCGGGTACATGGGTTCCGCCTTCGTAAGGCGAGCCCTTGCCTGTTTTGAAGCCGGCGGTGTATTGTCTAAAAGACTCGCCGTTTTTCTTGCCGGTTCGCAGGGCCTGACCGTTATCGGTCATAAAAATGACCAACGATTGTTCCCAAAGTTTCCACTCACCGAGCTTTTGCATCAGGCGTCCCATATTGTCGTCGATATTGACGATCATCCCGTAACGTCCGGCGGTATTCTCGTCGTATCCTTTGTCCAACCATGGTTTCTTATATTTCTCGGGAGCGATCATCGGGCCGTGCGGGGCGTTAGGTACGATGTATGCGAAGAACGGTGATTCACCATCCTTGTGTTTCTTAATCCAGCCCAGTGCCTCACGGAAGAAGACATCGGTACAGAAGCCCTTTGTTTTTACGAGTGTATCGTTATGCCGGATTACCGGATCGAAGTAGCGGTTCTGTCGGTTCGGCGGATAATCGGCGCAACTGCAGTCATAGGCCTGTCCGATCCCGCCTGCGCCGTGGATGAAAACCTCGTCGAATCCGCGGTTACCCGGCTGGTAGGGTTCTTCGTCGCCTAGATGCCATTTACCGAAGATACCCGTCTTGTACCCGGCGTTTTGCAATACCTCGGCGATTGTTATTGTGTTTAGCGACATGCGTTCGCGTTCCAGGATGGTATGTGTGACGCCGTTCTTGAACTCGTGGCGACCGCTCATGATTGCGGAGCGCGTGGGCGCGCAGGTAGGGCTTACATGGAAATCCGTAAACCGCGTGCTCACCGAGTAGAACCGGTCGATATTGGGTGTTTTGAGGATTGGATTCCCCATGCAACTCATGTCGCCCATTCCCTGGTCGTCGGTCATGATCAGGATGATATTCGGCTTTTTGCCTGCCGGCCCCGGTGTTCCGGCCGTGGTGGAGGTTGAGCAAAGGGCCATTCCCGCCGCCAGGAATGCTGCCACGCCGGTTCTTATGGAGTTATGTGTTTTCATTGTAAGGTCCGGGTTATGGATGTTTCGGATTTCCGGATTAGTTCAATAAATAACAGTAAGTTGATGCGAAGTAAATTGGATAGTTTCATCTTGTTTTCCGTAATACCCACCCCAACCTATTCGTATTTCCTTGATTTGCGAGAGATCGAGCGTGCCGTCCGGATCGTTTGACCAGCCTGCCGGGTTGAACCTGTGTAACGAGATATAAGTGCGCTCCCGGCCCGGCGCGCTTAATACACGGCCTGTGGATGCAAGGTAATCTGCGCCGTCGGCGTCCTGAAGCACCACCAGCAGCTCGGACGGCGTGTGTTGTCCTTTCGGCGTCCGTGTCTCAAGGGCGAGGGAGCTTGCCCCGGTCAAATCAATACCATCGGGATATTTAAAACTCATGAACAGGAAAGTATCGACATCGCTTCGTGTGATTGTGCCTTTGGCGCGCCATGCATGTGTTTTGGAGGTGAACTCCGGCGCAATATGCGTCAACTCGCTTTCGACGAACTCGCCGCGGAGTATCGACGGTTCTGCAAATGGCAGGGAGCGTTCGCGCATGTTCAAATCCAATGAATCCGGTAATTCGAGGCGTTCCGGCGCGACGCCTGATTCGAACTCGAAGAGCGCGGCGTCATATGCATCGAGCTCGAGTGATATGTTCTCGCCGGATTTCAGCGGCCTTTCGTGTCCGGTAGCCGGATCAAATTGATAACCCGTGCCGCGCACCGATAGATCGAGCTTGCCCGACCATGGTTGCGTCGAGTCATTTATGACCATGAAGCGTTCATGCCCGTTGATTCGTCGGTGCGTGACGCGTACGGTGGCGGGGGCTTGCTCCGCAACGGCGTCATTGACGAGTATCTTGTCCAGTATTTCATCCGTCCAGATTTCTGCGCCGTATGGAATAAAAATCCCGCCGCCGCCGCTATGATTCGTTTTGATCCTTGCTTCGGTGCCGTTACCGAAGATTTGTTCTCCCAGGCCGGTGACGGTGTCGGACGGAAACCCGTTTTCGTCATTACGCGGCAGTTCGCCTGCGGCGATTACGACACCGCCGTTTTCGACGAACCGCTTCAGGTTCGTCCAGGCCGCCGAGGGCAGTGTATCAACTCCGGGTAAGACAATAACGCGCCATTCGAGGTTGTTCCGGCAAAGGCGGCCGTCTGCGATCGTCGCATCCGAAAGCACGTCGCTCCCGATGAACGTGAAACCACGCCGTGATTGGTAAAGCTCCTCTATGACGGCGCGATAGACGTTTTCAATCCTGGACGCCGCAGGCGACGCGCCCGCCAGGTATCGCGCCGGTTTGAATCTGGTCCAGACACTTTCAATCGGGTAGACCACTGCGATGTCATTGACCGGGTACCCGCCCCGCAGGAAATTACAGCAGTTACCGACCCATTTGTTGAGGCGCTGCAAGGCTTCATCATCGAGTCCTGCGAAGGTATAATAGCTTGTGATCGTATTGATGCCGTTGAGGATCAGGGTATTGACCGTGCCCCTTATCTCGGCCTCGGTAACTTGCCGACGAGGACGGTTATCATCCGGCGCACGATACTGCTGGCTATGGTCCGAGGTTTCGCACATGGTGAGGACGTTGTTTTCAAGCGCCGCCGCGCTGCCGGCCAGCCTGGCGATATACCAGGGCACCTGCGAGGGGATGCTTGTGAGACAATCGATGCTGGGCGCGTCGAGCTTACGCATGCAACGAAAAAAGTCACCGTACAACGGCACGTGCACGACCAGTCCCTCTTCCATCAAGAGGTGGCCGCCGGAAGGGATATTATGTGCGCGACACCAATCACGGATTTGGCCGAAGAAACTGCGCGCCGTTGTCTTTGCGATAAGCCGCCAGAAACGGAAGCGCACGCGGGCGCCGGCATGGCCTGTGTCCGATACCAGCGCCGGAAGTTGCGGGATCAGGTCTTGTCCATACTCGCGCCGGTAGAGTTGCGGGAGGGACTCGTGCCATGGCAGGACGGAATACGGCATTGGTTTTAGGAAAATACTCATGAGCGACGGCTCATCGGTGAAGGTGGCCTTGAACAATGAGCTTAGGTCATCGCCGAGATGCGCTGCGTAGCGTGCGTGTGTCGTTTCGAGGAAGGCTTGTGTGGCGGCGGGGGCGAGGAGATTGATGTACGGAAGCTTCTCGGCCAGGCTTAATTCCGCGTGTGTCCCGTGATAGAGCGTATCTCTGGTGATCACGATCACGCGCCAATCCCCCGGCTTCGGCGTCCAGCTCAATTCACGGTCGGCTACGGCGTCGGCCAGGTCAATCGCCTTGTCAAGGCTGATGCCTTCGTCGGTCTCGGGATAAGCGGCGGCGGAAATTATTTCGCCCGGCGGGACGTCGAGGGTGATTCGCTCATCACGCGCGGTGGCTTGGGTGATAAGAAGACCTTCGGCTTCGAGTTCAGGATTGTTTTCCAGTACCAGGCCGCCGGCGGTTCCCGATGGATACCCTTTTTCGTCGTATAACCACATGGCCATGCCCGCCTCGTGTGTCGAGCGGACGGCGCGTTTGAACACCGTCCATTTATCGTCGTTCTCGAGGTAATCGGTAAACGAGACGTTACAGACGACGCCGCCGAATCCTTGCGCGTTGAGTTGGTTTATGAGCGAAGTCTGGGCCTCAGCGGTGTCGGGCCAACCATGGATTATTTTCAATATCCTGGTGTCGGCCGGTGGATCGGGCAATTTCACCTCCGTGCCGGCGGGGGATTGAATGACGGCAATGAGAATCGTATAAATCAGACCTGCTATGGATTTATTCATGTTGATATTCTATTTAATAACGGCTTATAAATCCACAAACAAGAACCGTTTATTTTTAGTTCCATTGTAAAGGTATCGCACCGGCGCTCGATAAAATCGGCAAACACGCGGATGCTTTGCCTGCCGATCCGGTGCGGGCTGAGACGGAATTCGCGATCGGACGATTAATGGAATCGCCTATATTATCCGAATCCGTTAAGAACGGCCGTATCAAGATCGTGGGCGCGTGTTACGAATTGGCTACTGGTGTGTGCGCTTTGACCTCGTACCTCGGGTGGGGTGGTCAATCCATATTCGTGGGGAACTGGTAGTTAACGGTTTGCGCCTGTTGAGTTTCCGGTTTGAATAGGAAATCGGGTGGTTGCTCTGCCATGACCGGGTTTAAGCTTGAGCCGGTGCTGGAGGTAGTGACGACGTTTTCGGATTCGGTTGATGCGTTGTCCGCGAAGGGCTGGATTGATGTAGGCGTTGATTGGGAGAGGCTCATTTTGAGCCATTCGGTGTCGGCGTTTGCGCCGGCATGGCTGGTGTTTGTTGAGAGCGAGAGATTAAGGCCGGCTACGCACAGGGCGATTACCAGGATCGCCGCCAGCGGGTAATAAACGGGGCGAGGGAAGATATTGGCCAGCTTGACGATCCACGGGGTTTGCGCCTGTGCTTTGTCTTCGATGATACGCGCAATGATCCTATTGGGGAGTTCATCGAAGAACCCCGGCGGCGGTTGCTCGAGGCGTTTGATTTTCAGCAGTTCTCGGAGCTCGTAAAAATTATTGTCGGCCTTTTTCATGGTTGTTCTCCGTTTTGATCAAGAAAATCCGCCAGCAATCCCTGCAATTGTTGTCTTGCATAGTACAGCCGGGATCGCACTGTACCGACGTTACATTTCATTATCTTGCTTATTTCTTCGTGTGACATGCCTTGAACATCATGCATGGTAACTACCATTCTATGAGTATCCGACAGCCGTTGCATGGCTTCGTTCAATTTAATCTTCAGCTCGTTGAGGTGCATTTCGCCGTGGGGTGTCTTCGAGGATATCAGGGGGGCGAGGTCTTGAGAGCTTGTGAGATTGAGGTTGAGGTCGTTCAGGCTGAATGAGGATCGGCGTTTTCTGGATTTGATGAAGTTTATGGTCTTGTTTACGGCTATTCGGTATAGCCAGGTAAAGAAGCTCGAGTGGCCTTTGAAGGATTTGATTGCATGGAATGCCTTTATAAAGACCTCCTGGGTCAAATCTCCTGCGTCCTCGTGGTTGGACGTCATGTTGTAAACCGTTCCGTAAACGCGGTCTTGGTATTTACGGACGAGGGCGTCGAAGGCGTCGAGGTCGCCTTCCTGAACGCTTTTGACGAGGGCGGCATCATCGTTCGGGTTGCGTTCCGGTTTTTCGTCATGGTCTTTATTTGGAGTAGTCTTGGACATTACGAGGTATCTGTTTGCCGCGGTTTGTCGTTTAATCGGCCGGTGAGGTTTGAGATGAAGTGGGCCATGTTCATGAGCGCTTTACGGGCGGGTGAGTCGTCGAACGCGGATAAAGCGGCTACGGCGTCATCCAGGTAGTTGTGGATAATTTTGATTGATTCATCCAAGGCGTTGAATTCTTCGAGCTTACGGAGGAGCGCGGGTGTTTTTTCTTCCGACCAGTTTGTAATCCAATTTCGTAGTATCTCGCGGTCATACTCCCGACCTTTTTTGGCGAGGATGATCAATGGCAGGGTGATTTTTCCGTGTGTGAGGTCGGTGCCGAGCGATTTGCCTGCTTCGTCTTCGGAGCCGAAGAGGTCTATGCAGTCATCGTAAACCTGGTATGCGATGCCGAGGTTGCGTCCGAAACAGCGCATGAGCTCGACGGAATGTTTGTCACCGTTATTCAACCAAGCGCCGAGTTCGCATGAGAGTGCGAATAGTTCGGCGGTTTTCATATCGAGGATGCGGAAGTACTCCGGCAGGTTTAGTTCGTGCGGGTAAGTTTCGAGTGTTTGAAGGATTTCTCCGGAGCATACGGTCTTGGTGGACTTGGAGACTGCGCGGCAGATATCCGGGGTGGGGAAACCGGCGGCGAGTTCGAGAGCGTGTGCGAACAGACAATCGCCGACGAGGACGGAGATGGAATTTCCCGAGTGCGATGCGAGCGTGGGGCGTTTTCGGCGGATTACCGCCTCGTCCATAATGTCATCGTGTACGAGTGTGGCCAGGTGAACCATTTCGATAATGACGGCCGTCTTGGCGTGGGCGTGGGTGGTATTGCCGAGTAGATTTCCGGAGAGGCCGATGAGGGCGGGACGCAGTTGTTTGCCTTGGCTGTCCATGGCGTATTCGACGAATTCCGCTACTTTAGGTTCGAACGAGCCTATTTGTTCGTGTAGGAGCTTGGTGACGTCTGCGAGAAAGTGTTCAATTGGGTCGATGACTTCCCGCCATAGGAGCGGGGAGTCGGAGGTGGCGGAGGAAGTATCGGCAACCGCCGCTTTTGTTTGAGCAGCCAACATAAGAGAGAATTTACTTTTGCAACAAAATCAAGTCAAACCGTTAAATTCGGGTTGTAATGCGGCTTTCATTTGTGGGGGGTTGAGTGTGATTGTGTTTGTACCGTTTATCAAGTAATCCGTCGGTATTATTCTTCATTTGCGATACCGGTTTTGGCGTCGAATTCATTGATATGATCGCGTGTGCCGACTACGAGTAATTCGTCGTTTTCGCGGAGTACAACATCCGCCAACGGCTCCATTGTCTCCGGTTCGCTATTGTCTATGTGCCGGTTGATGAGGACGATGGTCACGTTGTAATTAACGGGCAGCTTGGCCTCGGCGATGGTTTTTCCATCGAGGAAGGGGCCGAGGCGGATGCGCGCCAGCTGGTATTCACCGCTGAGGGGGAGCCTGTCGGTCAGTGAATCCGTCATGAGCCGCTCGGCGAGTCTGTAGGCCATGTCGCGGCTGGGGACGACGACCAGGTTGGCGCCGAGTTTTGCCAGCACCTGCGCGTGTTTGACATCGATTGCGCGGGTTACGACTTTTTTGACGCGCATTTGTTTCAACAGGAGCGTGGCAAGGATGCTGGCCTGCATGTTTTCACCGATGGCGACTACTACCGCGTCGGCTTGTTGAACGCCGGCGGCCTGGAGCGCAGTCTCGTCGTCGGCATCGAGTTCGACGGCGTTGAATCCGTCTTCGGATAGGTCTTCCACCCGCTCCGGATTCGAGTCGGCTATGATGACCTCACATCCGAACTCGGATAATCTGGTGGCCAGATGAGTGCCGAAACGGCCTGCGCCTAAGATAAATATTCTTCGACTCATAAGACAGTCTTTTAAATAGTAAGCTAATTCTTGCCGATTGAAAACAACCGACTGCGTTTGTTTGCCGCGGTATTGTGTTCTTGATTGTCGGCGACATTCATATGCGAATAAACAGGGGTTCGTTCCATGCGCGTGTTTTTCGTCATAATTTTGACTCAGCCTAGCGCAACATCTTCCTCCGGGTATCTTATGTGCCATGGATAAACCGGACGCGTCAGGTAGAATGCAAGCAGCAGCGGGCCGACGCGTCCGCCGAACATGAACAGCGTTACGATGAACTTACCGGCGGTGGTCAGTAATGGGGTGATCCCCGTGCTGAGTCCGACGGTGCCCAGGGCCGAGACGGATTCGAAGGCGATGGCGAGCCATCGGAGTGATGTTTCCGAAGCCGGCTGGTTGCTTTCGGTTATCATTAGCAGGCTCAGGCATAATACCAGCGCCATGGCCGCCAGTACCATGAGCATTATAGCGGCGCTTACCGAGCCCGAGGGTATGCGCTTTTTGAATACCTCGACATCGCGCCGTCTTTTCAGTACCGACCAGGCTGTTACCAGGATGATCGCGGCGGTTATGGTCTTTATTCCGCCGGCCATTGATCCGGGCGAACCGCCTATGAACATAAGGATCATGGTTGCGAGTAATGTATGGGGGTGCATTTGTCCTACATCGACCACGTTGAATCCGGCGGTTCTGGCGGTGATTGATTGGAACAGCGCCCAGTGGACATGGTTGGTAATGCCCGAATTCTTCAGCGTTCCGCCCCATTCAAGGCATAGTATGATAAACATGCCCGCTATAATAAGGACGGCGGTGGCGCTGAGGATGAGTTTACTTTGGAGAGTGAGTTGACCGCGTGTAAGTGCGTCGCGTTTCCAGAACTTATAATACATCAGATTTATCAGCGTAAGCGTGCCGATACCGCCTGCAATGATTAGTATTTCAACTACGATTAATACACCTTGGAACTCCCGCCATGCCATCAGTCCGTTCGGATAAATGGAGATTCCCGCATTACAGAATGCGCTGATCGAATGGAAGGCCGACTGCCAAAGCAGCGACGCGGTTGATTGTTCCGGGCAGTAATTGGTGAGGAGGATAAAAATAGCGATGAAACCGATCGATTCGAGTACAAAAATAAAGAGGCAGGAATAGAAGAAAATATCTTTCGGTTGCAGATTCCTCATGCTCCCGAATGTGGAGACTATTACGCGTTCCGTGGCCAATGAGAGCCTGTTCCCCGTCAAAAACACGAAGATAGTGCCGGCGGTCATTATCCCGACACCCCCGAGCTGGATCAGCGTTAGGATTACGCCTTGTCCCAACGTATTGAATGTCTCGGCGATATTAAGTGTGGTCAGACCGGTAACGCAGGTGGCGGACGTGGCGATGAACAATGCGTCGGTGAATTCTACGTACTTGCCCGGATTATGCATTGCCGGCAGCGTCAACAGGAAGGTGCCGATTGAGATAACCGACATAAAACCCAATGGCAGGAGTCGTAGGTCGACTTCGAATTTCCGCGAAAAAGAGGGTTTTTTTCGGGATTTCATTTAAGTTGGGAGTTCACTCTCCTTCAATTAATTATCAAGGTTGCCATCCCCTGAGTATGCTGTTTTATGCAGGTGGTGCTGCCGATGGAATACCACCGAATACCACCCGTTGCCGGCGCGATGGACGAAGGCAGCCGATTCTTCCTCTGCCGTTTGTGCGAAAAACAAGACTCTGAATCTGCGGGCGCCATTCGCGTCCTTGAGGACGATGATTACCGCCTGATTTATTAGTGTCTTCTCGAACCGAAATAAAAAAAGCATCCGGTGTACGGACGCTCTAATAGTCGATTCTCCGGTTTACTTGATAGCCCCTAGTTTCTTGGAGAGTCGCGATTTTCTTCTATTCGCGGCGGTTTTATGAACGATGCCGGTTTTCACCGCCTTGTCGAGGGCGGATGTTGTATCTTTCAGTGTGGCGTTGGCGCCATCCACGTTTCGTGATTGGACTTGTCCGATATATTTCTTCTCCAACGACCTGATCCGTGTCTTGACTGTTTTGTTATGGATTCGTTTGCGCTCGTTGCTGCGCATCCGCTTTTCCGCTGACTTAATATTAGGCATAGATTATCACTTTAATTTAAAAACGCTAATTTCACTTATGGTGTGCGAAATGTCAATCGCTCACTCGTGATTAACTGTCTTCTCCTCGAGACCCGGCATGGACTTGAGTCCGCCGGCCTGTAAGATTGCGCCGTAGCGCAACCCTCTCGGAATCACTTTAATACATGAAAAACCGAATTCTGCAAGTACAACAAGATGAATCAGCGCACCGACGGGCATGATGTCCGCGCGATTCGCTGGGAGGCCGGGGATGGATTCCCTGTCCTTGAGTGACTTTGTCCATAGCATTTCGGATATCGAATGCGCGTCTTCGACGGTTACCGGGCGGGTCTCGATTAATTCTCGATTGAATGTATTCAGTCCCAGGGCGATGGAGGCCATAATAGTGCTCGCGCCGCCGGTGCCGACTAGTACCCGGTGGGTGGGCTTGTGAGATTGTAGATGTGTTTCAAGCTCGGGTTTGACCTCGTTCTTGATAAATTCGCGAATGAAACGGTGGCATTCTTGATATTCCCTTTCTGTCGGTGGATCGGAAACGCCGAATTTTTGGAGCAGCCGGATTGCGCCCAGGTTAAAGCTCTTCCGGGCGGACATTACTTTATCCTTACCGGCAATAAACTCCACGCTGCCGCCGCCGAGATCGAGTATCAGCAGGGGGTGTCCAGTCAGCGCAGGGTGTGAACAGACGCTGAGAAAGATCAATTCAGCTTCCTCATCGCCGGATAGGATGCGTACATCCATCTCACAGGCGGCATTGACGGCATTGACCAGGTCCATTCCGTTTATTGCATCCCGGGCTGCGCTGGTTGCCACAATGGCTATGTTCGTGATCCCCCATTTATGTTTTGAGTATTGAGCGAATTCGGCTACGCAACGCGCGGTTCTTTGAACCGCCGCAGGTTGCAGGGTTTGTGTTTCGTAGAAGCCTTCACCGAGCCGTGTTTGCTTATTGTGTTCCTCGAGCGGCGATACGTTGCCGTTGCGTAACTCGGCAATGATGAATTTGACCGAGTTTGTTCCTATATCGATGGCGGCATGGATTTCGGATTTCACCTTAAGTCTCGAATGGGCATGAAGTAGTTGGCGGAAGGGACAGGATTCGAACCTGCGGTACGGTTTCCCGTACGCCTGATTTCGAGTCAGGTGCCTTAATCCAGCTCAGCCACCCTTCCGCCGGGTTGCGTTGAAACATCAAAAACGGATGTTGCACGCACATCACTTAGAATAGTGCACAACCATACTCAAAGTTCAAGTGTAATGTCCGGTTAACCGGCGCCGAGTCTTAAAAGCTTATCGATTTTTTCTTTTACGGCAGGTTCCATCTTTATGATTTCCGGCCAGGGCCGATTGAAGCCTTCGCCTTCGAGCTTGCGTGTTGCGTCTATCCCGAGCTTTGATCCGGCAGCAAAGTGCGAGGACGCATGATCGAGGACGTCCGCGGGTCCTTTTGTGAAAATAATATCGCGCTGCGGGTCTGTGTTCGCGCAAAGGTGAAAAAGGACTTGGCTTGTGTTGTGGACATCGACGCATTCGTCTACTACTACGATATATTTGGTGAACATCATTTGTCCCATGCCCCAGAGGCCGTGCATGATTTTGTATGCCTGCATCGGGTATCGTTTTCGGATACTGACAAATACCAGGTTGTGGAATACGCCTTCTGCGGGCATTGCCAGATCGACCAGTTCCGGGAAGGTCATTTTCAGGATCGGCAGGAAGAGTTCAACGGTTGCCGAGCCGATGTAAAAATCTTCCATCGGCGGTATGCCCACGATAGTGGCCGGGTAAACGGCGTCATTTCGGTGTGTCACTGCGGTGATATGAAAGACGGGGTAGTAGTCGGCGCTGGAATAATAGCCCGTGTGATCGCCGAACGGCCCTTCGATCTGCATCGGCTCGGAGGGATCGACATAACCCTCGATGACGATGTCGGCGTCCGCCGGCACTTCGAGGTCGTTGGTCAGGCATTTGACCAGCGGAACGGATTTCTTACGCAGGAATCCGGCGAGGTTAAGTTCGTCTATTTCGTCGGGCAGCGGCGCCGTTGCGCAGAATGTGAACGCCGGATCGCCGCCGATGAATACGGATACAGGCATTCTCTGGCCGAGCTCCTTATATTTCGCGGCATGCCCTGCGCCGGTCTTGTGCAGTTGCCAATGCATGCCGGTTGATTCGGGTGAGAAGACCTGCATACGGTACATGCCGATATTGCGCGATCCGGTTTCGGGATCGCGTGTAACGACGCATGGAAGTGTGATAAACCTACCCGTGTCGCCGGGCCAGCATTTCAGCACGGGGAGGTCCAGGATGGTAGGCGGTGTCCGGCTCTTGTGTCCGGCCGTAATGTTTCCGTCTTCGCCGTTGAGTTTATGGACTATTTGTTGGCAACTACCGGACTTTACAAGGCGTGGTTTGGTATGTCTGAGCTCGAGTGCGGTTCCGATCAGACCAACGGCTTCGTAAAACGACGTGGGAGGTTTCGCCTTCACAAGGCTTTGCAGCTCAGCGGCCGCGGCACTTATGGTGTCCACGCCCAGCGCGGCGGCCATCCTGTCGAATGATCCCATCGTATTGATCGCCAGTGGCGTGCAGGATACTCTGCCGTGAACCGACGGCCGCTCGATCAGCAGCGCCTTGCCGCCGTCGGCTTGTTTCATCTGGCGATCGGCAAGCTCGGTAATTTCAAGCTCGGTGGCCAGCGGTGTGGAGATTCGCATCAGCTCATCCCTGCTTTCAAGGTACGACACGAAATCGCGAAAAGAAGTGTATGCCATCTTTTAATCGGCGTATTTTAAAGGTTATTTACTTCCCGGTTTGACGGGTTTCGTTTTTGCCAGGTCCGGCGGCAGGTTGTCGGGTTCGAAGGTTTCCACCTGGAGTGTAACTAAGCTCATGAACGGTACATCAGGGCGGAAGTCGCCGCCCGATCTGTCTACCAAAACGCAGACCCCGACCGCCTTGCCATTATGGCTGCGGACTATGTCCAGCGTTTCCTGTACGCGGCCGCCGCGTGTTACTACGTCTTCGACTACGAGTACCCGTTCATCCTCGGCGATTTCGAACCCTCTGCGGAGAACGAGTTTGCCGGCCTCTTTTTCGGCGAAAATGAAGCGTATGCCCAGCTGTCTTGCCACTTCCTGGCCGATGACCAGGCCGCCCAATGCGGGGGCGATTACCGTCTGTGCGCCGAGGCCGAGGGCCTTATCCGCAAGCGCTTTGCCGAGTCTTTCGACCACCGGCATTTGCTGGAGCGCCTTTGCACACTGGAAATAGTATCTACTGTGGCGGCCGCTGCGGAGGATGAAGTGCCCTTCCATCAACGCGCCGGTTTCCTTGAATATATTTAATGCTTCCCCGCTCGTCATTTCGAATCAATATAGAGCATGTTTCAATGGCTGAAAGCAAATTTTCTCTCGTTTCACCGGGGTTTGGATTATGTTGTTTGATTGTATTCATATATTCATTGGGGTAATGGTTTTGTGTTTACAATAACCTGTTTCAATAAATCGTATTTTGAACGGATAAGATAATTAACTCGCGGTAGAGATGATAAATAGTCAAATCATGCAGTCCGGCCGGATTCATAAGTTCCTGACCGTTATGCTCCAGGTGTTTCTGGCGGGCGGCGCGGTGATTGCATTTTTTCAATCGCGGTTCTTGGATGGAATTATTACGATCGGGATTATTATTATTACTTTTCTGCCGGTTATCCTCGGCAAACGATTTCAAGTCGGAATCCCCGCGGAGTTCGAGTTTCTTGCCGTCATTTTCATATATGCCTCGCTGTTCCTTGGCGAAGTACGAGGTTACTATACCAGGTTTTGGTGGTGGGATGTGGTGTTGCATAGCGGCTCCGCCTTTCTTCTGGGTATTGTGGGATTCCTGTTGGTCTTTGTGCTGAATGAAAAGAAGGAGATCGAGCTGCATATGAAGCCGGGTTTCGTTGCCCTGTTTGCGTTTATGTTCGCAATTGGCTTGGGCGCATTGTGGGAGATATTCGAATTTGCCATGGATCAGATATTCGGATTGAATATGCAGAAGAGCGGATTGATGGATACGATGTGGGATTTGATCGTAGATTCGGTCGGTGCACTGATAATTGCTATATTGGGCTACGGATATCTGAAGAAAATGGAGGGCAGATACTTCTTGGTTAGATGGATTCAGGCATTTATCGAGAAGAATCCGAAATTATTTAAGTCCTCGGACATCGACGGGTGAGTTTCATAAAGGGTAGAGGAATTTACGGCGATTCCTGGATACGGCGTTTTGAGATATTCAGATATGACTTAGCTATTGGATTGTCAATGGGTTTCAGTGCCAGAGAACGTTCGAAGTATTCGACGGCGGCGCTGTAGTCTTCTTTTTGCACCAGGTGCCAACCTACATGGGCCACTGTATAGTACCCGTTTGGATCGAGCTTGAGTGCCTTTTGATAGTAAGCCTCGGCTTTTTCATGTTCATTCAACCAGTCCAAACACATACCGGTTCGGAGGAAGCCATAAGCGAAGAATGGATTCAGACCAGTGGCTTTATTGAACCAGTCGATGGCTTCCCGTGCCACGTCTTCGTAGCCGGGCTCGGCCTCCCAGCTTTCAGCTCGGTAGGATTCGCCTATTTCGTAGGCTGTTTCATAATTCATCGGCTCGATTTCAAATGCCTTGAGTAACGCCCTTCGTTGTTCCGGAGAATATTTTTCGAGTTGTTCGGCCTTATTCAACCATGCGTCTTCGCGCGCGGCTTTCGCTCCATTCCAGCCTATATAGCAGATTCCAAAAAGTAGTATCAACGTGATAAGAATGCGGGCGGGCAGTTTTAATGGGTGCCAATAACGGTCTGAAGTGAAGCGCAGGTGTGAAGACAGAAAAGCCATGAGCACTACGACCAATAATGCGTTGGCCGGCACGTGCATGTTGAAGTCGAGGAATGAATGTACCAATATGGCGCAGATACCGGCTGATGCGCCCAAGACGAATGCGGAACGGTTGCTGGTTCGCGCGTAAAGTCCGTTGGAGGAATGTGTAACGTATTTCCACGTTTTCCTTACTCCCATGAAAAGCAGGACGAAGGCGGCGCCTACCATTGCGAAACCAATGATGCCGTAATCGGCCAATGTATTGAGGTAGTCGTTATGAACTCTATCCGGACGCATTTGAACCTCTTCTGGCCGGTATTTCCTGAACAGCGGATCAAAGTGTGCCGGCCCGGCGCCGAGCCATAGGTTGTCCTGCCAGATCGCGTATGCCGGTTTCCAGAGCTTGAACCGTATGTTTTCGAGTTTCCCCGAAGTAACCATGCTTTCGAAGCGTTTCTGGACATCCTCGGTCTTAATGACAAAGGTTGTGACGCCGCCGATTAAAAGTACCAGGAACGCGATCGCGGGCAGCCTGAAGGATCGGTTTCTGACTAGGATGAAAAACAGTATTGCGAGGGCGACACCCGTCGATATCCATCCGCCCCTGGAAATCGTTACACCGATTCCGGCCAGGATAACCAGCGACGCATAGCCGATGAGTACGCGGGAGAGGTGAGATATCTTTCCGATAAATAGGGTTGCAAGACCGAGCGGAAGAACGATCTCCAGGAAGCCGGCTAGGTGATTTGGGCAAATGAACGTGCCGGAACCACGACCCATATACTGGTCAGGCTTGATAAATGTCCAGACGTATTTCGAATCGGTCGTGAATTGATAAACGGCGTAGAACGAGAGGATCATGCCTAAACAAACCATGGCATAGACGAACCAGAGCGAATACTCTTGTTTATAGACGTTATTGAGGACGAGGAGAAAGATAAGTCCGTAGAAAAAGACTTTGATAAACTCACCGCGCGCCGCGTATTCAATGTCGGCCGTCAGGTATCTGAACGCTGTATAGGCGCAGAAGAGCACTACGGCCCAACAGACCGGCGCCCAGAGTATTCGGCGTCCGGGATAGACCCACATGCGTGCGATCCATAATGCCAGGGCTGTTAAACCCAGGAATTGTACTATAAAGAAATCAACCGCTCGCACCGCACCGGTGGTGAGAGGGGCAATAACAAGCAAGAGAAGCACCAGTAGTGCGATTCCTTTTTCCAGAATTCCATCAAGGTGTTCGCGATTCATTCCAGATCGAGTCTATAAGGGTGTTTGACCTAATGTCATCAATAAAAAAACAAAAAGACCTCTTTCACCTTTTCCTTAGGCAAGCGTGCATGATTCCAACTCGATTGCGTGTTTTTGCAATAAAGTTTTTTCGCGATTTAAATCGCGATTTAAATAAACCGGCGCGGATCGGTGATTCTCCCTTCAATCGCGCCGGCGGCAACCGTCATAGGTGAGGCGAGGAATACCTGCGATTCCTTGTGCCCCATGCGTCCGGGGAAGTTCCGGTTCGTCGTACTTATGCATTTCAACGGTGTATTCATTCTGCCGAAGGTGTCTTCGGGGCCGCCCAGGCAGGCCGCGCAGCCGGCGTTTTCCGTCATCTTCACCCCCGCCTCGATTAGGATGTCCCATACCGACGCGCCGTCCCAGTTTATTGACTTGAGTTCGTTTACGATAAGTGGGGTTGCTGGAACGCCGAATGTATCGATTGCGACCTTATTTCCTTTGATAACTCTAGCGAAGGCGAGGAAATCGCTTGTCTTGCCGCCGGTGCAAGAGCCGATGTAGGCCCTGTCGAGTTTGATTTCATCGAGCTCGCGCGCGAGTTTGCGTTGAGCGGGATTGGGATGACAGGCAACCGTCGGTTCAAGGGCGTCCAGGTCGATGACGAGTTCGCGGAGGAAATGTTCCTCTTCGTCGCGTTCAACGGGTGTGTATTCCGATTTAGTGCCGTTGCGCCGGCATCGTTCGTCTACGTATGCGGCTGTTTTTTCGTCGAATTCGAATATTCCATTCTTACCTCCGGATTCTATTGCCATGTTGGCGACGGTCATTCGGTCGTCGATGCTCATTTCATGGGCGCCTGGGCCGTCGAATTGCATGGCGCAATACGTGGCGCCGTCGAAACCGATCTCTCCGATCACATGCAAGATCAGGTCTTTTGCCATGACGCCGTCCTGCATCTTGCCGTCGAGCTTGAAATGGATGGTTTCCGGCACCTTGACAAGGAGCTTGCCGGTGCCGAGGACGAACCCCGCGTCGGTGTTGCCTATTCCAGTGGCGAATTCATTGAACGCGCCCGCGGTACAGGTATGGGAGTCTGTTCCGAAGAGGACTTCGCCGGGACGTGTGTGTCCCTTTTCGGGGAGAGCGACATGGCATACGCCCGCGTATTTGGAACCGTATTGCCGTTCGACGTCGCCCTTGGACGGATCAAAGACCCATTTCCCGGTGGGATCGTCGATCACGTCATAGAAGTACTCGAGGCCTTGCTCCTGTGCGAACTCGCGCAGGGTGTCTACGTTTCGGTTGCTGCGCCTGTCGGCCGAGAAAATATAGTGATCCGGAATTATAACCACCTTTTTCGGGTCCCAAACACGGGCATTCCGTCCGAACTCCTTTTTGAATACCCCGATCGTACCCGGGCCGCACACGTCATGTGTCATTAATACATCGGCCGATACCCAGATGTTTTCACCGGCCCGGACGCTCTTTCTTCCGGACGCACGTGCAAGAATTTTTTCAGTCAGCGTCATAAGCAGTCTGAATTTACATAACTTCGACTAATACTGCAATCTTGGAAGACACGGATTCAGCAATTTACCAGGGT
>JAIPKD010000007.1 GCA_021733835.1 Verrucomicrobiota bacterium
ATACAGACAGCAAAGCGCAAGGCCCGAGGTTTTAAGAGCTTCATATACTTCAGTGCCGCAATACATTTAGTCGGAGCAAATCTTAAATTTAACTTGCCTTCTCCTGTCCCAACTAACCCACACTAAACGTCATTGAAGCATCAATAAGACTAGTCCGTGTTATTCAAAAAACCAGCCAATTTTTCCATTAATTTATTTGATCGGTTTCAGTGGAATCAAACCAAATTCTGTTGTTCTAGGGCGTTGAATTAACTCGTCCATGAACAAGTATCTGCGAAGACCGTTATTTCGCCGAAGGAACACACATACTTTTATCACTAGAGTGTGACAAAGGAAAGACGAATCCGTTTAAAACTTAATTAAGCGAAGGATTCTCCGGCGCTTCGGCGAGGAGACGGTATTTAGTGCCTTTTTGTTTGAGGATCGCGCGCCAGAGATTGTGTGGTGATTCGGAGAAGACCAAGTCGAAGGTGGCCGGATGCGGCACCCAGGCTTGTCTTTTTATTTCATCTTCGAGTTGACCGGGGCTCCATCCGGCGTAGCCGGCGAATAAACGAATTTTCTGGTCTTCGCCGAACGCATCATCGAGCTCGTCGAGCGTGTGCAGGGAATGTCCGATTTCGACTACGTCCATGATATTTGCCTTGTTGTCCGATGGCGAGAATTTAGGGAAGATGTAACTGAGCGCGCCGGGTTGAACCGGGCCGCCGATATATAGAGTTTGGGACTTGATATGTTTGCCGAGGTTGGCGGCCAGTAATTCGCCCAGGGTCTTGCCGCTCGAACGATTTAGAATCAGACCGAAGGCGCCCTCGGAATTATGTTCACAAATCAGGACAACGCTCTGGTGGAAGAAGGAACCAAAGAGTTTCCCGCCGTCCAGCAATAATTGCCCTGTAAGGTATTGATTTTCCTTTTTCATGGTTGAATAATCCAAAAAAGGCCTCAAAAACCTTGTTCCACTTTCAACGTAGCATAATTTATACTAAAATTCCCGTATGAAAAGGATTGTGAGTCTGATTATTCTGGTTTTTTGCTTTGCGGCGTTTGTATTGAGTGCGACCGGTTGTAAAACACAGAGTTCGGGCAGCCGCGAATTCATTCCCGGGAAAGGCTGGGTTCCCACCCGGTAGATACGGGTAAAAACACCCCTTATCCGGCATTGTACTGCGCCACGCGAATGTAATACTTCGCGTGACGCAGTACGTTGTTGAATCGTTGCTTTGTCAGCCGATCAGTTCTTTGGCGGCTTGAACGAGGTGGTCGGACGTCAACCCGTGGTCTTCGTAGAGCTGCTCTGCCAAGTACGCGGAGCGTCCGAAGACGCCGGGGATGCCGAGAGACTTCATCCTATAGGATATCCCGGCTTGCGACAGGGCATGCGCCGTTTGGGCGCCCATGCCGCAGGAGAGTTGATGATCCTCTATGGTCACGACCAGGCCGGAGGATTCCTCGACCGCCTTACCGATCGTATCGACGTCGACTCTGTTGATAAACGGATTATTGATAACGGTTGCCGAAAGCCCCTTTTCCTGGAGCTTCTTCGAGGCCTGGATCGCCTTACCCACAAGCGGGCCGCAGGCGATTATTGCAACGTCCTTGCCTTGGTTGAGCACTTGGGCCTTACCCCATTCGTATTGAGCTTCTTCGAGCCATGCGACCGGATAACCCTCGCGTCCGACGAAGAATATCACCGATTCTCCATCCTCGCCCCGCTCGCGAGCTTCCGCGTAGCGGTATATGGCTTGACGCATCAGCGCTTCGGCTTCGGTTGCACATGAGCAACTGACGACGACCGTGTGAGGTATGGCGCTTACGGCGGCCAGGTAATGTGTTGCCTGGTGCGATGCGCCGTCTGCGGCGTCTTGGAATCCCGCGTGCGAGAATATACCTATCACGGGCGCCTGTGATAGGGCGGCCATCATTAATGGGAGGTTGCCTTTTGTGATGCCGAATTGTGCGAAGGTGTCGACTACAGGGATGAATCCTTTCTTGGCGAAGCCCGCGGCGACGCTGACCATGTTCGCTTCTGCGACGCCGACGTCGATAAACCTGTCCGGGAAGCTCTTGTGGAACGCGGCGATACCGGTCGAACCCGGTACATCGGCTGTGATCGAGAAAAGGGGATAGCCTTCTTTTGCGGCTTGCACGATCGCGCGCGCGAGGCCGGCCTGGACTTTCTCCTTTTTGGCGGGTGCGATACCGACCGATGGTGCGACCGATTTTTTGGATTCCTCTTTCTGCTCCCACTGTTCCCTGAGCGTCTTCGCCCAGTCGATGATTTCCTCCGGCGGGCCGCCGTCGTAGATTTCATTGACGAAATCGACGATTTTCTCGCTGTTTTTCAGCGGGAAACCGTGTCCGCCTGAGCTACTTTCTTCGGTTGCCTTGACGCCATAGCCTTTTATGGTTTTGACCCAAATGAACACAGGTTGACGTGGATTCGACTTCGCCTGTTTTACGCCATCCTCGACTGCGCTGAACACTTCTTGGATATCATTTCCATTGGATACGGAAATTACGTTCCAACCTAAGGTGCTCATGGCTTCGAACGTCGGCTTCATGTCGAATGAATCGTCGCTGATCCGTCCTGATAGCTTGGTATCGTTATCGGAGACGACGAGTACGAAAGGATTCATTTTCCCTTTGGCCGCCAGACCGGGTATGGATGCGAAGGCCTCCTTGGCCTCGCCTTCCATTGATGCGCCGTCGGAGGCGACACAGAAGGTAAGGCGATCATTGTCGGCGACCTTATCCGCCAGGGCGAGACCCTCGGCCTGGGGGATGGACGAGCTAAGGGGGCCGTTACTCAGAAAAACGCCCTCCGGATTGAGATGTGATTCGCCGTGACCCGTCAGCTTGCTGTTTATACTGCGAAAGCCTTTGAGGTCTTCGAAGCTCATACCATCGTATCCGTAATTCGCGCGGAGCGCGTAAATACCGTTCTCCGCGTGACCGGCGTCGTTGACGAAGTTATAGGCCTCATGCCACGCCTTGCCTTTTTCGGAAAACATGATTCCGTGAATGGCGGAAATAATTTCCGCAAAGGCGGCGGGGCCTCCCCAGTGACACGCCGCGCCGCCGCTGACGGCGTGCATATCCATTATGGCGATGCACGCACGTGTAGCTCTGGGATCGCCCAGAACTACTTCCTTGCCTTTGGAATCCTTTACTTTGACGGCGTATTGCGGTGTTTTGGAGGGCGTTTTCGCCAGACGGTTCGTCAGTTTCAGTGGTGCTAAAGGAGGCACCTCCGCGGCTTCAACAACTGTTTTATCTTCAGCCATAAATATTCTTCAACCTTGTTTGCGAGTTCCAGTATCCGGCAAATTACCGGATACGTTAAGCCCGAAATTCAGAAAAAACCGACTCGCTGTTTTTCGGCCTAATTTAGTTGCAGCCGTCGGTTTTCCCTCGCAACCACCGTTTATATGGGCGGTTGCGTTCGATCATTATCCCGGGCCCGGATACGCCTTTGCGCCGGCGGTTCATTTTCGGTCGTGTTCTTCCGCCTTTGGCCGAGTACGATCCGGAATCAACTCGGACAATCCAAATATAGATGATGAACACTAAAAGTCACAAACGAAAAAGAAAGCCCAAAAATTAGGCGCCCCTTGAAGAATCCGCCGTTATACGCAGACAATATGGTTTTAATCCTTGCGGTAGAAAAGGTTACGCTGATCCGGCAACGAGCGTAGGCGTGGATGTCGCCGTCGTTTTTTTTTCGTTTTTAAGGATGAATTCTACGTCTCGTGCGGGAATGCGTGTGATTGAATCCGTGCCGGTGTTGTATCTCAGCGCATGTGTACAAGGCGGTTTTTCACTTGTATCAAATGCAACGGCAACATATTATTCGCGCGTTGACGTAATAATCGCAGTTTCGATTTCGGCGGTGATGGGGTGTCGGTGTGAACGGATACGTTGCGATTAGTTTCATTGAAGATTCTGGTGAGAGAACGAATGATGAACCACGATAGTTTCCATTACCATTCGCTGGATCAGCTGAGGCATCATATCGATGAGCTGGGTTTAAACCTCGAATTTACAGAAGACTTGGAGCCTCTGTTTCAACCGATCCGGATCGGACAAAAAACGCTTCCAAATCGTTTTGCTGTATTGCCTATGGAAGGCTGCGACGGCGATGCGGGGGGCGCACCAGGAGAGTTGACATTTAGGAGATATAAGAGGTTTGCGTCCGGCGGCGCGGGGATTTTATGGTTCGAGGCAACGGCGGTTGTTCACGAGGGCAGGGCGAATCCGCGTCAACTCTATATCCACAGGGGCACGCGTGACGCGTTTGCGCGACTGGTAGATTCAACATTGAGCGCGGCAAAAGAGAATTTCAATGAAGGGCATAGGCCGCTGCTGATCTTGCAACTGACGCATTCGGGGCGGTACAGCCGGCCGGAAAGGCATCCGTCGCCGATTATCGCGCATCACTCGAAGTATTTGGACCCGAGGCATGGGTTACCGCCTGATTATCCACTGATATCGGACGCGGTACTGGAGGCGCTGGAGGAGCGTTACGTTGAAGCGGCCGTAGCGGCGAAGGAGGCGGGGTTCGACGGCGTCGATATAAAGGCGTGCCACCGGTATCTCGTATCGGAATTACTCGCCTCGTTTACACGCGAGGAGAGCCGATACGGCGGTGACTTCGAGAACCGCACGAGGTTCCTGCGAAACGTGGTCAAAAAGGTGAAGTCCGCAGTGCCGGAACTGATCGTTACCTCGCGTATGAACGCGTATGACGCCATGGCGTATCCTTATGGATTCGGTATGGCGCAGGGCGATGAAGTGCCGGACTTAACGGAACCGAGGGAATTGGTGCGGATGCTCGAGGCCGCGGGGGCGCCGCTTGTTAATGTAACGATAGGGAATCCGTACTTCAACCCGCACGTGAATCGTCCGTTTGATTTGCCGACCATTGGGGCTCCGACGCCGTCGGAGCATCCGTTGAGGGGTGTTGAACGGTTCGTGGAAATAGTCCGCGATATACAGCGCGAGTTTCCGGCATTTCCGGTAATCGGCGGCGGGTATTCTTGGCTGCGCCAATTCTTCCCGTACCTGGCGGCGGAGAACGTGCGCAACGGCGATGTGTCGATAGTCGGTCTGGGCAGAATGTCATTTGCCTACCCGGATTTTATCCGTGATTTGCTTGAGACCGGTAAGCTGGATACGCAGAAGGTATGTGTGGCGTGTTCGGCGTGTACGCAGATAATGCGTGACGGCGGTAGGACCGGATGCGTGCCCCGGGATGGAGAAATATACGGGCCGATTTTTAAGGCCGGTCGCGCAGAAGCGACTGATACGAATATGAAGTTGGCGGAGATGTGCCGCCGGTGCAATGACCCGCAGTGCATAAGCTGTTGTCCGGCCAGGGTGGATATACCGGAATTCGTTTCGCTGATTGCGGAGGGACGGTTCAAGGAGGCGTACGAAGAACTGTGCCGTGCAAACCCGTTGCCCGCCGTTTGCGGTTATGTCTGTCCGTCCGAGATACTGTGTGAATCCGGATGCATCAACCGTCACTATTCCGAAAGCGTTCCCATCAGGCATTTGCAGAGGTGGATCAGTAAGAAGGCGTTGGAAGAATCGTGGGCGCCCACAATCGAGGCGCCGGCGCCGGTAACCGGAAAGAAAGTGGCCGTACTTGGCGGAGGCCCGGCGGGAATCTCGGCGGCGGCCATGCTTGCGGTCTTCGGGCACTCCGTGGATTTAATCGATAAGTCCGGCGACCTCGGAGGAGTGGCGGGGATGACCATTCCCGGATTCAGGTTGCCCGATGATATCCTTCAAAGGGAGATAAAAACGGTTTTCGCCCGTCATAAGGATCGGATTCAATTCAAACAGGCCGTGATCGATTCGGAGAACAACCTCAAGCGACTTGTCGAGTCCGGTTACGACGCCGCACTGGTTGCGCTGGGATTACAGGAAACGATTCCGCTGCCCGGCGCGCGCAGGCCCGAATCGGGTGTTTTCGGCGCCATGGAGTTTCTGGCACGCGCGAAGCGCGAAGGCTCCTTCTTGAGTCCGTTGCCGGAAACGGTTCTCGTCCTAGGTGGCGGGAATACTGCGATAGATGCGGCGGTTGCGGCAAAGAAACTGGGCGTCGCCGAAGTGAACATAGTGTATCGCCGCTCGTTTGTCGAGATGCCGGCGTGGCCCGCGGAGCGTGATCATGCACTCGAGTTGGGAGTGAATTTTCTCACGCTTACAGCGCCTATTGATTATGTGTTGGATGAGCAGGGGCGGTTGAAAGGCTTGAAGGTGCGTCGTACCAGGCTGACATCGCCCGGGGCCGATGGACGCCGGCGTCCGGAGCCGGTGCCGGATTCCGATCACGTTTTATGGACTACATGCGTGGTCGAGGCGATCGGCCAGAAAATGGGGGATGAAACCCGGCGCGGCTTGACCCGACTGGCGTTTACTGATAGCGGCCTGATCTCGCTGCGCGCGGACGGTATGGAAACCTCGGTTTCAGGCATCTTCGCCGCCGGTGACATGGTCAACGGCGGCACAACGGTAGTTCAAGCCGTTGCAGAAGGCGTTCAGGCGGCGCATCAGATCAACGAGTTCCTGAGCTCGGAGCCGGTTTCAATTCGGTTTAATAACCACGACGACCATGGATTAGAGGCTATAGGTTAGTTCGGTAGTGGTGACGAGGTTCTTTCCACCATCCACCAGATATCCGGATTGTTCGGTTGGCTGACGTTAAGTGGAAGGTCGTTATTGTATTTTGGTGTCGGCTTAGTGCGAGGATCTGTCCATTTCTTTATCTCCGAGTGTCCATCTGCAAATGCGAAACCGCATGCGCCGTTATGGTAACTGGCGGGGAAGTCGATCATTTGAGTTTGTCGCATTGTGCGCGCCATCTGGACTGCGAAGCCGCCGTCGTTGATACTGTCGGGGTGCTCGTCAACGAGAACCCAGAGCTTGGCCGGGCCCGGAGCAGTGACATGCGCGGTTTTGAAGTACCTTCGATATTGATCCGGCGGGAGCCAGCTGGCGGTGGCATTACATCCGATTGCCTGACTCATTGAATAGCTCCTTATCCTGGGAACCATTTCACCGTTGTGCATCACCTTGCTTTTATCGGCGGGGCACTTGTAAATACCGGGGTTCTGAGTGTACTTGGCCAGGACTGCATTTTCGGGATTGACCAGGTAATTCGGATCGTAATTGGCGGGATTATTCGGTTGAAAGTCCATGTTTCCCCGAATCCAGCCTTTGATATCCGGATTGCTCTGTGCGCCTTCGGCGTTGGGCGGATAATATCCGTCCCAGTCTTGTGTGTACATCTGAATAGCGAGCATTAACTGTTTAGTATTGTTCAAACATCTAATGCCCTCGGACTTTTGTTTTGCCTTGGCGAGCGCGGGTAGGAGCATTCCCGCCAGGACGGCGATGATGGCGATCACCACCAGTAGCTCGATGAGCGTGAAGCCGGATCGACACTTTTGATGTCTTGTTATTCCCGTTCTCTTAGTATTAGCAGTTCTCATAAAATTGGTTCCTTTGCATTCAGATTAAAACCTGATAAAAATAATATGACTTTGGCTGATTCATGTCAAATCTGTAGTATGATGCAATGCACCATTTTGAACGAATACCGTCGTATTAATGAGGACTCGGATCAAGATTTGCGGGATAACGGGGAAGGAAGACGCCGCCGCGGCTGTTGACGCAGGGGCCGATGCGCTGGGTTTTGTCTTTTTCCCGGGGAGCCCAAGGTATATAACTGTGGAAAGGGCGTCGGAAATAATCCGGGAGTTACCGCCTTTTGTATCGGTTGTGGGCGTTTTTGTAAACGCCGGAATCGCCGATATACTTCGAGTCGTTGAATCCTGTGGTTTGGATGTAGTACAATTGCATGGTGACGAGCCGGCTTGTGTGTGCGCGGGATTGCCGTGTAAGGTTGTGAAGGCTTTCAGGATTAAAGAAGCGGGGGATTTGGAGGCGCTGGAGGAGTACGATACTGATGCGTGGTTGTTGGATTCCTATTCGCCGGGTGTACGTGGCGGCACGGGCGAGGTTTTCAACTGGGAACTGGCGGCGCATGCGTGCGGGCGCGGCAGGCCGGTTATCTTGGCGGGCGGATTGCATGCGGGAAATGTTGCCGAGGCGGTGCGTGTAGTGCGGCCATACGGTGTGGATGTATCCAGCGGCGTCGAGTCGGAACCCGGCAAGAAGAGCTCTGCGAAGATGCGTGCATTTATTAAGGCCTTACATTGTTTTGAAAATGGTTGAATCCAATACGGATAATTCGAGGTAGAAATTATGTATAATGTAATCAACGCGCCGGATGACTCCGGGCATTTTGGCCCGTACGGAGGCGCTTTTGTACCCGAAACACTCATGCATCCTTTGCGTGAGTTGGAGAGGGAATACGCCACCGCCTGTGAAGACCCGGATTTCAATAAAGACCTGGAATATTATCTCGAGAATTTCTGCGGCAGACCCACACCGTTGTATCTAGCCGAGCGATTGTCGCGAACCATCGGCGGCGCGCGGATTTATCTCAAGCGCGAAGACCTGTTACATACCGGTGCGCACAAGATAAATAATGCGCTTGGACAAGTGCTTCTGGCGGCAAGGATGGGGAAGACGCGGATAATCGCCGAGACCGGCGCCGGCCAGCATGGTGTCGCTACCGCTACCGTGGCGGCGATGTTCGGCATGGAATGCGTGATTTACATGGGCGAAGTCGACTGCCGGCGTCAGGCCTTGAATGTTTTTCGCATGAAACTGCTTGGCGCCGAGGTGCGGCCTGTATCGGTCGGACAATGCACCTTGAAGGAGGCGATAAACGAGGCGATGCGTGATTGGGTGACAAACGTGAGGAACACACATTATGTCCTGGGCACCGTTTATGGGGCGCATCCATATCCGCTCATGGTAAGGAACTTTCAGCGCATCATCGGTGATGAGACACGTTCACAGATAATTCAGAGGGAGGGCAGGTTGCCGGACTTGCTTATCGCGTGTGTGGGCGGCGGCTCGAATGCGATGGGGTTGTTCTTCCCGTTTCTCAACGATGCGAAGGTGGACATGATCGGCGTTGAAGCCGGCGGCGAAGGGATCGTGCCGGAGAAACACGCCGCACGGTTCCAGGGCGGGTCACTTGGTGTTTTGCAAGGTACCAAGTCTTATGTCCTTCAAAATGAAGAAGGCCAGATTCAGCTCACTCATAGTGTGTCTGCGGGACTCGATTATGCGGCGGTGGGACCTGAGCATGCATGGCTCCGCGACTTGGGACGCGCCGAGTATACGTATGCCACCGATGCAGAGGCGTTGGAGGCCTTTGAGATGCTGGCGAAGCTCGAGGGGATCATCCCGGCGCTGGAGTCGGCGCACGCTATAGCCGAAGCCGTGAAAAGGGCGAAGATTATGGAGAAAGACTCGATTATCGTCGTCAATCTATCCGGGCGCGGCGATAAAGATGTTGAAGAAGCGGCGCGGTTCCTTGATGCCGCCGGCAAGACAAAGAAGGGCGAGTAAAAATACCGCTAAAGGATTGCGAGATTTAGATGAAATCAATGACAGGATACGGACGCGGTGAATGCGCCGAGGATGGATATAAGGTGACGGTTGAACTGAGTTCGGTGAATCGAAGGCAGAGTGAGGTATCGGTGTCTTTACCCAAGGAACTCGAGGCCCTCGAGCCGTGGGTTCGCGATCAGGTTAATCGTCACGTGGCCCGAGGCCGTGTAAATGCTCGGATTTCCTTACAGATTTCAGACAAGGCACAGCCGTCCGGATGCCGTTTTAACAAACGCCTGGCCCGACAGTATTCTGAGGAGTTGAGACGGCTTGCCGATGATACGGGTGTCTCCGGCGGAGTACCGATCGGGGTATTATTGAACCTGCCCGGCGTTATGGTTTTCGAGGATACAGGTATTGATCCGGATAAGATACATCCGCTCGTGGAACGTGCGCTCACGCCTGCATTGGAACGGATGATAAAAATGCGCTCCAACGAAGGCGCTCACCTGGCCCGGGAACTGAAGAAGCGAGTATCCGAAATACGTAAGTCCGTCCAACGCGTCAAGAAACGCGCGCCGCAGGTGATGAAGGATTACCAAGTGCGGATTGTTGAAAAGCTGAAACAAGCCGGATTGAATCCGGTGCCGGAGGAGGACGACAGGTTGTTGAAGGAATTGGTGATTTACGCGGATCGTTCCGATGTCTCCGAGGAGGTATCCCGGCTCCTGAGCCATATTTCGCAATTCAATGATTGCGTTAAGTCTGATGGGCCCATGGGGCGTACACTTGATTTCCTTGCGCAAGAGATGAACCGTGAGATCAATACGATTGGATCGAAGGCTAATGACGCAGAGATTTCCCGTGAGGTGGTAATTTTAAAGACTGAGCTCGAGAAATTCAGAGAACAGGCCCAGAATGTCGAGTAACCACTTGGAGATGAAACCGATTCAAGATTCGCCGTTGTTAATCTTGATCTCCGCGCCCTCGGGTGCGGGGAAAACAACCCTCTGCAATAATATCCTGCACGCCAGACCGGAAATCGTCCGGGCGGTTACATGCACAACCAGAGCTCCAAGGCCGGGAGAGGAGGACGGTAAGGATTACTTTTTTCTCGGTGAAGACGAGTTCCGTGAGAAGATTCGCGGCGGTGAGTTTATCGAATATGCGGAAGTCCACGGACGGTATTACGGCGTGCTGGAGTCGGAATTGACCGCCAAACTTGACGACGGCGCGGATGTGATACTCAATATCGACGTCCAGGGCGCGTCGAGCATCCGCCGGATATCAAAAAGCAAGCCGCGTATAAATGATGCATTAGTTACCGTATTTCTTATGCCACCGTCTTTTGAGGAATTGGAAAGGCGCTTACGCAGGCGTGGGACGGACTCCGATGAGGTTATTCGCAGGCGCTTGATCACCGCCGCAGAAGAGATTAGGCATAGTGATGAATTCGATTATATAATCATAAGCGGCACATTTGATCAGGATTTGCGGCGGTTGGCGTGTGTTGTCGACGCCGAAAAAATGCGTGCGCATAGGACGAAGATCATCAGTTCCGAAATATGAAGTGCCGAGTGAAACCATAATAGAAAAGATTCGCTGAATTATGGATACTACGAATGTCATCCTTGGTATTACCGGGTCTATTGCGGCGCACAAGGCCGTGGATTTGGCGAGTATGCTGTCCAAGAGCGGCTGTGACGTGTACGCGATATTGACGCCGGATGCTCGGAGGTTTATTACGCACCATGCGCTGGCGACACTGACGGGGCATCGCGTCGGCATGGATATGTTCGGCGATAGCCCTGAATTACAGCCGGAACATATTAACCTTGCGGATATCGCCGATATACTCCTGATCGCCCCGGCTACCGCCAATACCATAGCGAAACTCGCGGCCGGCTTGGCAGATAACCTGCTGACATGCACGGCGTTGGCCTTGAATCCGGACGCGAAGATACTGATAGCGCCGGCGATGAACGGGAAGATGTGGCTCAATCCGGCTACAAAGCAAAACGTTGCTACGCTTAGCGAACGCGGTGTCGAATTTGTCGGGCCCGACGAAGGGATGCTTTCCTGTGGATATGAAGGGATAGGGCGTTTATGGCCGGTTGACAAAATCGCCGAACGTGTCCTGGAGATTTCGAGGGGTTGATGTAATATATCTTTATTGCGCTTAAATGAACTGGCGTCATTGGGAAAACTTAAAGAACTGGTTTATCACCGATGAACCCGATACGGAGAATCAGCTGACGCGTATTCGGATCGTGGAGCGGAATATTGTATTGCCGGTCAAAGGTGTTTTCATTGCCATCGTCTTTTATTTCCTATTTTATTCCCAATGGCTTGTCGGTATGGTGAGCATGCGCGAGCATGTGCTCGAGTTTTTTCAGAGATTCCTTCTCCTATATCTATTTTTGAATGTGGGGATCGCATTCATCATGCTCGGTATCGACCAGCTGCCGCTGCGATTGGTTAGGTGGATTGTTTTTATCGTGGCGATAATAGACGTCCTTGCGCTGGTGATCCTTACCTCTCAGACGGGTGGATACGAGAGTATTTTATTCTGGGTGTACCTCGGCATGATAGCGCGGAACTCGGTCAGTATTCCGCTGGCGTCGATGCAGATATTACTGAACTTAATCGTAAGTTTGAGTTTTATTTTGGCCGGCGCATTGGACGATCTGATGTTCAGGACGGACATCGGTCTTCTGTTTTACGAACGGCAGATGTATTTTGAAAATTTGCGTGGGGATACGACCGAATCCGTGATATTGAGGCTTGCGCTCTTGCTCCTTTTGACGGCCTGTTGTTATGGGATTCAGCTGTTGTTCGATAAACAACGCAAGGCCGAAGAGGAGGCCCGCGAGTTTGCACTCCGACAGGAGCAACTCCGCGCCTCCGGTCGGTTGGCGGCCGAGATCGCTCATAAACTGAAGAATCCACTCGGGATAATAAATAACGCCTCGTTTACTCTTCAGCGCAATGTTAAGGAAGGGAAATCGACTATTACCCAGCAGATTCAAATCATACGCGAGGAGATCAACAGGTCCGACAGGATTATTACGGATTTGATGGGTTATGCGCGGCTGACTGAGGGACGGGTCGAGCGCTTGAACGTTACCGAAGAGATAGACCGCGTGGTGGAAGAAGTTTTTCCGCAGGCAGTGAAATATAGTATCGAAGTGGTTCGTAATTATGCGCCGGTATTGCCTATATTACTTATGCAACGCGTGCATTTGAACGAAATCCTGGTGAACCTGCTGCAGAATGCAAGGGAGGCGATGAACGGTGTCGGGCGGATCGAGATAAGCGCGGAATGCGGCGAGAATTACTCGGTGGTAATCACTATCTCCGATAACGGGCCGGGAATAAATAAAGAGTTGCGTGATATGATTTTTGAACCGTATTTTACAAATAAAGAGAAGGGTTCGGGCTTGGGCTTGGCGATCGTTAAGCATAATATTGAAATGTACGGCGGAACCGTCGAAATCAATTCCGTTCCGGATACCGGCACGAAATTTATATTGAAGATACCGGCAAGGTCTATCATGAGTATACGAAAATGAAACCGAAACTGCCACCATTATTACTTATTGACGACGAGAAGAACATGCGGCTCTCACTCCAGACCGTTATGTCCGAGGAAGGGTACGAGACTCGCGCCGTCGAGTCCGCCGAGGAAGGGTTGGAACTTTTAAAGACCGACGAATTCTTCATGGCGATAGCCGATGCCAGGCTTGGTGGGATGAGCGGTTACGAGTTCCTTGAAAAGGTGAAGGAACGATGGCCGCAGTTTCCGGTGCTGATCATTACCGCCTATGCTACGCCCAAACTCGCTGTAGAGGCAATCAAGGCCGGCGCTATTGATTACCTGGCCAAGCCGTTTGCGCCGGAGGAGCTGATTCATGCCGTAACCCGCTGCGCCGAGAGGTACCAGTTGATAAAGGAGAATATCGACCTCCGCGCCGGATCGGGTCAGGTTTACCGGCTCGATCAAATTATTGGTAATTGTCCACAGGTCAACGAGCTCAAACAGCTGATAAAGACGGTGGCCCCGACGGATGCGACGGTGTTTATTCTCGGCGAGAGCGGTACCGGAAAGGAACTCGTCGCGGGTGCGATCCACGCCCTTAGCAAGCGCGCCAATGCCAAGTATGTGCGTATCAACTGCGCCGCTATCCCGGAAATGCTTCTCGAAAGCGAGCTGTTCGGACACGAGAAAGGCTCGTTCACCGGCGCGCATAAGCAGAAGACAGGTCGTGTCGAGGAGGCCGACCAGGGGACGATTTTCCTCGACGAAATAGGAGATATGAGCCGGCCGTTGCAGGCGAAATTGCTCAGGTTTCTCGAGGACGGTTCGTTCACACGCGTGGGCGGCAACGAGGAACGCCGCGTCGATGTCAGGCTTATTGCCGCCACGAACCGCGATATTGTGCACGCTATCCGCGAGAACTTATTCCGCGAAGACCTGTTTCACAGATTGAACGTAGTGCAACTCCGTTCGCCGCCGCTTAGGGAGAGAGGTGATGACATTCTCTTGTTGGCCGAGCACTTTATCAATCAGTTCAGTATTTCGATGAACAAACCCGTCAAGAAACTTGCCGATGATGCAGTCGCAAAACTCAAGTCACACCATTGGCCGGGGAATATCCGGGAATTGAAAAACGTGATAGAACGCGCCGTAATACTCGAGACCCAAGGCGAAATCAACGCCGATCACTTACCGGACTTCCGGATCGAATCGAAATTAGGCAAGTCCGATGATGGCATGCCGCCGAGTTTCGGTTTGGAAGAGATTTTATCCGTGCAGGAAAAGGAAATAATTTTGCGTGCGCTCGAGCAAAATAGATTTAGTTTGACAAAATCATCCGCACAATTAAAGATTTCAAAAGAAAACCTGGTGGAGAGGCTCCAGAAACTTAACGTCCATATGGAATCCACGAGGGATAATGATGTGGTTATACCTTTAAAGGTGAATTCTTGAGATGAATCCGGATAATATATTTTTTTCTTTCCTGCTTGGATTCGATCCGCTGTTGCCGGGATCGGAATCGGTGGGTGGCGACATGTGGATGGCGTTACGTGACACAGGACTCGTTCTTTTGGCGATCGGCGTGGTTACGGTGATTTTGTTGATTATTGTCCGTAGATCGGTGGTTGCGAAACAGGAAAGGCGCTCGACACGTTCCTATCACAAGCACCACAGTTCGGGCTCCGGAACGAATAAACACGATACGTCCGGCGGCTCGAAAGAGACGTCATCGCATAAGCGCCGGAAAAGGCGTAAACGCCGAGACCACAGAACTCGGAATCCAACCCTTTCGGAAACCGGGGGACTGCCGCCGGCCAAACAGAATAAAGGGGGCGGTTCTTCATGAATTTGGATACCAGCAAGGGCGTCACGCGCCGGAGCGCATCCAATCTCGCTCTGGCGTTTATTGTTTTGCCCAGGGAAAAACGATGCGCAATGACCGCGTTGTACGCCTTTTGCAGGGAAGTCGATGACATTGCAGACGAGGAGGGTCCTGAGGAGGCCGAAAGGCGCGATAGGTTGGCCGAGTGGCGAGAGGACGTTTCAAGGATTTTTTCGGGCGCCGAACCGGGGATCCGGATAAACAAAGAGCTCCAACCGTTCGTCCGGAAATACAACCTGCCGTTCGAGTTGTTCGATGAACTCCTCAAAGGGGTCGAAATGGACTTGGGCAAGAAACGCTACAACAGCCGCAAGGAGCTGGATTTGTACTGTTATAGGGTTGCTTCCGTCGTCGGCTTGTTGAGCATTGAGATATTCGGGTATGAGAATCCGCGTTGTAAGGATTATGCGGTCGCCCTCGGCAGGGCGTTGCAGTTGACAAATATCCTCCGGGATATTCGGGATGATGCGCAACGCGATAGGATTTACCTGTCGCTGGATGATATGAAGGCATTCGGTGTAACGGAAGAGGATATATTGCAGTCGGTGTATTCGGAGCGATTCTCGGCCTTGGCGCGAAGTGTGGCGGATAGGGCTGCAGGTTTTTACACCGCAGCCGGGGATTTGTTACCGCCGGAGGAGAGACGCTCCATGATCGCGGCCGAGCTGATGGGCGCGGTGTATTGGCGGCTACTTCGAAAAATGAGGAGCACCGGATTTCGTGTTTTCGATAATCGCCGTGTTCGTCTAACGAAGCCGCGCAAGCTCGCTATTATCATAGGCACATGGTTGCATGTGCGGTTGAACGCGGGGACACGGCTCTATGGCGAGGATGCATGACAATAAAGGGGTCAGCCTTATTGTCAACGCCGATGACTTCGGCAAGTCTTCCAGCGTCAATCAGGCCGTCGAACTCGCGCATTGCCGGGGGATTCTGACAACAGCGAGTCTGATGGTGAACGGTGATGCCGCGATGGAGGCCGTCGAAATAGCGCGGCGGAACCCCGGATTGGGCGTAGGCCTGCATTTGACACTCGCATGCGGGCGCCCGGCGCTTGAACGCTCGCAAATACCGGGACTTGTCGGCGACGATGGAAGTTTTGATGATAAACCGGTTCTTGCCGGACTTAGATACTTCGCGAACCCGGCGCTTGCGCCGCAGCTCGAATCCGAGGTATCGGCGCAGTTCGAGAAGTTCGAGGCCACCGGATTGAAATTGGATCATGTGAACGGACACTTGAATATCCATCTGCATCCCGTCATTCTCCGGATACTACTCCGCAATGCCGAAAGACGGCGGATAAAGGCCGTTCGTCTAACGCGCGAACCGCTGATGTTGAATCTTCGCATTTCCGGTGGACACTATTTCTACCGGCTGAGTCATGCCCTCATTTTCGGATTACTCGCGCGTTATGCCCGGAAACGCCTGGGCCAAGCGTGTATCAAATACGCAAACGCGGTTTTCGGTTTGCTCCAGACGGGTCGCGTCGATTCGGAATATCTCGGCCGTTTGCTATCCGTGATACACCGTGTGCCGGGGCGGGTATTAGAATTCTATGCGCATCCATGCATGGAAACCGCGCGGAATGAATTTTCGGCGCTAACGGATACTCGGGTTATTGAAAAGATCAAAACGCTCGACATCGGTCTAATTCGTTATCAGGATTTAACGCATGGTTAAGTTATTGATGATTTTAGTAACCGCCCTGGTAATGGAGGCGATAGGTGTGGTTTTTCTCAGTAAAGGGCTGAAGGAAATCGACGCGCCGGCGAGTATTACTCCCGCCGGTGTGGCGGAGACGGTCAAGTCCGGAATAGTCAATAAGAAAATATGGCTCGGCATATTCTTTGAGGCGCTCTTTTTTGCGGGTATCCTTATATTGATGGCGCGCGCGGAGGTGAGCTTCATTTGGCCGCTGACTTCGCTGGGATTTGTTCTGACGACGCTGGCCGCAAGCGTTTTTCTTCATGAAAAGGTCTCTTCGCTGCGATGGACGGGCGTGGTGCTGATTATGATCGGGGCCGCGCTGGTTTCATGGAGTCAGCAGAGGAAGGAAGTAATCCAAGACTCCGCACCGCCGGAAGCAAACTCAGTGCAGTTAAATGGAACCGACGGATATTGAGGGTTTATTGTTTCGGATTTAAAAAAAAAGGGTTTGCCGGCTGGTGTTTTTTAGAGGGGATACATAAATGGAAGAGATAAGACGATGTGCGCCGTCTTATCCCTTCCCGGTGATAATGCCGCTTCGGCGTTACGGGTTTATAATGACCAGCCTTGCCGGTATTCTCTGCGGATGAACTTGTTTGCTTCGGTGATGTTGGTGAACTTCATGTTTTTGCCGTCCCACTGGAGCTTGTTCCGGTACATCAATTCCCTGAGCTCTTTCTGGAGTGCGATGTTGCCTAGGAGGACGACCTCGGTCAGCGGCCCGGCCCAGTCGAAGTTGGAACCTCCGGGTTTTCCGCCTTTGGCGGCCTCGATCCATTCCTTATGGTGTCCGATCGAGCGCGGGAGCATTTTTGGGGGGTTGCCGTATTCCCGCATTTTTGCGGCCGGTATGATATTCGTGCCGAGGATTTTGCCTTTTTCACCGACGAGGATGCGGCCGCCGACCCCGAGCTCGCGTCCGTTTTCCAATTCTTTGGGCCTGGGCGGTTTGAGTCCGCCGTCGTACCACGTAAGTTTGACGGGCGGCAGTTCGCCGCGGGCGGGGAATTCGTAAGTGACCATGGACGCCCATGGATATGATTCGTTGTTTACATGAGTGGATGAGGCCTGAACGGAGGTGGGGTGGTTAAGCTTGAGCGCTCTGAAGACGGGATCGAACACGTGACATCCGATGTCGCCCAGTGCGCCGGTGCCGAAGTCGAGCCATCCACGCCATTTGAACGGGAGGTACGCCGGATGGTAGGGGCGCTCGGGTGCCGGGCCGAGCCAGATATCCCAATCGAGGCCGTCGGGTACGGAAGGCGTGTCGCTCGGGCGCTCCATGCCCTGTGGCCAATAGACGCCGAACACGCCGCGAAGCGGACGATCCGTCCAGATATGAACCTCGTGAACCGGGCCGATAGCGTCGTCCCAGACCATTTCACAGAGGCGCCTGGTTTCTTCGGAAGCCTGGCCTTGGTTACCCATTTGCGTGGCGACTTTATGCTTGCGTGCGGCTTCGGCGATTCTTCTGGCTTCATAAACGTCGTGAGTGAGCGGCTTCTCACAATACACGTGCTTGCCCATTTTAATCGCTTGCATGGAGGCCACGGCATGGAAGTGGTCGGGCGTGGCCACCACCACTGCGTCGATGTCCTTTTCCTTATCGAGCATCTTCCTGAAGTCATGATATTTCTTGGCTTTCGGGAACCGGTCGAAAGTCCCCGAGGCCCTGCGCCAATCGGCATCGCACAATGCGATGATGTTTTCGCTGGAGACCTCGTCGATATCATTGGAACCACGACCGCCGACACCGATGCCTGCGATATTGAGTTTATTGTTCGGCGATGTGGCGCCGTTCAGGCCGAGTACATGGCCTGGGACGAAATTGATTGTGGCGAATGCCGCCGCCGCGCTTCCAATGAATCCGCGCCGGCTTATCTTGGTTTGATCTGAAGGCTTTTTCATAGGAGCCCTATTTTTATGGGTAATTCCAGATTTGAAAAGCAATAAATCGTCTCCCGGGGTTTTGATCTCAGGGTCATTCAGTTCTAGCTAAGTTCCTGGGGATGTCGTTCTTGCAGGTGTTGAGCTGTTATGCTGGATTAAGGGGTGTGGATTAAGGATTTTATATCTCTCGCCCGCTCGATGACTCGCTAGAGGCGCAGAGGCGCAGAGGCGTAGAGGCGCAGAGGCGCAGAGTTATGAATTTTTCATTGCTCCGAGCCGGAGCAATGAAAAAACTTATCGCCCTTCGCATTACTACCTTTTTCTGATACTGTGGGAACGAAACGGCAGGGCGTGAGATAATCCTTACCCCATAATCCTGATAAATGTGAGCGGAGCGAACGGAATTGATTTAATCCGCGAATTGGAAAAGGCTGGTTTGTGAATCGTGGCGGCAAGGGGAGTCATAGGAATTTTGTTCATACGAAACTCCGGAAGCCGGTGACAATTTCGGGTAAGCTTGGAGATGATTCAAAGCAATACCCGGTGCGGGCGGTGCGCTCGGCCGTGGAGGAGTTAAAGAAATGAAAGACAGCGCAAAATATGTAAAGATTGTCGAATGGTCGGAAGAGGATCAGTGTTACGTTGGGAGTGCACCCGGATTAATGAGTTTCAAGCAATTAATCGGTACTGATTTTTCCGGTATATCAGTTTTTTTGGCGCCCTGTAGAGCCTGCAATGGTATCAATCAGCGTAGGAAAATGCGCTTTTTATCGCCGTCGAGTTCGATTGTGACGCTGTAGGCGTCGATGTTGTCGATACGGACTCCTTTGATTTTGTCGTTAATCTTGAGGGTACGTCCGTTTATCAGGGCCGAGGAATTTGTCGAGTCGTAAAAAATGCCTTGTAGCGTTAGGTCGGGGAATGACGGTTGCGTTGGGGTGGTGGTGAACATGTTCGTTGCGGAGGCGTTGGTGAGGGTTTGCGCGTTTGCTGTGGAGGGCGTTTGCGCATTTGTGGTCGTAGCGGAGGCGATATTGGTTACTGATTGTTGTAGGTTCGTTTTCGCGGGTACGTTCGTCTGTTGGGTGGTTTTTGGAATGAGGTTTGTCTGAGCCGGTGTTTGAACGTTGGTTTTTTCGGCGGATGGTGTCGGGCTTGTTCGGGAATTATCGGTTGTGGCGGGTGTTTGATTTGTAACGGCGGGCGCATTTGTTTTTCCGTTGTCGGCGGAGGCGAGTTTGGTTTGGTCGCCGTCCTGCTCTTGCCGGCCGGCGTTCTCGGGCCAGAATATCCATGCGCCGGTGGCTATTAAAATTACGAGCGTGAACGGTACGACGAAGAGGATGAAAAAATTCCTTTTTTCGTGTTCATCGACCGGGATCAGCGGCGGCGGTTGTTGTGAATCGTCTGCAGGGTCACGCGATTTCTTTGATTGGCTCAAACGTTTCAGTGCGTCATTTATAAGGCTCATGATTATAATCTCCCTTCGAGTTCACGGATGGCAAGGCCGACTGTGCGATAGTCGATACGTTCCTTTTGTTTCACAAAGCAGGCGAGGAGGCATTTATCCGCTATTGCATTGATCAAGCGTGGTATCCCTCCGGAATAAAGGTAGACGCGCCAGAGCGCCGCCGACGTAAAATCCGGGACGCCGTTTGCGCCGCAGAGCGAGAGGCGGTGTTGAATATACCGTCCGATTTCGTGGTAGCGAAGAGGGTTGAGGTGGTAGCGTATGGTTATGCGTTGGCGTAATTGGCGCAACCGTGAGTCGTTTAGTTTATGACGCAACTCCGGTTGTCCGAGGATGACGATCTGGAGGAGCTTTTGTTCGTCCGTTTCGAGATTGGACAGCAGGCGGATTTGCTCGAGGAGGCCGAAGTCCAGGTCCTGGGCCTCGTCTATCACGAGTACAGGTTCTTTTCCCGCCGCTGTTTGCTCGAGGAGGAACTCGTTCAGTGCGGCCATGATCTCCAATCCATCCATTCCTTTGACCTGGAGGCCGAATTCTATCGCAATGGATTTGATCAGAAGTTTTGGGTCGAGGATAGGGTTAAGGATCAGGGCAGTGCAATAATGACTGTCGAGCTGATCCAGCATAGCACGACACAGGGTGGTCTTGCCGCAACCGACTTCGCCGGTGAGCTGGATAAAACCTTTCCTTTCGCGAACGCCGAACATAATATGGTTGAACGCCTCCCGGTGGTTGGCGCTGAAGTAAAGCAGCTTCGGGTTCGGTGTTATGTCAAAAGGCGGTGATTCTAAACCGAAGTATTCCTGGTACACGGCTATTTTCTGTTAAACCACGTTTTCTCTAAATGTTTAAATCCCGTTTGATTGAATGTCTATTTACAATAATATTTACTGAAAAACCGGAAACGTCGAACAAAAAAGGAACATTTTTAGTTCTCGAGGATGAAAAAGATACGGAAAGTAAAGTGTCCGTCTTGTGGTAAGAAAGGCGATTGGTTTGCCACGCCGTACGGGCCGTTCTGCTCGAAGAGGTGCAAGTTGATAGATTTGGGCAAATGGCTGGATGAGGAACACGTGATATCCGAACCGCTTGAAAGCGGACGTGAAGATATCGATATGGACGAGACTGAATAATATTTTTGCTGAATTATAGCTAAAAATAGGGGGCGCGGCTACACCTTCACGTGCGCTGGAAACTGAACACGCAAAACAGCTCGTCGCCGCGGCGGCGTACGGATTCGAGGTTCGGCAGGAGCGCCTCTGATAACTCCGTGATACCCGTTCCGTCGGCGATGGTCGGCGCGTTTCGGCCGCCGGCGATCACCGGGCAGATAGTCAGATGCAGTTCGTCGACGAGGCCTTCTTTAAGCAAGGCGGAGTTCAGTTCAGCCCCGCCTTCGCACAAGAGGCGTTCCACTTTCCATTCTCGCCTCAGCCATTCAAGGGTTTTGTGAAGATCGACCTGCGATGTGCCGAATACAGCGACGTGATCCGTGCGCTTGCGCAGGCGTTCGATCTTCCGTTCATCCGCATTCTGCGATGTAACGATTATTATTGGTGAAAACCGGTGCATAAAAATCTCTGAATCTGGATTCAACGATGCCGTGCCGGATACGATTACACGGAGATTAAACTCGCGCCGGCCGTGGCGGAGGCGTTTTTTTCGGTACTTCATGGGACCCGGGCCTAGGTTTACGGGTTCGCAGTCCACGGTTCGCGCCCCGGCCATCACCGCATCGGCCTCAGCCCTGAGTCCGAGCAGGTGTCGCCGATCCAGACCGCTGCCGAATGTCTTTATACGCCTGTTGGCGGATGCGATCTTGCCGTCGGCGGACATACACATATTGACGAAAACAAACGGCCGTCGACGTCCGGGTTGGTCGCCTCCGTGTATCTGTTTCCTTGCTGTAAGGGGGTGTTTAGATTCTTCCATTTTCGCGTAATACGGTTTTAAATAATGAGCATTGCGTCGCCGTAGCTGTAAAACCTGTAACGTTTTGCCGCCGCTTGTTGGTAGGCATCGAGGACTAGTTCTTTTCCCCGAACACCGTTCGGATCGGCAAACGCGCACACGAGCATTAGGAGTGTTGATTTAGGTAAATGAAAATTCGTGAGCATTCCGTCGATTACCTTAAACTCGAACGGCGGATGTATGAATATCCGTGTTTTCCCGGAGGCCGGCATAATATGACCGCCATGTTCGAGGGCGACGCTTTCCAGCACGCGGACGGAGGTTGTGCCGACGGCGATAACGCGCCGGCCTTCGTCGCGTGCCTGCTGGATCGAGCGCGCGGCGTGGGGGTCGAGGAAATACCGTTCCTCGTGCATCGAGTGGTTTTCAACCGAGTCGGCCTTGACCGGTGTGAACGTGCCCGGCCCGACGTGGAGTGTGACGAAACAGGATTCAACGCCTTTATCCCGTAGCTCGTTCAGAATCCCCTGCGTAAAGTGGAGTCCCGCCGTCGGCGCCGCAACTGAGCCGGGGACGCGGCCATAGACCGTCTGGTATCTTTGCGCGTCGTCGATACGTCCCGTATTCGGTGCGCGTTTGACATAAGGCGGAAGCGGGATTTGTCCGATATTCTCCAAGTCGTTCATGAGATTGTCCGTGCCGCTGAACACCATACGTCTGCGACCGGTGTGATCGATTTCGACGGTTCGCGCGTAAATGCCGGAGCCCGAGTCATCCGGATTGAGGATTTCGAGGATGCAGTCTTCGCGGACGCGTTTGCCGGGGCGCACCAGTGTCCACCAGTCGTTCCGTGCGTTTTCTTCGACCAGAAACACCTCGATGCGGCCGGCGCTTTGATGCTTGACCGCCTTGAGTCTGGCATGGATGACGCGTGAATCGTTGAATACAAGCAAATCTCCCGGATTCAGGTAATCGAGGATATCCCTGAATTCTCGATGACGGACGCCGTCCGAGTTTCGGTCGAGGACAAGCAGCCGCGACATGTCCCGGCGTTGGGCGGGCGACTGGGCTATCAGCTCTTCGGGCAGCTTATAATCAAATTCATCCGTCCTCACACTCGCTTTATGCCTTTTTATCTCAAAAAAATCAAATCATGGAATACGGCGCGCATGCATACGTGTCCGGGATAAATGCATCGGATGTTTGTCGTTATTAACAAAATACCCCGCTAAATGAAGATTAATACCAGTAATTGCGCCGATACAACGCGTAAGAGCATGGTCAACGGATACACGGTTGCATAGGAGATAGAAGGCGCGTCGGAGCCGGCCATCGAATTGGCGAAGGCAAGCGCCGGCGGATCGGTCATGCTCCCCGATAAGACACCGCATACGCTCACGAAATTGAGCTTGTAAACGGCGCGCGCGATGAATCCAACGATGGCCAGTGGTAGAAAAGTGATCAGCGATGCGCATGCCATCCAATAAAACCCGTTACCCTGTGTTAATGTCTCGACAAAGCGGTCGCCGGAGCTGATGCCGACGCATGCGAGGAACAGGACGATTCCAACCTCGCGCAGCATGAAGTTGGCGCTCAGCGGCATGTACCAGATCAGCGGTCCTATGCGTCCGATTCGGCTGAGGATAATAGCGGCAAGTAGCGGGCCGCCGGCGAGACCGAGGCGCACGGGCGCGGGTACATGTGGGATGTTCAACGGCCAACTGCCGATAATAATGCCTAACGCGATGCCGACGAAGATCGGAACTACCTGCGGATGGTTCAATTGCTTGGGCGAATTCCCGAGTACATCGGCGGCCTTTTTAATGGATTCTTTGTCGCCGACGACTAAGACGGTGTCGCCGAACTGAAATCCGAAGTCCTGTGTGGGTGTGAATTCCACCCCGGCGCGGCTGATCCTTGTTATTGTAACCCCGAACCTGGCCGGCAATTGCAATTCGTCGACTGTTTTACCCAACACTTCTTTTCTTGTTACCACAACGCGGCGCGTGGTCAAAGTACTCGGCAGACTGCGTAAGTCCATGTCCGACCTCGTTCCAACTATCAACTGAATCTTCTCGAGCTCGTCTTTAGGCCCGACTACGAGGACTACGTCGCCGCGCTTAACAACAGTATCCGGTGTGGCGATTTGGATGGCTTGACCGTTGAAAACCCTTGAAATAATCACGCCCGATTCGTCGAGGCCGGGTATTTTATTGATGGGCAGTCCGTCAAGATTCGGATTTTCGACCACCAGGTTCATCGTAGACAGCTTCGGAGTGGTCGAGGCCAGTTCCTTGGAAAATGAGGTTGCCTCTACCGAAGGCGTGATTTTGTAGAAGAACCGGATCAAGCCCATGACAAGTATAATGCCGATGATCCCGAAAGGATATGCGATGGCGTACCCGAGCCCCGGCATAGAAGGTGTGTTCCCCGTGACGCCGGGCAGGTCCTTCAACGCCTGCTGCGCGGCGCCGAGTGCCGGTGTGTTGGTCGTGCCTCCCGAGAATAAGCCTACCGCAACGCTCATGTCGATGCCCGCCAGGTAACTCAATGCGATCGTTATGCCGACACCAAGGAATACGATCGAGGCCGCCATTATGTTCAGCGGCAGGCCCTGTCGCCTCAAAGACGCCAATATGCCCGGCCCTACCTGCATGCCTATGGTGTATACGAAGAGGATAAGACCGAATTCACGCGCGAACTCCATTACCTGTGGGTTAATCCTGAATCCTAGGTGACCGAATATCAAACCTGAAAAGAGTACACCCGCTACGCCGAGGCTGATTCCATAAACACGAATGCTGCCCAGGAGAAAACCCGTCGCAGCCACGAGACTTAAAATCAGTACCGCATGCGCAACCGATTCGTTTTGAAATAGATCAATCAACCATTCCATAATGTTTAATACTTAATTCCGTAGATGTAACGAGCTGTGCCGACTGATGCGGCTGCCTGTTCGCCTGTGTGTATGACAGGGTCTGCGAGTGTCGGCGGTTTTGCAACATCGCTTGCCATAGCGCCATCTCGTGAACCACGAAGCTGAAATCTGGTTTGCATTTTTTGAAATACAAACCGCAAAATATAGTAATACATGCCGGTTCGAAAAGCAATAAACTATATCGACGGGAGAATCCAATGAAGAAAAAACTATTGCTCTGCTTGCTTTTTAGAATTATAATCAAAATATTATAAACTATAATATGAATTGATTATGTTGGTGTTCGGCAGATTAAGGATCAGATTCGCGTATGTGTTGTCGTTAGTGGTGTTGTGTCTGTTGGTTGTATTCGGCATGTTTTTGAAGGTATGGCGGACGACGCCGACCGGATTCACGCCTTTGGTTCGAGTCAGTGTTCTGGATATCCTGCAAGCACGCGCATTGGAAAACACGGCAGTAGATCAGATGGCGGATGGACGGTACGAGGAGGCGTTGTTTTCGTTAAGGATCGCATTGGCGAATAATCCGGGTGATATATCGGTTTTGCAGAACACGGTTACCAACCTCGCGATGATGCCGTACGAGGTCACACTTTTCCCGGATGTAGTCAACTATTCACGGTGGCTTCTGAAATTGAGCGGCACAAATATACACGATCTCGAGGCGGTTGTAGGATTGTTCGATAAATATCGGAGTCGCGATGCTATTCGCAGGTATGCAAGTGGATTCGATGGTGAAAGATCGAATTTTTTGGAAAAGAAATACTTGATCGCACTCTTCGATTCGAGGCTTTTCGACGAGTTCGTTTTCGAGTGGGAAAAGGCGGATACAACAATCCGCGAAGATACCGAGCTGATGTTGTATCGTCACGCAGTGGACGCGATTCGCGGAGGTGCGGAGACGGGGAGATCGGCATGGAATGTTTTGTCGGACGCGGTTGACGAGGGTAAGTACCGAGTGACGGCGGCGCGGTTGATGGCTCGAGTTTGCGTGGAGCTGGGGGATATCGACGATTATCGTATTGCATTGCGCGTTTTGGAGAATGCGGGTAAAGACCGGTTGATCGATCATGTTGGATTATGCCGGTTGTACGTATCTATGGGACGGACTAATGCGGCGCTGGATGTTTTAGATGATGTCTCGCTCGTGCCCGATTCGCCGCGAGAATTCGTAGATATACTCGATCTGTATTTCGAGCTTGGTAGAAAGGAGAGCGCCGAGGAGTGGTTCAAACGATATCTTTCGCTCTTCGAGTCGCAATCATTGGTATGGGTGGCCTACGGTGATTTGTTGGTCGAGACTGAAGACTGGGATGAAGTCGAGCGGTTCGCCGTCGAAATGAGGAACCGTCGGCGTGATGATACCTGTTTGACCGCCTATAGCTATTATCTCCAGGGGCGTGCGGCGCATGCCGTGGGACGCGACATGTCGGCCGCCGAGTATATCGAGAAAGCCGCCGCAATGCGTTATGACATACCGCGCGTGGGAGTGCGCGTTGCCGAGGCGCTGACCGGCATGGGGTATGAGCAGGAGGCTTATCGTATCCTCGATAAAATGAGGCCGCGCATGAGTGGCAGCGCAATGTTCTGGGAAACCATGTTTTCGGCCGCAGGTAAAATCAAGAATGAATCGGTATGCATAGAAGCCGCCGAATGTCTTATCGAGATCGCACCCGGGAATTTGGAGTACAAGTTGAATTATGCTATCATGTTGATGTTGAAGCGGGAAAGGTTGGGGGAGGCGTTGGCGTTGACGCTCGATGCTGTGACTAAGATGCCCGCGTTTGTGCCGGCTAGGTTGAATCATTGTTTGGCCTTATTGTTGAATCAGCGGATTTTGGCCGCATCCGAGATGTTGTCGGGAATCCGCCCCGAAGCATTGGAACCGGCGCTGCGCGCAAATTACGACCTGTGCAGGTTTTATTTGATGTACAAAAAACAAAAGTTTGACGAAGCACTGGAAGTCTTTAATGGTCTGGATAAGAAATACCTGTTCCCTTCCGAAGTATCGAGGTTGAATAGATTGGCGGAAGAGGTTGCGGCTGAATTATCGTGATCAGGAGTTTAACGTGAGATATTTCATACAACGATGGTGTGCTACCGCCGTGGGTGTACTCGTCGCGGCCCATGTGGTCGAAGGCATAACCTACGACGGGATTGCGAGCCTGTTGGTGGCGGCGCTGCTTTTGGGCTTGCTCAATTCATTTGTCAGACCGGTTCTCACGATTATCGCCTTGCCCCTCGTAGTGGTTACACTCGGACTATTCCTGATCGTTATTAATGGATTCCTGTTGTACCTGGTCGGCGGCTTGATGAAGACGTTTCATGTGACAAGCTTCTCGGCCGCCTTATGGGGAGGGATAGTTATCGGTATCGTATCGTTTATTATAAATATATTCATCGGAAAGCAGGAAGGTACGGTTGTCTTCGGTAATTATCGGGGGTCTTCCAGGCGTAGGATACGCAGGGACGATGATGATGTTATTGACGTGTAGTCTCTAATATCGGGCGCAGCGCCGTTTGTTGGAGGGCGTTTATGAGGCCAGTTCGTAAGCGTGGTAATGCACATTTTTGCCTTCGGAGCGGAATTCTTTTTCGAAATCTGTTTGAATATCGGCCAGTTCCCAGGGTGTCTCGGTTCTTTTGAAATCCGGACTTTCGGAAAACACCAACGAGATTTGTTCCGAATAATCTTCTGAATCGGTACGAAAATAGCAGATTCCACCTGGTGCAAGCACGCGTTTGGCAAGGCCCGGGAATCCCGCGCTTATAAGCCGCCGGTTCCTGTGCTTCTTCTTCGGCCATGGATCGGGGAAATAGACGTGGAGTGTGCTCACTACTGCGCATGGTAACAAGTATTGGATGAAGTAACCCGCTTCAATGCTTATTGCCTTGAGATTGGTCAGACCCGCGCGCCGGCCTTTCTTATCGAGCTTTTTGATCCTGCCGAGGAGCCGCTCGACGCCGATGAAGTTACGTTCAGGATGCATGCGGGCGTATTCGACAAGGAATGACCCGTCGCCGCTGCCGAGCTCGACTTCCAGAGGTTGCCGTTTTAAGAACAATGCGTTCGTATCCATTTGTTCCACATACGATTCGGGACGCACGAGTATCGCCGGGCCGTTTACAATTGTATTATTCGTATTTCTCATTCTCCCAATCATCCCTTAAACTAATTTTAGTCGATTTATCGTGGCAAGCAGAATACCCGGTGATTTTGGTAATTCGGATTCTATTTCATTAAGGAATTGTCCCGTCAGGGGCAAAATATTTGGCTATTTCCTCCCTGCGGGATTCTGAAAGGCAAAGACGATTGGTAATCTGGTGAAGTCGTTTTTTCGGAGCGCGGCTGTGCTGAAAGCCAGCCGCTGCAGTCTCGAAAAGCCGTTGTCCTCGGTAATCGAATAAAGCCGTGGCGCTCGCAGCCGCTGCGGCTGATCCTTCGGACACAGCCGCGCTCCGCAATCCCTGCGGTTCCCGTACACGTACGCGTTCCCGTTTTTCGAATAGCACCACTGAGTGATTAATCAGAATTGGGAACGCGAACGTGTACGCAGGAATAAATTCGAATCACAAAATTTAGATATGACCACGGAAACCACGGACATCGGGAACGATATCCAATCTCAGACCACCCAACAGCTTAACAGCTTAACAGCCTGCGAACCGTTGATGTGAAATCGACGCTTAAGAAATTCACTATAATTGCCGAAAACTAACATGAGGGTATTGACCTAGAATGAAAAAAGCGTTATAGATAATCTCATGATGGGTGAGTTACTACTCCGACTGCGACTGAGCGAGGCTCTGCTTCTGGGCAGAGTGGCAGTTGGGGTGTAGCCGTGAAGTCTTTTTAAATAGAGCCCCACTGCCGGAGGAAGGTAGTGGGGCTTTTTTTGTTTTTAACGGGAGTAACGGGAAATGAGATAAGGCGTTGCATATGAAGAAGAACAGGATAACGATATTCGATACTACGTTGCGTGACGGCGAGCAATGTCCGGGCGCGTCTATGAATCTCCGCGAGAAATTGCAGGTTGGCAGACAGCTTGCCCGGATGAAGGTGGATGTGATCGAGGCCGGGTTTCCGGTGATAAGCGACGGTGATTTCGAGGCGGTGCATACCATTGCGCGTGAGATCAAGGGGCCGGTGATAGCCGGCCTGGCGCGGTGTGTGCCCAAGGATATCGAAGTGGCCGCAGAGGCGGTGAAACCAGCGGGTAAGACACGGTCGAGGATTCATGTGTTCCTCGCTACGTCAAAGATACATCGAGAATTCAAGCTCGGTAAGGCGCAGGACGAGATATTGCGGTTGGCGGTCAATGGAGTGGAACTGGCTAAGTCGCACGTCAAGGATGTGGAGTTCTCGCCCGAGGACGGATCACGCACGGAACCGGATTTCCTTGTCGAGGTATGCAAGGCGGTTGTAGCCGCGGGCGCGACTACGGTTAATATACCGGACACTGTAGGCTGGGCTGTGCCCGAGGAGTTCGCGGCATTGATCGGTAGGCTCCATGACGAAGTCCCGGAGTTTAGGAGCGGCAAGGCGGTTATCAGCGTGCATTGTCATAATGACCTCGGCCTTGCCGTGGCGAACTCGTTGGCCGCTGTTCGAGCGGGTGCGCGCCAGGTCGAGTGTACCATAAACGGTATCGGCGAACGCGCCGGTAACGCGGCCATGGAGGAGGTTGTTATGTCCATCAAGACACGCAACGATTATTTCGGCGATATCGAATGCGGGATCAATGCGAAGGAAATCGTGCGTTCATCCAGGCTTGTTTCGCGAATGAGCGGTTTGCTCGTGCAGCGGAGCAAGGCGATCGTCGGTGAGAACGCTTTCGCGCACGCCAGCGGTATTCACCAGGACGGTGTGATCAAGAAGCGCGAGACATACGAAATAATCAATCCCGAGGATGTCGGATGGGGATTGTCCGAATTGCCGCTTACAAAGCACAGCGGGCGCGCCGCGCTTTCTCAGCGCTTGCGGCATTTGGGATTCAAGCTTGCCGAACAGGATGTCGAGGCCGTCTTTACCAGGTTCAAGGTGCTCGGCGACAAGAAGAAGTTCGTTTATGATGATGATTTGACCGCCATTGTGGGGGATCAGATAACGCTCGTGCCCGAGACTTGGCAGTTGGATTATATATCCGTCTGCAGCGGAAATCATACCGTGCCGACGGCGACCGTGAAGTTGAAAAAGAGGAAGAATGCGAAGGAATTCGAACACCTCCAAGACGCCGGAACCGGCGATGGTCCGGTCGATGCCGCCTTGAAGGCGATAGACAGGTTGACGAAGACAAGCGGGAAACTGATAGAATACGCGATTCAAGCGGTATCGCACGGCAAGGACGCATTGGGCGAAGTCACGATCAAGGTGAACTTCGGCGACGACGAACTGGTGCCCGGAAAAGGCGCGAGCACGGATATTATCGAGGCCAGCGCCAGGGCGTATCTAAACGCCGTGAATCGGTTCCTTAACACTACCAAGCCGCGGGACGAACGCGCGGCGCAACCGTAGAAGATTACGGGAATACAGAGTTGCATTAATACGATATTTTTTGTTCTCTAAAAGACGATGCCGACGGTTGCCGAACAGTTGAAACATGCGCGCGAAGAGCGGGGTCTTTCTATATATCAGGTGGCGGAAGTTACCAAGATAAAGACCAATCATGTCCGCGCTCTCGATGCCGGTGATTACGACGTGTTTTCTGCGACTGTTTATATTCGCGGTTTCATTCGGACGTATGCAAAGACGTTAAAGTTGGACGTGGAACAAATAATGCGTCAGCTGGATGAAGAATTGGGGCAAATCGAGAAATTCCGGGAGCCGCCGCGACTCGGAGAAAAGCGTTCCGGCACCCTGGATTTCCTGATGCTCCAGTTTTCGAAGATTAATTGGCGTATTATTCTTCCGGTATTAGGGATAATCGTTCTCTTGTTGCTCATTTACTGGGGCGCCAGCGCCTTTGCAAAGAGCCGGAGCGGTGATCCTTTGTCCGACCTCGGCCCGGGTATGTACCAAGAGCAGCCAAAGCAACAAGACAACGTTCTCCCACTGCCTGAAGAATAAAGATTAAGCGAAAAACAACGATTGAATCGCCCGAGCATTCGCAGTAAGCGCTCATTATGATGTAATATGGAGTTGCGCTGACCTGATAATTACCTGAAGGCGATAATTACATTTCTGCTATGACACGTCACTGTTATAATTGTGGATGGGAATGGAAGCTCTCCGGCCAACCCGGGAGAAACGATCGATGCCATAGCTGCGGAAACGATCTGAAGGTGTGCCTGAATTGTGCCCAATACGATCTGAAAGCGGCGCACCAGTGCAGGGAGCGTAGGGCGGAACCGGTGGAGAAGAAGGAGGATGCCAATTTTTGCGAGTATTTCGAGTTCGTCTTTCGTGAGCCGACGAGCGCCTGCCGAGAGAGTCGGAGAGAAGTCGAGGCAAGGGACGAATTTAGAAAGCTGTTTGGCGATTAATGAATCCTTCGCCGACTGGGCGCTTCGTCTGAGGGACTCGAACGCAATTTCTTTGTTCACGCCGTTCACGTTTATCCTTTACCCGGGCCGTTCCAAAACCTGGAAATAGGACGAAACTAGTTTGATTTGGATGACGAAAGCCACTTTAGAGTTTTAAAATAGCCGGAAAATTTGAAGGTTGAATTCCACGCAGTTTCTTTTACATTTTAAATATGAAACACTTATTCTTTTTCATGTTGGTTGTTGCTGTTGTTGCAGTGGGTTGTGCGAAGCAATCGAAAACAGAAGGCGAATCTCCGGATACAAACGCGCCGCCTCAAACTAACGAGACGACCAATGCTGAGGCCGGCGAGAATCCATTGACGGCGCCGACGGATTACCTCGGCGCAGTAGCGCAAGGGCAGAAGACGAGTATCAGGGTTGTGGGGCTTTCGAGTTTGAAGAATGCCGTTCGCACGTTCCAAGCGGGCGAGGGCAGGTTGCCGACTAATTTGAACGAGATCGTCCAGAAGGATTATATGCCGAAGCTCCCTCAGGCGCCGTCCGGTATGAAGTTTAGTTATGATCCGAAGACCGGTGAGGTGACGGCAGAGAGTAGTGAGGTGACGACTGAGAGTGAATAAGACTGATTTGGGTCGATGCCAGTGACAAATTGCAATAGTCCGCGCTCCGTCGACTACAGGGCGATTGTGCGTATCAAGGACAGTTTATTCTGTTAAACGTTGCTGTTTATCAGGCGTGTGTGCAGTAATTTCGTATTGGACAATGGTGCTGAAGTGTCGGTGACGATGTGAGCATACGGTGGCAAGGGTGTGTGTGTTTTTTCTGGAAATTCTCACCGGAATCCGGGTAAAGTCCGGACTTCTGGATTGATGATGGATCATATTTTAATATTGGATTTCGGCTCTCAATATACGCAGGTAATAGCGCGGCGTATTCGGGAGGCGAAGGTATACTGCACGATCGGACGCTATGACATGTCCGTCGATAAGATTGCGTCGGTTAAGCCGAAGGGGATAATATTCACCGGCGGCCCGGCGAATGTCTATGCCGAGGATGCGCCGTTGCCGGACGCGGGGATTTTCGAGCTCGGTGTGCCGGTGTTGGGAATATGTTACGGGCTTCAGCTGATAGCGCATTTTCTCGGGGGCAAGGTCGAACCGGTGCAACGGCGTGAGTACGGCAAGGGTATGCTGCAGGTTACTGATCCGGCGTGTCCGTTGCTGGAAGGATTGCCGGAATCTATACAGGTCTGGAATTCACACGGCGATCATTTAACGGAGCTACCCGAAGGGTTCAAGGGAGTTGCGCGCACCGATAATTCCGAGTACGCGGTCATTGCCTCGGCCGAACGCGATGTGTATGGCCTCCAGTTTCATCCCGAAGTGGCGCATACGCCGAAGGGCAATATTATCTTGGGGAATTTCGTCCATCGCATCTGCGGTTGCGGCGAGGAATGGACAATGCGCCATTACATCGACCAGGCTGTGGACGAGATTCGGTCGCAGGTCGGCAAAGAGAGGGTCATACTTGGATTAAGCGGTGGTGTTGATTCGAGTGTTGCCGCTGCGTTGATTAACGAGGCGGTGGGTGAACAGTTGACATGCATATTCGTTAATAACGGGCTATTACGCGCCGGCGAGGCGGAGGTGGTGCAGGAGGTCTTCGGACGCCACTTCAATATCAGGCTCAAGTACGTGGACGCCTCGGCGAGATTCGTTGAATTGCTCGAGGGTGTGACGGACCCCGAGCGGAAGCGCAAGATAATCGGCAACACCTTTATCGATGTGTTCCAGGAGGCCACCGAGATGGTGGGGGGCGCAAGGTTTCTGGCACAGGGTACGTTATACCCGGATGTGATTGAATCGGTGCCGATCGACGGGAATCCGGCTGCGCTGATAAAGAGCCATCATAACGTCGGCGGGTTGCCGGAGAAGATGCACATGGAGCTGGTCGAGCCGCTCAAGTGTCTGTTTAAGGACGAGGTCAGAGTGCTCGGGGTCGAGCTTGGTCTTCCCAAAGAGATGGTTTACAGACAGCCTTTCCCCGGGCCGGGGTTGGCCGTGCGGGTGCTTGGTGAAGTGACACCCTCCAGGTTGGAAGTGTTGAGGAATGCCGATAAGGTGGTGATCGAGGAAATGAAGGCGTCCGATTGGTATTACAAGGTTTGGCAGAGCTTTGCCGTGCTTCTACCGGTGCGCAGTGTCGGCGTAATGGGTGACGAGCGTACTTACGATTACACGATAGCATTGCGAGTGGTCGAGTCCAAGGACGGCATGACGGCGGACTGGGTTAAGCTGCCGCCCGAATTACTCGAGCGGATTTCGAACCGAATTATCAATGAGGTCAAGGGGGTGAACCGTGTTTGCCTCGACATCTCCAGTAAGCCGCCTGCTACTATAGAGTGGGAATGACGCGGTATACGGATTTGTTTCGTCTTTCATGATCAGGATTTCGGATTTTAATTTAGTGTGCGGCATGGCGGGCTGGAAAGGGACGGCGGTTTAGTTTCTGTTTGAAAATTCTTATAATGCCTTTTATTGCCGATGCCGGATGTTGCGAAATGTATATGATCCGGATGACGTGGTGCGTCTAATAGTCCCTCAACTATCGAGCCTACTTTTGGTGTGCTATTAAAGAGCTTACGACTGCGGGATTTCAGGAATTACGAAAAGCTGGACGTGGACTTTACGCCCGGCTTTCATCTCGTGCTCGGTCGCAACGGTCAGGGTAAGACGAATCTGCTCGAAGCGATTTATCTACTGGCTACGCTGCGATCGTTCCGGGGTGTACCGAACGGTCAGGTGGTGAGGCGCGGGGCGAAGGGCTTCTTTGTGGGCGGCGGCGTGGTAGGCGTGGGCGAGCATTCGGTGCGGATGTATTGGTCGCAGAAGGATCGAAAGATCACGCTCGATGACCGGCCGGTGCGGAAGTTGAGTGAGTTCATGGGCGTGGTCAGGGCGGTTGCCTTCTGCAGTGAGGATATTCACTTGATCAAAGGTCCGGGCCGGGCGCGCAGGCGGTTCATGGACCTTGTTCTGTCCCAGGTCGAGCCCGGCTACATGCGCGCGCTGCGAAGGTATTCACACGCATTACGGTCGCGAAATGCGCTACTCAAGCATGGCGTAATCGACTATAAGGCATTGGATGGGTTCACGAGCGAGTTGTTGTATTGGGGGAAACAATTGATGCGGTGGCGGAATGGACTCGTGCCGTGGTTACAGCCGATAGCGAGCAAGGCGTATTCGCATATTTCCGGCGGGCTCGAAGAATTGAGTGTCGAATATGCGCCGAGCGCGAAGACGGATTTTGAAGTCGAGCTGCGTCAAGCGGCCGCGCGCGAGTCGAGGTACAAGACCACCGTTGTTGGACCGCATAGGGATGATTTGAGATTGTTCCTCGATGATAAACCAGCGGCGCAGTTCGGTAGTGAAGGACAGAAGCGGACGCTGGCGGTTGCGCTGAAGATGGCGCAGGCCGAGTGCCTGATAGAGCGGCATGGTGTCGTGCCGTTATTGTTGATCGATGATGTCATGGGCGAGCTGGACGCGCAGAGGCGCCGGGGACTTGTGCCGTTGCTCGAGCGGACGCGGAGTTCGAATGGGCAGGTGTTCATGACCTCGACGGAGGCGAACTGGCCGCGGGAGCTGAGTTCCGCTGTGCAAGTCTGGGAGGTCGCAAAGGGCGTGCTCGGCGGGTTGGGAAAGGATTGAGTGTAATTTGATGGTCAACCCCGGTTTTCAACCGCATTGCGCCTTCCAGCGCAGTGCGTGATCTGCGAGCACAAGCGCCGTCATCGCCTCGACAATGGGTACGGCGCGTGGAACGACGCAGGGATCGTGTCTGCCTTTGGCGGTGATGGTTGTATTTCTTAAGTCGGTATCCACAGTTTTTTGTTCGCGCATGATGGTGGCGACCGGTTTGAATGCGACGCGGAAGAAGATGGGTTGTCCGTTGGAGATACCACCTTGGACGCCGCCTGAGAAATTGGATTCCGTATAGACGCGGCCGTTTTTCGAACGGAATGGGTCGTTATGCTCGGCGCCCGTCATAGTGACACCGCTGAATCCGGAGCCTATTTCGAAGCCCTTTGTGGCGGGGAGGCTGAGCATCGCCTTCGCTAGATCGGCCTCGAGTTTGTCGAATACCGGTTCGCCGAGACCGGCCGGCGCGCCGCGGGTTAGGCATTCAATCACACCGCCGACGCTGTTGCCTTCGCTGCGTACTCGTTCGATGACGCTGATCATTTCATCAGCTTTGTTTGGTTCCGGGCAACGGGCGATGTTCGATTCGACTATTTCACGGTTAACCTGTTCCGGGTCGATTTCGACGATGATTTTATGGATTTGCCGGACGTAGGCGAGGATGTCGATCCCGAACCGTTGGGCGAGGAATTTTTTTGCGACTGCGCCTGCGGCGACGCGACCGATCGTCTCCCGAGCGCTGGCGCGGCCGCCGCCCTGCCAATTGCGTATACCGTACTTCATCGTGTAAGTGAAGTCCGCGTGGGAGGGCCGGAATTTTTTGGACATTTCCGAGTACGCTTCCGGGCGCGCATCGGTGTTCATGACCATCATGCAGATAGGTGTTCCGGTGGTCTTGCCCTCGAACAGGCCCGAGTGGATATGGACGGTATCGGTCTCTTTTCGGGGCGAGGCGATTTTTGACTGGCCGGGGCGGCGTCTGTCGAGTTCCGGTTGGATGTCGTTTTCCGAGAGCTCCAGGCCGGGGGGGCATCCGTCGATGACCACGCCGATGCTGCCGCCGTGGGACTCGCCCCAAGTAGTTGTTCGAAACATATGACCAAATGTATTGCCCATGGTATGAGAATGTGTCAAAACTCTCCGCGGGTCAATTAAAGGATTTTTGCCATAGGCGGCCGTACCTTTCTTGAGCGACGGAAGGAGTGTAGCGCGGTGCGCGAATCCGCCCGTTCGCGCGTGCGGCCTGTGGAAGGCGGGGCTTGCGGTGATATTAAGAGTGGTTATGGAAAATTGCATTTTAAAGAGGCTTCGATCCCGGCTCGAGTCGTATCCGGTTGCGGTGCGTGTTGCGCCGTTTCTTATTTTCGTGTTCCTGACGCTTGGACAGGGGAAGCTGGGCGCCGGCTCGCAATTCTGGGTGTACGCCGTAAAGACCGTTGTCGGCGCTTTTATGTTGCTGTTCGTTTGGCGGAGTATTATCGAGATGCGTTGGAGGTTGAGTCTACCGGCGGTTGGTGTGGGTGCGGCGGTTTTCGTGATGTGGATCGGATTGGATGGATTTGTGCGTATGCTCGAGTTGCCGACCGGTTTTCTTTACTTGGCCCCGGCGTCGGGGACGTGGAATCCGTTCGAAATTTTCGGCGCCGGTGCGGGTGCGGCATGGATATTCTTCTGCGTGCGTTTATTCGGATCTGCGTTGGTGGTGCCGCCATTGGAGGAGGTGTTTTATAGGTCGTTCTTGTATAGGTACATTCAAAAGAGTGATTTTATGGGTGTACCGCTTAGGGGCTTTCATTTTTTCGCCTTTTTCGCCGTAGCGCTTGTCTTTGGACTATCACACAGGGAGTGGCTGGCGGGAGTGCTGTGCGGTATGGCGTATCAGGGATTGGTCTGCTGGAAAGGGCGGCTTGGTGACGCAATGACAGCGCATGCGGTAACTAACTTCTTGATCGGACTTTGGATTCTTTACACGGGTAATTGGCAGTATTGGTGAGTTTGTGAATAGTTCAACGCCTTGTGTTATTTATGAAGACGCGCACCTGCTGGTGGTGAGAAAGCCGCCGGGACTGAATACGCATGCGGCCGACCCGTTCAAGCCGGAGGGTGTTTACGATTGGATTCGGAACCGTGAGGCGCATTGGGCGGGTATCGGAATAGTACATCGTTTGGATAAGGAGACGTCGGGTGTGTTGGTTTTTCCTAAGACCGCGTTGGCGAAGAAGTCGTTGACGGAGCAGTTTGCCGGACGGCGCGTTAAGAAGGAATATTTGTTTCTAACCGATAGGAATCCTTCCGGGCTGCCGTCGACAATGTGTACCGGTATCGTTAGGAAAGGCGAAGTGTACGCGGTAAAAAGAACGCCCGCGAAAAGTGAGGAGGCGATCACGACCTTTTTTTCCGCGGAAAAGCGCGGGGCAATGTTCCTTGTGCGCGCCGAACCGCTGACCGGTAAGACGCATCAGGTGCGGGTGCACGCGGCCGCAGCCGGGATTCCCGTCCTCGGTGATACACGGTACGGCGGCACGTCCGCGGACAGAATTTATCTGCACGCCGCCGAGCTTAAGTTTCAACATCCTTCAAGCGGCGAGGAGGTCTGTTTTTCGTTGCCTCAGGATTTCGAGGGTCTGCCCTGGATGTCACTCAGGGAAGCCGTGATTTCGCCGGAACTGACCGGCGCCTACCGTTTATTCAATGGTGAATCCGTTGAGTTCACCGGATGGAATATCGATAGGTTCGGCGAGTACGCCCTTTCCGAAGCGGAGTCGGCATTGACATCGCGTCAACACGAGGTGCTTGAGCGAATACGTCGAGAGCTTTCGTTGAAAGGAATATATCATAAAACCTTGTTGAAGCATGTGCGGCGTACTGATTCAGAGGATGCTTCACCCGAGTGCGTGCTGGGCGAGGCGGCGCCTGATTCATGGGTGGTCAAGGAGAACGCTCTTAAGTTCAGGATAAGCTTCAGCGCAGGATACTCGACGGGACTGTTCCTGGATCAGCGTGACAATCGCCGGCGACTGCTCGAGGGTCATGTGGCGGCGGGATTCCCGCCGATTGAATATACCGACGGCGCGGAGGTGTTGAATACTTTTGCGTACACATGCGGTTTTTCCGTATGCGCGGCAAAGGCCGGGGCGCTTGTGACAAGTGTAGATTTATCTAAGAAATACCTTGATTGGGGACGGGCAAATTTTATCGCCAACGACTTGAATCCGGAGCGGCATCAATTCCTTTACGGCGATGTGTTCGATTGGATTAAACGGCTTTTCAAAAAGGGCAGTCGTTTCAATGTCGTGATCCTGGACCCGCCGACCTTTTCTACATCGAAGAAAACCGGCGTGTTCAGGGCGGAAAAGGATTATGGCCGGCTCGTGAGGAACGTTGTCCGGCTGCTTGAGCCCCGTGGCGTGGTCTTGGCCTCCACGAATATGGTTCGGATGGCGCCGGAGAAACTGCTGCGTCATGTCCGTGATGGTGTGGCTGCCGAGGGTCGACGAATCGAGAACGAATTCTTTGCGCCGCCCCCGCCCGATTTTCCAATAGGAAAGAAGGAACCGCTCCCTATGAAATCCTTTTGGTTGCGGATTGGGTGAGCTGTCCCCGTTCACGTTCTCGTTCTCGATTCCCGTGGTCGGTTTCGGTCATTAGAATTTTGTTTGTTTCGGATTACGTGCTTAGGATTTCGAATTTATTAATCCGGACGTGAACGCGTACGGTAATGAGAACGAGCACGAGAGGGGATTACGGAGCGCGGCTGCGAATGCCACGGCTATATTCGATTATCGGGGGAAAAGGCTTTTCGAGACTGCTGCGGCTGGCTTTCAGCACAGCGGCGATCCGACAATAGCGGCTGCGAATGCCACGGCTATATTCGATTGCCAACCGTCTTTGCCTTTTAGAATCCCGTCAGCGATGGAATGTTTACCATAAAGCATGAAGGAGAAATATTACGTCCCTAAAGGGACTTAATAGATTTGTGTGGCAGATGTGGCTATAAATATTTTGCTTCTAACGGGGCAAACCTCCTCCCGGGTTTTAAGTTATTAAGTTTTAAGTGATTAAGCTGTTGAGCTGAACCCATAATCCTAAAAGAATCCCGTTAGGGATGAAATGTCTATAGCAAAAAGGCCAACAAAAACCATAAGTCCCGTAGAGACGGGATATTGCGGTCTGAGATCATAAGCCTTGTTTCGATCATTTCTAATTCTGCGATTAGTGAAGAATCGTGAGAATATTGTTGGAGTATGCAGTTTGGTTTATTCTCAACGAGTGTTTATTATATTGACGCGGTAGAATCCGGCGTTATTGGTCGATGTTATTGTGTCAAATGAAATACTGGAATTATTTGTGGCTTTAATGGTTGAGAGTGGACGCCAATTGTTGTTTGAACCTGCAATCGAGTCGCTGTATTGAATCTGGTATTCCTTTCCGGTGACGCCGTTGAATTCGAGTGTTAATGCGTGCGGGCCGTTCGACTGGATTGAAAGGCTGAGGAGGCTGGCGGCGTCTTGGGGATTCGTGCCGGCGAGGAATTCGGATAGGTTCGACATCCCGTCGTTATCCGGGTCTTCATGTGCGTCGTTTATATTGAATGGATCAAGGCCATGGCTGTTTTCCCAAGTATCGGGAATGGTATCTCCGTCATAGTCCCAACTGGGTGCTTGGTTGGCGAGGTCTGGGGTGGAGGTTCCCGGGAATGCCAAAATATTGTTCGCGCCGTCTGGGTAGCGGCCTTCGGACACACCGGTTGATTGCGGCCCGAACTCGACGGCGTCGATGGTGAATCCGTCCTTGTCGAAGAAACCGATGGCTTCACCGTCGGCGCTGAGCTTGAAGCTTGTATGGTCACCGCCCTTGGTGGTTTCGTCGTCGGCTTTCATAAGGAGAAAGGCGTTGGGGTCGGCGCCGATGAATGAAAGGTTACGCAGCGTAGTTTCCTTGCGGTCGGTGAGGTCGTCGCTGAGATGGAATCCACTGATATCAACCGGATGCGTTTCCGGATTGAAGAGTTCGAACCAGTCATCGCCTGTAGCGGGTGCGGCCATCCATTCGTTTATTCTGACGTTGTACGGGTTTCCGAGAGCGACTGATTGGTTGGTTGCGTTTGGTGTCGGTTTGGAAAGTTTCCAGCTAAGTGATTCGTTGAAGAAGCTAATTGTATAGCCGGGTACTTGTGTGCCGAATTCAATTGAGTCTGTCAACGGTGCTTCCTGTTGAGCGCTATAAAGAGAGATTATTTCGCCGGAGGCGTCGATACCGAAGCCGGTGTTTTCCGTGGAGGGTGCTGTATCGGGATCGCATGTAACAACAAGGTAATCGTTGGGCATGATGACTGTATTTGACGGGAAGAGCCATTGCCGGGGGTTTGCGGGATCGTCGCTGAGACTGAAGCCTGTCAGGTCCGCGGGGCTGGTCGAGGGATTGAAGAGCTCGATCCAGTCCCGGTTTTTCGAGGGGGCTGCAGCGAGCGGCGACTGCGCGGCGAATACCTCATTTAGTCTGACCATTGATGCGTCTTGGTTTGTGATGGTGATGGAGGCGGTCAATGACAGGCCGAAGACTATGTCCGAGCTGCCGGAGCTTGTTTGGTGGACTTCGACGGCGATCAGGTTTTCGCCGGCGACGATATTGGTGGCGGGCGCGGTGAACGGCCCTTCGAAGTCGGCGTTATAGACCGTTCGCGATGCGCGTGTATCGGGTGTGACTTCGCCGGCGTCCATACCGATCCGGAGTAGTTCTTCGCCGTTCAGGTAGATGACTGCGCCGTCGTCGATTATGGAATAGACATGGAGCATCGCCGCGTTTGAGACTTTAGTTGGCGCTTCGAAATGAGAGCGGAAGTAGTAGGTGATGGGGCCGAGTTCAAGCGGCGTGTTTTTCGGGCCGGGCAGGCCGTCTCCTTCTTTGTAGAACAGGGCGTTGCCTTCGGGCCAAGAAGAATCGTCGTAATCGGCGGTCATCCAATTCGGAACGTTAAGTCTTCCCGTGGCTTCGTATTTCCACGAGTTTGTCATAGACATCAGGTCGAACGTCTGAACATCGAGTTGTGGGGAAATCCCCGGATTCCCCGCGCCCGGCGTTGGTTGTCGAAAGTGGGTGAAAGAATCCGCGCCGTTAGGTGTTCTGCCTTCGGACACATCCGTAGTCTGCGAATTATATATGATATGATCGATTTTGTTCAGGTATTGATCGAACAGCCCGATTTCACCTTGCTCTGAGGCGAGCTTGAAGTTCAGGTGATTGCCGCCTTGAGCGGGTTTGCCGTCGGCGAAAAACAGTGCGTATCCTTTCGGTGCGATAAAGGTTAACGGCGGTAATTGGTGTTTGTTCGGGAACCCGATCGGTAGGTCGCTGAGGAATGCCCTTCCGATATCGACGGGAAGATGCGAATCATTGAACAGCTCGAGGAAATCCGAGCCGGCGGCGAGGTTGGCATTAGCCAGCCATTCATTTATTTTGACATCGGTAATATCGCCTGTTGGGACAGGGATGTTTTTGCGGCCGATCGTGGGCTTGGCGAGTTGCCATGATCCGGTGTCGGAACGTGATATCGATAAACCGGGCAATTGCAGTCCGAACTTAACTGAATCAACAATACGCGTTTCCGGGGCGGTAAGATCGAGGAGGCACACCACTTCACCTTCATGATCCAGATTGAATCCGAGGTGGATGCCGGGCATGTTGGTGTTTGAATCGGCGTAGAGGACAAGGTATGCGCCGGGTTCGATAATTGTGTCTTCGGGGAAAACAAACGGCGTATGCAGCGCCGGATCATCGGTAACGCCGAGTCCGCCCAGATCGGCTGCGGCGGCGCCGGCATTGTAAAGCTCGATCGTATCCCGCATTTCGCCGGAGTTGTTGTATAACGATTGTTTGGCGGCGATGATTTCGTTGAGCCGGACATCCGGTTGTGCCGGGCCGAGCGTCCATGATTCCGAGGTCGTGGGATGCGTCTGCCAAGTACCGGCATAATTCTTGCCGAGCACGCGCACCACGTAGTCGCCGCCGGCCAGATTCGTCAGCCGGATGGGTGTGTCGACGGGGATTTCCTCGCTGTACGCGGCGTTGTTGAGCTTGTATTTGTAGTGCGTTATACCGGGGCCACCGACGGTGAGTGTGATGGATGAGTTGGTTGATATTGATGTGGGCACGCCGGACACGGAGGCGCCGGAGGGGACGAGTGCGCCCATGTCCAATCCATTCGGCCCCGCGCCGATGGCCGGTGACCCGGCGCGCAGGCGCAGTGCGTCCTTGATGTTTCCGGCGGTGATGCCGTTGGTCGCGACGAATGCCGGCGCGGTTTGCAGGTTGTTGGTGTTGCCTTCCGGGAAGTCCGCGCCCGAGAGTATGGAGTTTTTGACTGTAAGCTCGGCGGTATGGTCTTGGTAGATTACGTTTTCGAAATTAGTGGCGGTATTCCAGATGATATTTCCGTCGAGTAGGGCGCCTTTACCGGGCTGAAGTTGCCTGAGCGGTTCGTTGAAATTAACGCCTGAAATATCGCAGTTCAGGGCTGTGTTATTGATCAGTGAGATGAAACTGTCTTCCTTGGCCAGGGCGATATGGTCGACGTTATAGAAGATGTTCCTGACCGCGACTACGCGCGGGCTGTAGCCGCCGTATTCGCCGAACGATATGGCGCTTGCGGTATCGCCGATGGGATTGCTTAGGTCTTGATGGACGTTCATGAAGATATTGCCCTCGATAAACGCGTCGCAGCCGTCGAGGTCAAGCACATCATCGCTGGCGCCGGTGAAGATATTATCGTAGAACTCGGGGATGGGATTCGGCAGGCGCGCGTCGCTGAAGTCGATTATATCGTTAAGGCGCGTGGTGGAGCCGAACGTGTTGTTTTCGAGAACGAAGAAACCGTTCTGTGGTATACGGGCGCCGTGGATTAGTTCATTTGCGATAATGGATGGGAACACCGAGTTTTTCACGTACAGCGACGAGTCATGTGTTTCTATGATCGTTTGCGTGGTGCCGTTCCATGTGCAGTTATCGATGACGAGTGTGGAATTATCGGTGCTGATGGATTCTCCGCTTGAGCCTGCGTAATCGATATCGGCGAATGCGAACACATTGGTTTCGGAGGAATCTGAAAATGTAATTCCGGCCCAGGCGTTGGTTGTGTTGTTGGTGACGGCCGGGGAGATGGTGAATCGGATGCGGTTATTCGGTGTGCCGGCTGCATGGAGATTACCGAAAACGCGCATGCCGGTGCCGGGATCGAAGAAGACGGTGGTGCCCGGGGCGATCGTCAGGGAAGTATTATCCGCCACGGTCAATGTGTTCTGAACGTGATAAGGCCCGGTTTCGGGTGTCCAGGTTGTGTTGGTGTTGATGAGTTCGGGCGCGGGTGTGTTTGAGGGGGTGTCGCGGACGATGGAGGTGGTCAAAGTCTCAAAGGCGGTTCCTGATTCATCGAGCGCTGAAATTGTAATGGTGTTGGCGCCGGGATGCAGCGGTATGTTTGCTATGTTCCATTCGCCCTTCCATGCCGTCCAGGAAGCGTCGGCGCCGTTTACTTTAACACTCCGCGTGTGAACGATGTCGGCGGTTCCAGTGAGGCTGACGGTTTCCGCCGTGGTGGTGGAGTACCCGTGATGCCTGGGAAATGATGTGGTGATGTTAATGTTTGTCGGGATTTGGGACAGGATAAAATCCCTTCGTGCGTGCATGAATTCCTTGATTCTTGTGATGCGTGACTTGAAAACTAGGTTCTTGAGTATCTCTTCGATGGTCGGATCAAAATTCTCCGGTGCGAACGTGGAGTTTAATATTCGATGAAGCTCGTGGTAATAGACCGGCGCGAATTCGGGGTGTTTGAGAAAACGCTCGATGATCGGATTAGCGGCGGCGCGGAAGAGGCCGTCATCGACATCCCCCGATGAATCGCCTTCGCCCATGATCGTGTCCAGGTCGTAGGGTAGCACCTTAAATTTCTTATCGAGCACGCCGCTGTAAAGGAAGTAGTCATCGCCCTGACCGGTACCGTTGTTGCCGTTGCCGAGGTTTGTTTCCTTGTTATCGACTATAGTTTCGATGGCGAAGTAGCGCATCCATTCGGTGACGTCGACGACTCTTCTTACCTCTTGCACGTAATTTGATTCCGGAGTGGTGTCCAGGACGCGGGTTAACTCGAAGAGGTCGGACCAGTCGTCTTCGCTTTTATTGGTTCTCTTGAAATAATTCTGCTTATACGGCTCCGGGTCGTCGCCGAGGTATGCGAGGTTGGCCCCCATGTTGTGAAGCCTGATGCCGCGATAGATATTCCCGGACGGATCGTTCGGGAAATGCGCGTCCGCGAAATCGCTGTCCAATACTTCGTTACAGGCGTAAAAACTGAATTTCCCTGAGAACCGTTCGGTAGGGTCGACGTTATTGGCGCGGATCAATACAGGGCGTGCTGTTTGCGTCGGAAGGCCGCTGAGGCGGTACAGGACGCTGCCGGCGTATTGGACATGCGGGTATTGGGAGTTTATGTTCAGCGCCTCGATGCCTCGCCATTTTGCGTCCGACCTGAAATTCACCCGGAAGTTATTCGGTCTTTTTCCGCGGCTGGCATTGCCGCGATTGCGTATGCCCACCAGGTATCGCACCTCGGGGCCTGTGCCGTCATGACTGATGAAGGTGCCGTTCATCTCGGAGTGGCTGAGGCTCCATGAGCTTACAATTTGGTCGAACTCGGCCATTTCCGCCTGGGTCATAATAAGCCGGTAGGTGGGGGATTGTCCGGTAAACGGTTGGTCGTCGACCTGGAGCAGGAGGTTGGCCGACTGCGATGGGGCGCCGTCGATAAGCGCCGGTGCGGGCCAAGAGCGTGTGTTGCCTTTGTTATCGGTCGCCTGGTAGTAGAACTCGAGTATCGTGCCGTGAGCGAACGGCGGCAGCTCCACGCCGAATATCGCGTCGTTTGCTGCGGCGTCACCGTGCGCGCCGTCGTCGTGCAATTGAATCGAGTTGAAGTCGGGCTTGCCGTCTATGCGGTAGCGCAGGTTTAGATTGATTTCGTCAACGGCTTCATCGACGACGTGTACGGTAAATGTTATCGGCTGTGTTGATTTAGGGACGACGGGGAAGTGCCGCGCCTCGAGGATCATCGGCGGCAGGTTGGTTTTGACTATCGAGTTGACGGCGCCGGGGGTGCCGTTAGTGGCGGTACCGGCCTTCCAGTTCTGACCGTACTCGTTCGGCAGGCCGGCGGTGATGAGTTCAAGCGACGATATCCGGCCGTCCGCGGCCGAGTACCATTCCCAGCCGCGGTGGCCGAAATGGTATGGACCGCGTTCGCGCACGGCCCAGTCGCCTTCGTCTGCGTAGTCCACTGAATCGACGACATTGCCCGCTGCGTCGGTTAATTCGACCTTCTCTCCGCTGTTACTGAGTATACCGTCCCAGTTGCCGGCCGGGCTTGTCACGTTTGGATACAAATTCGTGAAAGCGTTTATGTTTGCGGCAACGACTAGGTATTCACCTGGGGCGATGAGTGTGTTAGGGAAGACGAAGCTAATGCCGTCGGTGAACCGCCAGCCGGTCAGATCGACGGTGTTTGTGCCGTTGTTATAAATCTCGATAAATTCTTCGTCGGCATTTTCGGAGGCCGGATGGTACATTATTTCATTTATGAGAATTTGTCCTGATATCATCGGTGAGAAGAGGTTTCCGATGAGCAGAATTATGATTGTACGTTCAAGAATATTCACGATCCTGTTATAAGCAATTTATGTTCCGCGTATACCGCCCTAATCGGGATAAGGGTAAAACCGAATGATTTCATTTAGCAAGGTCTTTGCTGAGTTGTATCAAGGCCTTGTTTAGATACACTTATTAGTATTATCACCAAATCTGAAAAAGACAAGTTGGGAAACGGAAACTTGATCCTGTTTTTTGAATTGGAAGGTTTGGTGTAGGCGCTATGGCGCAGAAGCGCAGTGGCGAATTTTCATCTTTGTTTGCGTTGTGACGTTAACTTTGCGCTTATGGAACTTTTGGGGGCGTCGGCATCTTGTTTTTCGCGCGCTTGAAAGGCGGAATAGGATTGCGGTCAAATACCGGCTTGCGAAGACGTTTTGGTGCATTATCGACGTCGCGCGCGACGCGGTACCAAAGTTGCTTTAATTCCGCCAATGTATCGACATTTTTATTTGACAAGTCATGGAGCTCAGTACGGTCTTGTGTCATGTTATAAAGCTCCCACTTCCCCCATTCGGCGGATACGAGTTTCCAGTTGCCTTTGCGTATAGCGCGGTTGTCGTTGAAAATGAAATATAACCAATCCCTGTCGCCGATTGACCGGCCGTTAAATGACGGTATAAGGGACATGCCTTGGAGAGGTTCTATATTCCCTTGTTCCGGATAATTAGCTTTTGTTAGATCGATAATAGTCGGCATGATATCGATCAGGTGACACGGTTCCCGATGAATCGCGCCTGCTTTTGTTGTGAGTCCGTCCGGCCAGTGAACGATCAATGGCGTACTGATTCCACCCTCGTGTTGATTTTGCTTGTACCAGCGGAAAGGAGTATTCCCAACATGCGCCCAACCGACGTCGTAGGTCCAATGGGAATTTTCCTTCCATGGAGGGATATCCATATTATGCGAGCGTTCGAAGGGGCAAGCGCCGTTATCCGAGCAAAACATAATTAGGGTATTGTTATAGATGCCGCGAGCTTTAAGGTGTTTGATGAGGCGCGAGATATTTTGATCCAGGCTATCTAGCATTGCGGCGTATACCGCCATGCGGAATGCCTCCCACTCCTTTTCTTTACTACTCAGCGATGCCCAGGCGGGTATGTAGTCCGGCCTGGGCGAGAGCTCCCAGCTCGGGTTTATGAGACCCATATTAAGCTGACGCTCGTAGCGCAGTCGGCGTAGCTTGTCCCAGCCGATTTGAAATTTATCGCGATACTTATCGATTAAACGTTTCGGCGCTTGCAGCGGGTAATGCGGGGCGTTGTAGGCGAGATAAAGGAAGAAGGGTTTCTCAAGATCGATTGCTTCGTCAATGAACTTAATCGAGTAGTCTGTATTTGCGTCGGTGGTATAGAAATTATCGTTGAACTCCGACCATTTCTTGCCGTTGAGCCGGAACGTATTATCGCCTACAAAGTAATCTGTTGCGCCCGATAGATGGCCGAAGTAACGATCGAATCCGCGGTTGGTTGGTTCACGTTGCAGATGCCATTTACCTGCCATAGCGGTGAAATAGCCGGCGGGCCGTAGTACCTCCGGGATTGTGCATCCATTATCCATGGCCTGTTGTCCGGCCTGGTACGGGTATAAGCCGGTAAGGAGGCAGATGCGCGAGCTGTGACATTTGGCGGTATTATAGAATTGTGTGAATCTGAGGCCCTGATCGGCGAGGTGATCGATCGTGGGCGTTTGGATAATAGACGCGCCGTAACATCCGAGATCGGAGAAGCCGAGGTCATCGACTAGGATAACAATAATATTTGGTCGTGGGTTATCGCTACCGTCGGTGGGCGCGCCGTTTAATGTTACATTTTGTGAAAATGCCAATGTACCGATGATCAACCATAGACTGATGAAAAACCGTGTAGGACTTACTTTTTTGTATCGAATTCGCATGACGTTGGGATTTTGTATTTGATCGTAGCTTATGGTGCGAATGGTTATTGGTCAAGGCCTTAAGTGTATCACATGATAGGTAGGCGTTTTCGGATGTTCCTGAGTATTGTTGTGTATATCAGCGTGTCATTGAGTTTCCCTGTATGGTGTGACGATGCGGTAGAATCGAACGGGTGCGGCGGAGGGATCGGAGACTGAGACAGTCCTGTTGGTCGGGTATGCGGGGATTGATATCAGGGTTGACCAATGCATTGGTTGTATGGCGTCGGTGTATTGAACGTTATACGTCCTGCCGGCAGCGGCACTGAAGGTTAAGGATTGCGGTGAAGCGCGGTTGATGCGTAGTGCGAGGCGGCTTGCCTTGTTTGTCGGGTTTGTACCGGCGTGGAATTCCTCGATATTGCTCATAGAATCGCCGTCATTATCGTAAGCGGCGTCTTTGGCATCGGGGTCTAACCCATGATTTTGTTCCCATTCATCGGGCATACCGTCGTGGTCGTTATCATCGAGAACACGGAGCAATACCGATTCGCTAACGGCGTTGGTATTTGCGTGGTTAGTTACGATAACGTCGATAAAACCCGACTGGTTTTTCGTCACATTTTTCAGGGTGAAAAAGCAGGTGTTATTATGAGTGATCCTGGTATCGAGGATGTCGCCGTTCATGCGCCATTGATAGCCGAAGGGCGGCGTGCCTGCGGTTACGATACTGGAGGTTACGTCGTTGCCTTCGACGACGTCACGGCTTACCGGTGACACGAGGATTCTCGGGGGGGTAAGGATAGCTACCGCCGGGGTAAGGCTGCGGATGGTGCCGATGGCGTCGGTAATAGTCACGTAGTATGAGCCTTGGTCGGACGACTGCGCGTTCCGGATTTCGAGTTCCGGCGAGGTTGCGCCCGGGATGGCGGTACCGTTATGGTGCCACTGGTAGCTGAGCTCGCCGTTGCCTGCGGCGACGATGCTCAGGGTGCAGTTGCCGCCTTTTGCGACCGCGACGTCGTGTGGTTGCTCGAATATGGTTGCCGCCTGGAGGACTTTGATTTCTGCGGTGCGGCTTTCGACTGCGGCGGTTGGAGAAAGGGCAACGGCCTGATATGTGCCCGCATGGGAGGTCGATATGCGTTCGAATACGAGCGCGGCATTGGTCGCGTTTGTCAGGTTTTCATTATTGAATCGCCACTGGTAGGTGAAGTTTTCTTCTGTTTGTAGTTTAAAATTTAATATTGCTTTCGTGCCTGCGATGACTGTTTGGTCTTGGGGTTGGATTGTAATGGTGGGTGTTTCTTGAGTTCGGCCGTTGGCGCCGGGGGATGGTTGAATAGCCGCCCAGTTTGCCGGATCGTTCCCGTAGCGATTCGGCCTTATGCGTTGTAGCGCGTAGCCTATGCCGTCCGAAGCAAAGGGCCATGGTGCGTGGTCGTTAAAATCGACTCGTTCGACGAGGACACGAGGTTGCTCGTCGGCGTCATCGTCGAACTCGCCCGGCTTGGTTAAGATAATTGATTCACCGGAGTTATCGAGTTTACCGGCAAAGGGGCCCAGGATATGGGTGTTTTGTGGGACATCGTATTCGGCGCGGAATAACTCGAGGGTAGTCGGTTCTTGTTCGGGATCGAAGTCCGTAATAACGAGGAAACCGTGTGCGGGTATTATCGTGTAAGGCGGGAATTCAAACTCGATTGCGTTGGAAAGACGCCACGTATTGTCCGGATGCTCGGGATCGAAGAGTGCGATTTGTTCGGAGGTTATATTGTGGAGTTCGACATATTCCCGTCCGTTCCGGGGGTGATACATGATTTCGGTGATAACCGCCGGGCCCACGCGGGGCGGGGAATTGGAGCCGCCGAATGTGCGGCATGACTGGGCGACGAAGTGCGCGTCACCGATGCTTGTGAGGTGTCGGCCGACAGAGGTGCTCGAATCCGACGCGCCGAATTCAAAGCCGTGGCAGTAACCGGTCAATTCTCCCGAGTCGTCGGCTGAAAAGATGAAAATGCCTTCGCCGTCTGCGTCCAATCCGAACCCCGCCGATTGTTCCGAGCTTGAATTGAATTTCGTTTCCGAGATGGTGTAGAAATCGCCTGGGCTGATTATGCATGGCGCGGGGATGACATATTTTCTTGGTTCTTTGCGGTCATCCGAGAGGAACCAATGACCTATATCAACGCTATTGGCGCCCGGATTAAATAACTCGATCTGATCGGTAAGCGGGTCTTCGGCATGAGCTAGAATCTCGTTGATCAGGACTCGAGGTCTTGCCGATGTATCGGGGTTTGCAAGTCCCGGGGAGCCGCCGCGGCAACCGGTGCGCCAATTCCCGGCCTCGTCTAAATCGCGCGCAGGTGTGTTTATCCGGCGCGGTGTGAGCGCGAAGTCTAATCCGTCGGTGAGCGGCGACCATGAGTCGTCGTACGTGAATTCGATAATACTCGCGCCATGGCAGTCTTTAATGCTTACGTATTCGCCTGAATTATCAAGGGCGCCGTTGTATTCGCCGAAGACTTGATATTCCGCGCCGTAGCGCGATTCGAAGGCGTCACGGTTTTTTACGAGTAATATGTGATCGCCGGGGTCGAGGAGTGTGTCCGGGAATATAAAACTAATACCGTCTGTGAACCGGAGACCGGACAGGTTTACTGCTTCCGTGTGTGGATTAAGGAGCTCGATGTATTCGTACTCATTGTTATCGAATGCGTCGTCCGGGTACGGTGATGGGTGGTACATCAGCTCGGAGACGGTGAGTCTTGGTGAGGGATTTCCGAACACGGCTTCTGCGGGCGGGCTCCATATGTTGGTATTGGTGATAAGTGCGCGCGCGACGATGTGCGAGTTCGTAGGCGGTGCGAACGGTGTTGAATATTTAACTGCGGTCTGCGAAGGTTCGCCGCCGGGCGCGCGCGGATCACTGCCATCCACTGTATAATAAACCTCTCCATTTGTGGTGAGGATGGTAAGCGGCTTGGCCGGCGCGCCGGTGTGGCGGCTTAGGAACGGTTTGTCCGGGATTTGGTTGTTGATCCAATTGAACCGGCCGGTTATCCACTTCTTCGTTTCGCCGATTATGCCTGAGAATGTTGTCGGGTGTACCAGGTCGATATGCCATGGTCCGTTTACAGCGCCGCCGTTTAGTGCGCCGTCCGGATTCGGCCAAATATATTTGCCGAGACGCGGGAATCTGTTGAAGTCGCGCGCTTGCGCCTCATAGATACGGTTAGTGTATTTATCGATGATCGCGAATATATTTGTGGGATTGAACACCGATTGTTTTAGCTCGCCCCAGCGGTCGATTGTTTTTTGACGGAAGTCAGGGTCTTCCAGGAGGCGTATTGTCCAATAATTAGTTGCTTCGATGAAGTGGCGCCAGAACCAGCCGTTGGTATATCCGCCGCTTGCGTAGTTGGCGTTGCCGAAACTGAGGTTCCAATCCCAAGGAGGGCCTTTCTTGATTTTGCCGCCTCTGTCCTTATGCATAAACTCGCTGAATGCGAAGCCGTCTATTTGCTTTGAGAACTCGATTAACCAGAAATTATTCACGAACGATGGGGTATCCAGGTATTGTTGGTAACCGTTTTCGGGATCGCGCCAGTCGTCGTCATAAAGCGTTGATTCGACGGTGTCGATGTAAGATGCGAACCAATTCGTTTGGGCGTGGGACAACTCGTATCCGTCGGGGTCATGGAACCTGAGCGTGAGGTCGCGGCTTGTTGTGATTGCGATGTCGCCCGGGCTGGGTTTATCTTTTTTGAAGATGTACCCGCCGGTTATATCGGGTTCTGAATTATCGGCCGGGGTAAGTGGTGTGATATCGACGCGATCGGGTGCGACCTTTATTTTTTCGACCAGGAGGTAAAGTCCGATATAATCGGCGGAGGAGACATTGGGCGAGTAATCGAAGCCTGAATGGCGTGTGCCGTTGAGGAAGACCTCGACGAAGCGCCGCCGCACGGCATAGTGCCCCATTTGTTCGAACAATGAATGCCCCAAGAAATTATTCAAGAAGGTTTTATCCGAGTACGGATTCAGTAGTATCCAGTCGGACTCGGCCGGTAAGCCGAGCAACGGGAAGTCGAGGTCTTCATCGTTTTCGTCGCGTAGCTCGATATTGTATCCCTTCTTCGGGCTGAAGGTCCAGGATGTCTGACCGCGGCCCTCGATGCCTATACGGCTATTGAACGTAGGTGTGTCTTTGATGTAATTGCGTTCTTCGTCGTTTTGCGCGTTGATGACGACCATGGTGGCATCGACCCTTGAGGTCATGTGTCTTTCGATTTGCTCACCGTAGGTATTGAGAATGATCATAGGCAGGTTCGACGAGAAGTCGCGGAGGTTGGCGTCGATAATGGTATATGTTTGTGACTTTGCAGGGCTTGGTGAAAGACCGGTGCCGAACACCTTGGTGCGGATGCAGGCACTGTTTGTGATTGCTATGGGGTTTGAGTACAGGTGCGAGGATTCCGTCGGGATACTGTTATCTAATGTGTAGCGTATGTCTGCGTCGGGTGTTGATGTAAAAAGCTCGAGTGTGAACTCATTTGTGAATACGCCGCCGGCAGGCGAGAAATTAGCGGGCTCGGCCTTTTTGAGGAACGCGCTTGTATTTGGTTTTCCCGGTGACGGCTCGGGCATGTAGCCGGATGCCCCGAAAGAGACGTTGTATTCCTGTTCGGGGAACTGAGGGAATTGTGATGCGATGGTGTTGCAGTCCGGTTTTATGAGGGCCAGGTACTCGCCGTCACCGTCCAATCGGAAATTTGTATGCAGTGGTTTACCGGCCTTGGCGCGGTTTTTCCCGGAGGCGAATACAAGGAGGAATGACTCGGGCGGCAGGACGGTGTGTGGAAACTCCCATTTATTGAGATCGTCCTCGGAGTCGGTCAGATACCATCCGCCGATGTCCACCGCATCTGATTTTGGATTATAGATTTCGATCCAGTCAGGCGTATCACCGTCTTCGTCTTCGATAGTCGAGCTATTGAGCGCCATGAACTCGGTAATAACGAAAGTATTCTCAGTGTCGGCACGGTTCATGACACATGTAACGGCGAAGAGCCAGACGGCGATAAGGATATGGGTGGCGGTCTTATTCATTCGATGACCTAGTATGTCGGACTTGGTTAAACGTGTTATTTGTAATTATGCTTCAAAACGTTTTAAATGGCAATGGTAAAATTAATAGACTTATAACGTCCGTTTTATTGTGCTTGGTCGGTTGTATTGATCCAGATGTCAAGCCTCGGCGCGTCCCAGTTATAAGGTTTTCCGAGGATATCGAGGTCGCCGTCTCCGTCCAGGTCGGCGATCTTGGACTCGTGCAGACCGATACCCGTTGAGACGATAAGTTCTTCAAAGTTACCTTGTCCATCACCGAGGAGGATACGATTTTTCGCGTCGGGGTTGCCGTTGTTGAGTCGCATTTCCGCGTTCCAGATATCGAGGTATCCGTCGTTGTTAAAATCAATGATAGCCAGTGAGTGTCCGTTATCGACTTCATCGACGAGGATTTTCGAGTGCCAGGTTTTGTTTTGGTACTCGTAGAGCACGATCGGGGCTTTGCCGTCGCCCACGACCAGCACCACTTCGGGACGTCCGCCTTCAACGAGTTGTCCTGCAGCGGAGCGTGAGAAGGCGTAGCCGGCGTCTATTATGTTTTCTTTGAATTCGAGATTGCCAATGTGTTTGAACCAGCGTCCGCCGCCCACGATATCGAGAGTGTCGTCCAGGTCGATATCGATAAGGTCGAGGCCTTCGTGTTCGTTGATTGATATATAACGTCTCCAGTTGCCGGTGGTGTACTTGTACCAGAGGACGGACGGCGCTTTCGTGCGTTCGGTGATGACGAAGTCGTTTATGTCGTCATCGTCAATTTTGAACACGGACGAAGAAGTCTGTTGATCTCCGCCGTTGGGAGGGGTGATATCGCCTTGTTTACTGGACAGATGGCGCCATTCGCCGGTTGTCTGCGCGAGCGCGGTTTGCGATGGGAGCAAGAGGGAAAACGAGGTTATGAATAGCGGAATTACTTTTGTTGGTTCGAGTTTCATGGCTAAGAATATTTTGGTTTTCGCTTAAGCTGATTTGATTAGATTTAAACAAACAAGGGGATGAAATTACAATCAAAATTAGCTATATCCGAACTTCTCCAAAAAACGGGTATTGTTATTATGATGTAAATTCTGCTAGCTTCCGTGCATGAATTTTTTGGTTACAGGCGGTGCGGGTTTTATTGGATTCCATTTGAGCGAGAGGTTGATTGCCGGCGGGCATTCGGTTTGCGTGCTGGATGACCTGAATGATTTTTATGACCCGTCGATCAAGGAGGCCAACGTTCGTGATTTAGAGGCCAAGGGTGGACGATTTGAATTTGTGCGTGGTGATATTACGTGTGCGCGTACGGTGGAAGAGGTTTTTGGCGGGCGCGGGTTCGACCAGGTCATACACCTGGCTGCGCGGGCTGGGGTGCGGCCGAGCCTGGAAGCGCCGGCGTTGTACCAGCGCGTGAATGTGGAGGGGACGGTGAACATCCTCGAGGCTGCGCGGCGGCATGGGGTGAAGAAGGCGATCATCGCTTCGTCCTCGTCTGTGTACGGTGTCAACTCGAAGGTGCCGTTCTCGGAGGCCGATCCGATATTCAGTGCCATATCTCCGTATGCGGCGAGCAAGCTGGCGTGCGAGGCATTGGGGCATGTGTACCATCATGTTTATGGGATGGACGTCGTGATGCTCCGTTTTTTCACGGTGTACGGGCCGCGGCAGCGTCCGGATTTGGCGATACATAAATTCGCGAGATTGATGGCGGAGGGCAGACCGATTCCGGTCTTCGGCGATGGATCAAGTGCGCGTGATTACACGTATGTATCGGACACGATAGACGGGGTCATGGCGTGTACACGGCGGGAATTCGGATTTGAGATAATCAATTTGGGTGAATCGCAGACCGTGAAATTGAGTGAGCTCATTGATGGGCTTGAGACGGTGCTCGGCTGCAGTGCGGCGGTGGACAGGAAGCCGGTGCAGCCCGGTGATGTGCCGATCACCTACGCGGATATTTCCAAGGCGCGGTCATTGATCGGGTACGATCCGCGGATCAAGATATCAGAAGGGCTCGAGTTATTCGCTGATTGGTTCAAGCGCTACCGCGCCGATGAATTTTGAGCATTGTTTATTTCCGGAAAATCGGGAGAATACTATTTGTCGGTTGCGACCGACCTTGTCCGGCGGGATTCCGGCCGGGTGGATACGGCGAATTCCCCGGTTGAGTCGCTTAATGCTCAATCTCTTCAGTGAGTAGCGATAGTTGAGAAACCGTTAATTATAAGTATACGAAGTTGAAGATAGGAATATGTGGGAATTAATTATCAGTGGTGATCCGTTCATGTTGATGCTGGTGGCCACGTCGGTTGTCGGGCTGGCTTTTATAATTGATCGCGGATTGGCCTTGCGCTGGCCGCACGTAATCCCTACAAGCGTCAGTAAAGGCGCCGAAAACAGCCGGTTCCCCGAGGACGCCGATGAGATAAGGCGCTTATGCAAGGCAAAGCCGTCGTCGTTGAGCAGGATACTTCTTGCGGCCATGGAGAAGCAGACGATGCCGAAGGCGGAGGCATCCGAATCGCTTCAGACGGTGGCGCGGCATGAGGTTATGAAGTTGGAGCGCGGCCTTGTTGTCCTCGAGATTATCGTCGGGATTGCGCCGTTGCTGGGGCTTGTCGGCACCATTCATGGTTTGATCACTTCATTCAGTAATCTCAGCGAGACCGGCATGGGCAGCAGCGTCGAGTTTGCCCGTGGTATCGCGCTGGCGTTGAATGCCACGCTGATGGGATTGCTGATTGCCATTCCCTCGCTTATCGCGTGGAGTTATTATAACAAGAAGGTAGAAGCGCTGGCGTTGGAGATGGAGGCGTTGTGCGATGAATTCGTTCGCAGGTTGTATCGGCGCAGGAAGAAAAGATAATTCCGTCGTGGTGCAACTGATCGAGCGGATAATTATTTATTTCATATATGCAATTCAGCACACGTAAGAGGAGAAGTCAGCCGACGATCATTCTTGTATCGCTGATAGACGTATTGATCGTTCTCCTTATCTTCATGATGGTCACTACCACGTTCAAGCAGCATCCGGCGGTCAAGATCGATCTGCCCGAGTCTCGCGGGTCGAAGACGAATGTCGCTTCGGGGAAGATACTGGTTACGATAACCAAGGACGCGCCGCACCTGTACCTGCGGGAAAATCCCATTTCCGCCGAGGAACTCGAGCGTGAACTTAAGACTTTGTCGGCGTCGGACTCGCAATTAACGCTGGCCGTGCGGGCCGACGAGGGTGCGCCGTTCGGGCAGGTAATCAGAGTGATGGACGCGGCCAAGGCGGCCAATATAAGGTCGTCACTGAACGTATTTGTAAAACGAACCGAGAATCAGGGTGGTGTTGAAAACTGATCTTCATACGGCTTGTTTCAGGAGGGGCCTTGTCGGGGAATTACCGGGGTTTCGCCGATTTTGTACGGCCACGGCGGCCGTCGTGTTGTTTGTTCAGGAGCTTACGTTATGCGGATCGTTATTGGGATGACGGGTGCGAGCGGCGCTGTTTACGCGCAGAGATTGCTGGACCGCCTGGATTCGGCGAAGCACGAGGTAAGTTTCATTATGAGCGCGTACGCTGAAGAAGTGGCGCGGGTGGAGCTGGACGGTGGGATCATGCCCGGTGCGGGCGTCAGGATATATGATCCGGGCGATATGAGGGCGGCATTCGCCAGCGGATCGAACCCGCCTGATGCCATGGTGGTGATCCCATGCACGATGGGCACGCTGGGCAGGATAGCGCATGGAACGAGCGACAACCTGCTCCTGCGCGCCGCGGACGTGGTATTGAAGGAGCGGCGCAAGCTGATACTGGTGCCGCGCGAAACGCCGTTAAGCCTGGTTCACATAAGAAACATGGAATTACTACTCATGGCGGGGGCGCTTATTTTACCGGCGTGCCCATCGTTTTATTCGCGGCCTTCGTCGGTCGACGAGCTGGTTGACACAGTTGTCGCGCGTGTTCTCGATCATCTGGGACTCGAGCACGATATATCCGGTCGCTGGCGGCCGTGATGATTTCAAAGGTTGGAAAACCGATTACAATAGTCTGAGCCGAATGAATAAAGATACCAATTCTTCATCCGATACCGGGCAAGTCCGGAGCGAGCCTAACACAATGATTGGGCGTCTGACGGGTACACTCGAGAAATGGGGTGAGTTTGTGAAGTTTTCACATACGATTTTCGCCATGCCTTTTGCGTTGGCGTCGATGGCGATCGCCGCCAGGGAGAACCGCGGCTGGCCGGGACTCAAGATTTTCGCGCTGATTATCCTGGCGATGGTGTTTGCCAGGACATGCGCAATGGCGTTCAATCGGATAGCGGACAGGGAATTCGACGCGATGAATCCGCGGACGTCGGACAGGCACCTGCCGGCGGGCCGCATCAGTTTATTCAGCGCATGGACGCTGTGCATCGGCAGCGGCGCGGCGTTCATCGGGACGTGTTATTTCATTAACATGCCGTGTTTTTATTTGTCGCTGCCGGCGTTATTCATAATATGTTTTTATTCACTGACAAAGCGGTTCACGCATTTCACGCATGTGTTCCTCGGCATTTCGTTGGCGCTGGCGCCGATCGGCGCATGGTTGGCCGTCAGGGGTGGGATCGGTGTGACGCCTGTGTTGCTGGCGTTGATTGTGGTCGGATGGTTGATGGGGTTTGATGTGATATACGCCGTGCCGGATTATAAGTTCGATAAGCGACACGGACTTCATTCGGCGGTGGTTAAGTGGGGGATTGAAGGCGCCTTTTCGTTTGCGTTCATAGTCCACTTGGTGACGTGGGGATTGATGGTCTTGTTCGGATTATATTGTGGATTCAAGGTGGCGTATTTTTCGGGGATGTTGATTATTCTGCTGAGTCTGTTATTGGAGCATTTTCTGGCGAGGCGCCGTAAGTTGAAGTGGATCAACCTGGCGTTTTTCAGGCTGAACGCGCTGATAAGCGTGGTGTTTGTGGTGGTCGTATTTGTTGAAGTTATGTTTCCGAAGTTCTGGTATAGATGAAGTGTCGTATAGAACAGAGGCCCTTTGCGCATATTTACGATAAGGCCCAGGCCGGCGGGCGGGTGACGCGGTCGGAGGCGCTCGAGTTAATCGAGTCCGTGGATATCAACGGCGTGGGCGCGATAGCGGAGACGGCGAATCGGCGGATGAACGCCGGACGCGCGTCGTATATATTGAACTGTCATATTAATTATTCGAATTATTGTCGGCTCGGCTGCCGTTTTTGCGCGTTTTCCAGGAGGGCAGGTGAAGACGGCGGGTTCCGGCTTTCCGTGTCCGAGATTGTAGATAGAGCGAGCAAATGGGTTGAGGCCGGGATCACGGAATTACATATAGTGGGCGGGCTCGATCCGGAACTGCCTTTTTCGTATTACCTCGATCTGCTTCGGGAGTTGAAGCAGTTGGGGCGGGGCTTGACTTTGAAATGCTTTACCTCCATCGAGGTGTTGCATTTTGCGAGGATCAGCGGCAGGAGTGTCGAAGAGGTGCTTTCGGAATTGAAGGCGGCGGGATTGGACATGTTGACCGGCGGCGGCGCGGAGATATTTAATCCCGAGGTGCGCAGGCTTATAGCAGCGGATAAGGAATCGGCGCGTGAATATCTGGAAACACATCGGGCTTGGCACGAAATGGGCGGACGCAGTACGTGTACGATGTTATACGGACACTTGGAGACGCTGGAGGATCGTATCGAGCATTTGCTCATGTTACGGCGGCTCCAGGACGAGACGGGCGGTTTTGTAGGGTTCGTGCCGCTGCCGTACCAGCCGCACCGTGGCGGGATACCGGTCGCGGCTGCGCCGAGCGGTTTCGATTCGTTGCGTACCATTGCTGTGAGCAGGATTATTTTGGATAACTTCAGGCACATAACGGCGTATTGGATCGGATTGGGTACGCGCCTTGCGCAATTGGCGTTGAGCTATGGAGCGGATGACCTGCATGGGACGTTGATGGATGAGAAGATATTCCATATGGCGGGGGCTACATCGCCTGAGAAGAGGATCGAATCGGAGATGGTTGCCGCTATTCGGCAGGCCGGTAAAATGCCCGCGCAGCGGGACAGTTTTTATGAACCTCTGCGTATCTGGGAATAATTGATGAATAGGTCGGATCATAAACGGGATTCGTCGGCGAATACCGGAGTTTTAAATCATGTTGACTCCGTGGGTATCGGCGAAAAGTATCGGATCGGCTCCGTCCCGTACCTTAACGCTGCGCCTCTGACCCGGGGAATAGAAGATACGATAATATTCGCGCCGCCTTCCAGATTAGCTGAGATGCTGAGGAATAACGAGCTCGACGCGGCGCTCGTCAGCGTTACAGAGACGTTGTTCAACGAAACCTATGATATCCTGGACGGTGCGGCCATTGCGTCGCTCGGCGAGGTGCAGAGCGTACTCCTGGCGCATCGTGGTGCTTTGGAGGATATCCAGACCGTTTATTGCGATACGGCGTCACTTGCGAGTTTCGAACTCTTACGCGTGCTCCTTGCCGAACGCAATAAGCATCCGGAATTCAAGCCGTTTGATGATTATAGATTCGAGACGGTGCCGGATAATCTGATGCTTATAGGCGATCAGGCACTGGATTTCTTGAGGCGGAACAGGACTCATAGGATTTGGGACTTGGGCGCGGCATGGACGGAGCTGACGCGGCTGCCTTTCATATACGCCGCGTGGGCGTTGCGCAGGGAAAGTGCTGATGAGGAACTCAAGAGGTTCCTCCGCGATGCCAAGGCGTTCGGCGTGGATACGCTTGATTATATAATCTCGAGTCGTACCGAGTTTGACTACGAATTCCGCAAGGATTACCTGAGTTGGCATATCCATTATCATCTGGGCGATGACGAGAAACGGGGTTTGTCGCGTTTTGCCGATTTGCTGCGGAAGCATGGGCGGTCGCCTGTGTTTACGCCCAGGTTTGTCTGACAGACGCTGAGTTCGGATAACGACGGAAAACGATGAATTCAAAATAGAGATGACGGAGACCGACGATAACGATCGAATATTGGAAAAGGCCTGGGACGGCGATCGCCTAAGCTGCGATGAGGCGGAGCGTTTGTTTTATCTGCCGTTACACGAACTCGGGCGCCTGGCGGATCACCGCCGGAATCTAGCGAAGGCCGCCGATTACGACGGGGCGGGCGATAGGATCGTTACCTATATTATCGATCGGAACATCAACTATACCAACGTTTGTAGTGTCGGATGCAGTTTCTGCGCCTTTTACAGGCGTGAAGGCGCACCCGATGCGTACGTTATCGGCAGGGACGAATTAGCGGAGAAGATAAGGGAAACAGTGGACGCCGGCGGCGCGCAAATAATGCTCCAGGGCGGACAGCATCCGGGGCTGCCGATGGACTGGTACTTGGAATTGCTGCGGTTTATCAAGGAGAAGTTTCCTGGGGTAAACGTACATGGGTTCAGTCCGAGCGAGTTCATACATTTCAGGGAACTCTTTAGAAAGCCGCTGCGTGAGATACTCCGTGCGTTCGTTGACGCGGGGCTTGGATCAATACCCGGCGGCGGCGCGGAGGTGTTGGTGGATCGCGTGCGACGCGAGGTGTCGCCGGGAAAAGCGTGCGTCGACGATTGGTTATCGGTGATGGAGGAAGCGCATGCAATGGGCTTGCGGACTACGGCGACTATGATGTTCGGTCAGGCGGAGGATTTAAGAGATCGGATAGAGCATATGCGCAGGATACGCGATTTGCAGGATCGTACGGGTGGATTCACGGCGTTTATATGCTGGACGTTCCAGCCGGAGAACACCCGGCTCGGTGGTGATAAAGCCGGGCCGCAGGAGTACCTGCGAACCCAGGCGTTGGCGAGGATATTCTTGGACAACTTCCGGAATGTCCAGAGTTCGTGGGTGACGCAAGGGCCGGAGGTCGGACAATTGGCTTTGAAGTTCGGCGCAAACGATCTGGGCAGTATTATGCTCGAGGAGAACGTGGTATCCAGCGCGGGAACCTCATACAGGATGACGGCCGCCGACATGGAACGTCTTATTTCGGAGCTCGGCTACGAGCCGCGGCGGCGTAATGTGCTGTATGAACTAGTGGCAGATTCGGATTAATTAATCCGAAAATCTAATAACCAAAACCGACCACGGAAATCACGAACGCGAACGTGTACGTGACTTCTGACCTCAGACCGCTGACCTCAGACCGCTGACCGTCGGCAATATTTCGTCCCTACGGGACTTAAGCTTTTTGTTGGGCTTTTTTGCTATAGACATTTCATCCCTAACGGGATTCATTAGGATTATGGGCTCAGCTCAACAGCTTAATCACTT
>JAIPKD010000008.1 GCA_021733835.1 Verrucomicrobiota bacterium
CGAAACACTGCCGCATAACATTTTCCTTAAGGACTCAGAAGGCAGGTTCACATTCGCAAACCACCACTTCTGCAATACGATCGAGAAGCCGCTCGAAGAGATACTGAGTAAGACCGATTTCAATTTCTTCCCCAAGGAATTGGCCGAGAAGTACCGCGCCGATGACAAGCATATCCTCGAGACAGGCCAAACATTCGAAACAATCGAAGAACACCAAGACCCCGGCAGAGGGATAACATACGTCAACGTAGTTAAGACCCCCGTGAAGGATGGAGCGGGAAATGTTATCGGCATACAAGGTATCTTCTGGGATGTAACCGAGCGCAGACAGATGGAGGAGACAATCGCCTATGAACGCGACCTGCTACAGACGCTACTCGAAAACAGCCCGGATAGAATCTATTTCAAAGACAAGAAATCGCGATTTATCAAGTGCAGCCGCACGGTCGCCCAAGGCCTGGGCATTACCACACCTGAACAGGCCATCGGCAAGACCGATTTCGATTTCTTCACCGAAGAACATGCGCGGCCGGCCTTCGAAGACGAACAAAAAATCATCAAAACCGGCGAACCGATCATCGGCCTGGTAGAAAAGGAAACCTGGCTCGACGGTCGCGAAACCTTTGTCCTTACAAACAAACTCCCGCTCCGAAATAAACTCGGCGAAGTCATCGGCACGTTCGGAATTTCCAAAGACATAACAGACCTCAAACGCGCCGAAGACCAGCTCGGCTACGAACGCGACCTACTCCAAACTCTTCTCGATAACGCACCCGATTGCATCTACTTCAAAGACAAAGAATCCAGGTTTATCCGCTGCAGCAAAGCGCTGGCCGAACGCTTCGGATGCACCTCACCCGAAGAACTCTATGGCAAGACCGACAGAGACTTTTTCGCCGAAGAACACGCCAAAGAGGCGATGGATGACGAACAAGAAATCATGCGCACAGGTAAGCCCGTGATCGGTAAAATAGAAAGAGAACCAACCCCGGATGGTACCGTCACCTGGGCGCTCACCACCAAGATGCCGCGACGCGATGAAAAAGGCAATATTATAGGCACCTTCGGCATCTCCAAGGACATCACACAGCTTAAGAAAGTCGAAAAAGAACTCGAAGTCACCCGCGACGCCGCGCTCGAATCGGCCAGACTCAAATCCGAGTTCCTGGCCAATATGAGCCACGAAATCCGAACACCGATGAATACCATCATCGGCATGACAGGACTGCTCATTGACACCCAACTCAATGAAGAACAAAAAGACTTCGCCAATACCGTACGTTCAAGCGCCGACGCGTTATTGAATATAATAAACGATATCCTCGACTTTTCAAAAATCGAGGCCGGAAAACTCATGTTCGAGTCGATCGACTTCAACTTCCTGGAGTTGGTCGAATCCAGCGTGGAGCTCGTCGCCACCCGCGCACAAAGCAAAGAAATAGAACTCGCATGCTGGGTACATCATGAAATACCGATAGGCCTCCGCGGCGATCCGGGCCGTATCAGACAAGTACTCACCAACCTCCTGACAAACGCCGTCAAATTCACAAACCACGGCGAAGTCGTCATCCGCGCAGCCAAGGAAAAAGAAACCAAGAAAGACATCACGATCCGTATCGAAGTCAAAGACACAGGCGCGGGCATATCGAAAAAGGCGCAGGCACTTCTCTTCCAACCGTTCACACAAGCCGATGGATCAATGACCCGCAAATACGGCGGCACCGGTCTGGGCCTGGCTATCTCCAAGCAATTAGTCGAAATGATGAACGGCGAAATTGGAGCGGAAAGCGAACCGGGTCAAGGCTCGACATTCTGGTTCACCATCAAACTCGAAAAACAACCCGAATCCGCTACTACACCCAAAATCGAAGCCGCAAAAGAAAGCTTGGCAGGACTACGCGTCCTCATAGTCGATGATAACGCCACTAACCGCCAAATACTCCACCACCAAATCAGCGGCTGGCGAATGCGCTCAGGCTACGCCTCCAACGGCAAAGAAGCACTCACTATCCTGCGCGATGAGGCGAAATCCGGATTCCCCTACGACCTCGCAATACTCGATATGCAAATGCCGGAAATGGACGGCCTGACCCTCGCAAAAGAGATCAGACGGAATCCGGTTACATCCGATCTAAAGATCATTATCTTAACCTCACTCGGGCAACGGATAAACCGCCAACTAGTCCGTGAACTCGGTATCAACGCCGTGCTGATGAAGCCGGTCAAGCAATCCAAACTCTTCGATTGTCTGGCCGATACCATGGTTGAGTCTCTGCTGCCCGCCACGGAACATAAGGCGCCTGAAGAATCGCAATCATCCCAGGCAACACTCGAAGCGCATCCCAAGGCAAAGAAAGTCCGCATCCTTCTCGCGGAAGACAATATCGTCAACCAAAAGGTCTCACTCCGCCAACTTCGGAAGCTCGGGTATACCGCCGACGCAGTGGCAAACGGCATTGAAGTCATCCAAGCCATTTCTTCCATTCCCTATGATATCATCCTGATGGACTGTCAAATGCCGGAAATGGACGGCTACGATGCAACACGCCGGATACGGCAGATTGAAAACGAAGCATCTTCCGAAGGCCGGCCTTGTCAGCATCACTACATAATCGCACTCACAGCTAATGCGCTTCAAGGCGACCGCGAAAAATGCCTCGCCTCCGGCATGAACGATTACATAAGCAAACCGGTACAGATCGCCGACCTCCAAATATCTTTGTACCGGGCCGTATCGGCCACTTCACCCAGAGACGAACAACCCGCCGATCCGGAACAACCGGCTGCTGAAGAAGTCCTGGACTCGAACGCCCTGGCCGGCCTGCGCGAGCTTAGGATACCGGGTGAGCCCGACCCATTGGTCGAATTGGTCGATCTGTTCCTGGAAGATGCACCGAAAAAACTCGAAAGAATAAAGACATCGTTAAAATCAAACGACACCAAGACCCTGACCATCGCCGCACATAGCCTCAAAGGCAGCTCAAGCAACCTCGGCGCACGCAAGCTATCCAGCCTCTGCGCCGAACTCGAAAACCAGGCGAAAGCAAATAATACAGTCGAAAGTCCGGCGCTCATCGATAAGATAGAAATCGAATTCGACCGGGTCGTAAAAGCCTTGATCAATGAAAAAAATAAGTAGATTATCCATTTATGACGGTTGATGACGCAAAAATACTCGCCGTCGGGAAAAACGGCTTAATTGAACAAGCCCTGAATGTCTTGTTCAAGGATCAAGAAGAACGCCGGGTTGATATGGTAGAAAATGCGAGCGCAGCCGCCGAAACCGCCCCAACCAACCACTATGACGTCGTCGTTCTCGATACATCCGGCGACGACCCGGCCGGAACCGGCCTTATCTCGCGCCTTTCTTCAAGCGAATTCCCTTATCCACCACAGACAATTATTCTGACCGACGATCCACAGCGCCTATGCACCGCCGTTAACTGCGGCATACGCAATGTCCTTTCAAAATCCATCAGCGCCGACGAACTAGCCGCAAGGATAGAATCAGCCGCCAACGATGGGGCGCACCTGAATAATCTCCAATCAGAATACCGGCACCTGACCTCGCAGCTCGAAACGGCGCAACTAAAAAACCGCGAAAAAACCGATTTCCTCGCCACAATGAGCTATCAAATACGAACCGCCATGAACGGCGTGATAGCTATTGTCGATCCCCTCATGGAATCCAATCTCCCGCCCAACCTCGAAGAACTCGTCGAGAACGTACGCACAAGCGGGAATGCGTTGATGCATATAATGAACGAGATTCTCGACATCTCTAAAATCGAGACAGGTGAACTCCAGCTCAACATCCATACATTCTCGCTGCGCAAGTGTATCGAAGACTCCCTCGAACTCTTCGCGCCAAAGGCATCCGGAAAGGATATCGAGCTCTTCTATATTTGGAGCGACGGAACTCTGGAGTTTGTAAAAGGGGATGAAGCCCGCTTACGCCAGATTCTAATAAACCTTATCAGTAACGGTATTAAATTTACGCATGAGGGCGAAGTATATATTACCGTCGACATGTCACGCGAACCTCCTCCACCCGAAGCCGGGACGGAGGAACCGGCGGCCGGCGAAGATAATCATAATTGCATGATGCAAATCAGCGTATCCGATTCAGGCATCGGCATACCCGAAGACAAACTCCCGCGACTCTTCAAGGCCTTCAGCCAGACCGATCCTTCCGTAACAAGACGTTACGGTGGCACCGGCCTGGGCCTGGCCATCAGCTCGAGCCTGCTCAATCTAATGGGTGGAACAATGGGCGTGGAAAGCGTGCCTAATCAAGGCTCATCCTTCCACTTTACCCTCCCGACAATCGCCGTTGCCGGTTCGCCTGAAAAACTCACACTGCCCGAGCCGGAAAAGGGCAACAAGGCGGTGATCTGTCATCCAAACCCCAAATTCTTACAAGGCCTGTCATCACAACTAAATCGACTTCAGCTGCAAACCGTTTCCACTACATCCATCGAGGAAGCCGATGGACTCCTAAAAAAAGACCCATCGATACGTCTGCTGCTCCTCGATGAAACTCTAATTTCAGAGCAGACATTGTCTTTCGAACAATTAAAATCTCACATTGCCGCTACGAATAAGGCCGCTATATTGCTCACCAATATCGGTACCCAGGCACGAGCCCATGACATAAAGACACCCAAGAGGTTCATAACCCTACACAAACCGGTTAAGACCGACCGGCTACGCATCACACTCGCATCCCTCTTCCAAGAGCAAAAAACCTCGGAAGAAAAACCGAGTCAACGAAGACTGGACCACTCTCTGGCACAACGTTTCCCCATGAAGTTGCTGCTCGTAGACGACAACAATATAAACGTCAAAGTCGTCTTGAGCCTATTAAGACAATTCGGGTATCAAGCCGAATCCGTTTCCAGAGGAATGGACGCTATCGAGGCATTCTCAGAAAAGAAACATGACCTTATATTTATGGACGTCCAGATGCCTGAAATGGACGGACTGGAGGCCACACGCAGAATACGGGCCAAAGAAGAAGAAATGAATGCGGCCTCAGACGCCAAGCATAAGTCCATTATTATCGCACTCACAGCCAAGACCATGACCGGCGACAAGGAGAAATGTTTCGAAGCGGGAATGAACGACTTTCTCGCCAAACCACTGCGCCCGGAAATACTCCAGTCCACTATCCAAAAATGGGGCGAAGTAATCGCACAAGATCAAAGCACAAAGCAACCCGCTCGCGAATCGGAAAAACCGGAAAAACCTGCGGCTTTTCCACCAACACAAGAAACCATCACCGATACATCAGAATCCCAAGAAGACTATTCACCGGAAATCGATAAAGAACGACTCATAGAATTCGCCGGCGGCTCGCCGGATATGATGAAGGAACTTCTCGACCTCTACATAGAACAAACCAGTGAGAAATTTACTCAGCTCCGGAAAGCAATCGACCAACAAAACGCCGAAGAAATCCGCCGAATCGCCCATAGCAGCGCCGGCGCCAATGCCACTTGCGGCATAAACGGTATCGCCGATCTCCTATATGAGATCGAAGACCATGGTAAAAACGGACGCGTCGAACAAGCCGCGAAGGTATTCACTATGGCTGAAAAGAAGTTCGAGTTCCTGGAAAAAAATCGGGAATCTTTACTCGAAACGCCTTAAACCGTAGTATTGTAGTATATGCCGAAAATTCTTATAATCGAAGACGATTCAATAATCGCTAATATTTACAGGAGCCGACTGGAAAAGGAAGGGTACAACGTCGATATTGCCCTCGACGGTCAGTCCGGCTTCTACCGCGCCTACGAATTTCAGCCGGACGCAATCCTCCTGGACCTCATGCTGCCGAAAATGGACGGCATCCAAATACTCCGAAAAATCAAGGCGCAAAAGAAATTCGAACGCACCCCGGTGATCGTCTTCACAAACGCATATATACCTAACATGATCGATCAATCACTGGAGGCGGGCGCAACCAACGTCTTCAACAAGGCCAGCCTGACACCGCGACAGATAATCGACGCCTTGAATAACGCAGTATTTAAGAACCTCCCCCACAACATGCCGGGAAGCACACAGCGTTCCGGACTGGATACCCCCACCAAACCCCGAGAGCACGGCGCCGGAACCACACCCGCTCCTCAGCCTCATCAGCCGCCCCAACCCCAACAGACGCAACAGCCATCCCAGCAACCTCCGCGACAGCCCAGGTGGGGCAGGCCCATATTACCCGGCCAGACAAGGGCGCCGTTCCCAAGACAAACACCACCGAAACCTACGCCGTCTCCGTCCGCACCGCCCCCTTCTCCGCAAGCCGACGACGATTTTCAGTCCGACCTCATCCGCACCTTCAAACAGACTCTGCCCGAGACAATGAACGGCCTGCGGCGCCTTATCCAAGGGCTGATGCGGAACAACAATGAAGCCATCCGAAAACAACACCTGCTCGACCTTTATAAAAAGGTTCACGCCGTAACCGGAAACGCAGCAATAGTCGGCCTCGGCAATATCTCGCAACTCTGCTCCGCCTTCGAGGCGTTACTCAAGGAACTCCATGACAAACCACGCAGCATAACCTCCTCCACCCTTAGAACCGTCGCGCAATCCGTAGACTTCCTCGGGCTCCTCTTCGACAAAGACGACAACACACCGCTCCTCCAATCACCGGAACCGAATATACTGGTTGTCGACGACGAAGTCATCTCGCGTCGCGCCGTTACATATGCATTGGAGAAGGCTAAATTAAATGCCGAAAGCATCGAAGACCCGACAACCGCAGACGGTCTTGTAAAAGAAAAACCATATGACCTTATAATTCTCGATGTAGATATGCCCGAGATCGACGGCTTCGAATTATGTAAACGATTACGCGCCGGTTCATTGAATAACGAAACGCCGGTCGTGTTCGTCACTGGTCTAACCGATTTCGAAAGCCGCGCGCAATCAAGCCTCAGCGGCGGAAATGACTTGATCGCCAAGCCGTTTTTGTTTATTGAATTAGCCGTTAAGGCGTTGACGTTTATAATGAAACATAGGTTGTCCAAAAAGGATAATGCAGGCGGTCGTGAGTAAAAACATTTTATTCTTTCGTGTTTTAATAGATTTTAATTATTAGAAAAGAACGCTATAAGCGGGCGCCGCTGAAACTCAATATACAGATTTAAAGTATGTAACGACTATTTTGCTTTGAATAACGCCCCGGAAAATCCAATCATACCATCGGAAACCTTCAAGGTAGCTCCGGCAAGTCCGATATCAGAGAAACAACTATCGGATGCAATGAACCGGGCGGCGGCGGACGGTCTCAAGTTCGTCCTGGCATGTCTGTTTCTTGTTTTTGCGGCAAATACCTCACTCCATTTCTTCAACGGCTCCACGCTGGGATCGTGGCAATTCATCATTTCATCGGCTGTCTGTCTGCTCAGCCTGCTTTCATTCGTCCTCTTCTCATTCTTCAAGCCGCCGACGATGCTGGTTCACCCGCTCTCCGGCATAACCGCCGCCTTAGTGGTTGCATTTATTTCATATAATTTATTTTTGACCCAAGACCCACTTCTGACAATCGGCCTGGTATTCCTCTCGATCTGCGCCGGATGCCTCTTTCTCTCGGCGACGTGGATGATGATAGTCGTTATAGGTTCGGTCGCAGCATGGGCGGCCATTACAATCTCAATCGTCGCATCCACAACACCGGCTTCACAAAAAGCATGGCTTATTCACGGACTGTTCCTCGTAGGCGCCGCCCTTTTTGCCTTCTACATCCATGGCATTCGATATATTGCGTATAGGAGGCTTCAAAGACTTCAATTGGAAGCGGATCAAAGACATGAGCACGTCGCCGAAGCCATGCAAAAGGCGTACGCCAGCGAGCAACGCTCAAAGAGGCTCTCCAGGGCCACATTCGAAGCCATTCTTATCCACGAAAAAGGCCGGATCATCGACACCAATAACGCCGCGTGCGGAATGTTCGGTTACGAGCTGGATGAATTCAGGCAAATGCATATCCTGGACCTGCTTACCGAAGAAACCACATCGATGATATCCGACAGCATCTTCCTCGGTAACTTCAATGCATTCGACGGCGTCGGCGTTCGAAAGGGAGGCAGCGAATTCGATATTGAAATTATCACACGCGCATTCTCCGAATCCGATGAAAATACATTAATCGCGGCCATCCGTGATATAACCGAGCGCAAGCGCGGCGAACAGGAATTGATCGACGAGAGAAAGCGCCTCGACCACCAATACCGCAGGCAATCCTCTCTCGCCGAGATTGAACTGAATATAGACCAACCCTCTGACCTGCAACCGGTACTGGATAGAATTGTGGACGCTACGGCGACACTCCTGCCGGCAAGCGGCGGTGCGTGTATCATCTTCTGGGATCCGAATGAAAGCGAATTCTATGTCGGCGCCTCTACGCTGCCGGAACATACACCACAAATGAGCCTCCCGTCGGAAGGCCAACAGGATACCGCCACTTATTGGATATTCGAGAACCAGGAGTCCCTCGTATCCTCGAACGTCGGAGACGACCCGTTCGGCATCAAGAAAAGCTTCCCCAACAACATAATTCACGCATTTGCGGGCATACCCCTTTACAGCAACGGTGTCATCGTAGGAATCCTCTACGCACTGGAACATCAAACAAGAAACTATAAACCCGAAGACCTCGATTATCTTCAAACCCTCGCATACCGGGCGGCGGCGGCGTTTACAAAAATCCAGCTATTCGAATCTCTCCGGAGCACGAACGAAATGCTCGAACAACAAAGCCAGGAGCTCCAACAAACTAACGCAGAACTCCAAGCCGCCAAAGAAACCGCCGAAGCCAGTTACCGCGAACTCGTCGAGCACCAGGCGGAACTGGAAAACAAAAACCGCGAGCTCGATCAAGCCAGGATCGCCGCCGAATCCGCTAACCGTACTAAATCCGAGTTCCTCGCCAATATCAGCCATGAACTGCGCACGCCCATGAACGGTATCCTCGGAATGGCGAGCCTGCTCAAGTATTCCGACCTCTCACAGGAACAACTTGACCATATCGAAACATTGCAACAAAGCGCCGAATCACTCCTCTCCATCATAAATGACCTGCTCGATATGAGCAGGATCGACGCAGGCCAAATGATCTCCGAACCAGTCGAATTCGATCTTAACGATTTAGTCAATCGAACCACCGAGCATTTCAGTAACGAAGCCGCGCAAAAGGGCCTGGCATTCAACACCCATATCCAACCATCCCTCCAACGCAAAGTGATCGGGGACGAAGAGAACATCAAAAGAGTCCTTGATAATCTTGTGGAAAACTCCATCAAGTTCACTGAACAAGGTAGTATTAACCTGTCCATCAGAACCGATTCCGAGGAGGATAACCAAATCCGGGTCTGTTTCTCCGTCCGCGACACCGGTATCGGCATCCCCGAAGAGATTCAATCCACCCTATTCGAGCCGTTCCAACAAGCCGACGGTTCGCTCACGCGCAAGTTCGGCGGAACAGGCATGGGCTTGGCTATCTCCAAACAACTCGTTGAGCTCATGAACGGCAAGATCGAGCTGGAAAGCGAACCGGATAAAGGCTCCGAATTCCGGTTTATAATCCCAATCCAAATACCGGGTCATTCCACATTCAACCCATCCCGTTCCAGCGAAAGGCCGCAACAACAACTGGAAACTCCGCCTGTACCGGAATTCCCTGATATTGATAATGAACCGCACCGAATCCCTGAACCCGAATCATCGTTTTTCGGAGAACAAACCGATGTACCAGCAAACACTGACGTGACACCCGAGCCCCATGAACCAACGGATACCGCCGGCGACGCCGAGTCGGCCGACGCTCCGCAACCGGCAGCTCGAATCCTTCTCGGAAGTTCAGACCCGGAGCTGAGCCGGTTTATCAGTGATTTTGCAGCAACCTACGAACTCCGAATTGATGAGACATCCGAAGATAGTCTAATCATAAAAACCCTTCGGTTCGAAAGCGTACGCGGCGACCCATATGATACGGTCATCCTTGATTCCAGACTACCGGGCATGGAAAATCATTTCCTTATCAACTCCATCAAGAACGAACCCTCAACCAGTCATTGCCGTCTTATTATTTTCTTCCCGGATCAACCCATAATCACTCAGGAAGAAATGGATAAACTCGGCATCTCAAACATTATCTATCCGCCGCTGGATGAACAAACACTCCTAAACACTTTAAGCCGGAACAACGCACAGTACGAATGACAAATTATTTCGACTTTTTAACCTTCAATACTCTTATATAGTCCATGGCTGATTCCATGCCAACAGTAATCGTCGCATGCCAAAACGAAACACTGTTTGCCGATATCAAAAAACAACTGGCGACACTGGATGCAAGGATCGAACGTCCGGATGATATCTCACGCGACGGCATCCTTCGGATGCTCCATCAGACCGAATCGGATTCAATCATTTTGGCCGCATCCAACGGTGATCCACATATATTGGATACCCTCGCCTCCATCAAATCAACAAACCAACTTCAAAACATCCCTGCTATAATCATAACGCCCGGCGCATCCGAAGAGGAGACGATACAGTATCTCAAATCCGGCGCATTCCACGTCCTTAAGACCACAGAAGACCTGCCGACATTGCCCGTATCCGTCACCTCCGCTATAAGATACAAAGAAGACGTAGACGGCTTGATCATAAAGAACACTGAGCTTAACGACAACAAGACCGCTGAGCTCAATTCCGCGCGCACCAAGGCGGAGTTCCTGGCCAACATGAGCCACGAAATCCGCACCCCCATGAACGCCGTCATCGCAATGACGCATCTGCTGCTCCAGAACGACCTCACACCGGAACAACTGGAACAGGTTAAGACCATCAGCGAAAGCGGGGAAGACTTGCTCGAAATCATTAATAACATCCTCGATTTCTCAAAAATCGAAGCCCAAAAAATAGACTTCGAGGAAAGAGAGTTCAATCTAAGTAAATGCATCGAAAACGCAATCGACACGGTAGCGCCTAAAGCCGTTAAAAACCAAATCGAATTGATCTCCATACTTAAGGACGCTAGGCCTGTTCCATATGTCGGGGATGAAATCCGTCTAAATCAGGTGCTTACACGTCTGATAAAGAATTCCATACAACAGATGCATGCCGGCCGTATCATTGTCCGCGTTTCACTAGATGCCGCGCATACAAACAGCGACACACCACATACCACCACGCCACCGGACACACATATATTAACCGCCTCCATAACCGACACAGGCCCGGGACTTACACAAGAGAAAATCAGCGCCATATTATCGGATATACCGCCCAGCTCCAGTACAACAGAAGACCTCCTATTTAGTCTATATCCGGTTATCGCCAGGAAACTCGTTGAACTCCTCGGTGGTCAATTCGACATCCAAAGCGAACCCGGTCACGGCACAAGGTACTCATTCTCTATTCCCATAAAAACGGGCGACCCTAATTCAACAGAGTTAAAACAAGGAAAAGAAGCGCCCAAATTCAATTCACACCGCTTTCTCCTCGTCGAAAACGACGATTTATACCTCGAATTCTATCATAACTTTGCCGAACAATACGGGATCAACCTCGAAACCACCGATTCAGTCGACGCACTACAAAATAAACTTAATGAGCCCTCGCTGTTCGCAGCGGTTATCCTCGATGTTTCGATTACGGATGATGTTAAATCACTCGCCGCCGCAATCAACTCATCAAACCACTCAAACACACCATTCCTCCTTCTTCTCCCATCATACGACGAAGAGCACCCTATCGAAACAAACCTGATAAATACTTGCGTCATACCAAAACCTGTTCGTCATTCGAAATTGCTCGATATCATGGAACAAGCCGTTTCGGGTAAATTACTTCCGAAACAAACCCCAAAAAACGATCGAGAAAAACACAAACTCGATCTCTCACTTTCATCCAGGTTCCCGCTGAAAATCCTCCTGGCGGATGATCATCCGGTCAATCAAAAGGTCGCCCAACAAGTCCTTAATCAAATGGGTTACTCCTGCGATATCGCGGATAACGGCAGACTCGCATTGGAACTATGGCAAAAGAATGTCTACGATATTGTCTTCCTCGATGTGCAAATGCCCGAACTTGACGGCTTCCAGGTGATCCAAAAAATACGGCGTATCGAACAAACCATGAAACCCAATACCGGCCGGCCGTCACACTCGATAGTAATCGCCATGACCGCCCACGCATCCAGGACCGACAAAAACCAGTGTCTAACCTCGGGCATGGATGATTATCTCGCCAAGCCGTTCAGACCGGAACAGATACAAGATATCTTAATCAAGTGGAGCAAGGTAAAGTACGGCATCAACGAAACAACGGAAGCCCCCGAAGAACAGGCTTCACAAGCTCAACAACAAACCCATGAGCTACCAAAGCCCGGCCAAGGCCCTGTCGATTTCAACCGCATTCTTGATTTCGTATCCGATGATATCGAAGACCTGCAAGAATTGGCGAATCTCTTCATCTCACAAACGGAACAACAATTACCCGACCTTAAAACCGCCATCAACTCAAACAACCAGGCAGAGGCCGTAAAACTCACCCACAAAATGGCGGGGGCAAGCTCCACCTGCGGCATGACCGCGCTTGCCGGTATCTTCAATCTAATGGAAAATGAGGCGCGCAAGTCCGGCACTGAACACCTGCCGAACCTGCTCGAAGAGGCCATACAGGCTCTCGGCACCACACAAGCGGCCGTCAGCAACTTCATTTCGGAAAGAACCGGTGATAATCCCGGCTCTTGATCGGCCTTACCGTCCCCGCATTACGCCGGCGGACCTCCCAACTGCCCGCCGGTGCCATCCTGCTTCTTGAAATAATGCGAGAATAAGTCTATCGGTAGCGGGAATACGGTGGTCGTGTTTTGTTCGCGCCCTATCTCATTCAATGTCTGAAGGAACCTTAACTGCAACGCGATAGGCTGCTTCGAAATCATCGATGCGGCTTCAACAAGCTTCTCGGCCGCCTGAAATTCACCCTGCGCATTGATGATCTTCGACCGCCGCTCCCGCTCGGTCTCCGCCTGACGCGCCATTGCCCGCTTCATGCCTTCCGGCAAAACCACATCCTTCACCTCGACTGCAACCACCTTGATCCCCCACGGGTCGGTCTGCCTGTCTATTATCTCCTGCAACGTCTGATTCAACTTTTCACGTTGCGAAAGTAATTCATCAAGATCGGCCTGACCAAGCACACTCCTTAACGTCGTTTGCGCGTATAGCGATGTGGCACGAAGGTAATTCTCTACATTCACAACCGCCGCAACCGGATCGACCACCCGGAAATACACCACCGCGTCCACCGACGCAGGCACATTATCCCGGGTCATTACCTCCTGTTTAGGGACATCCGTTGTGACAACACGCAAATCGATCTTTACCATCTTATCGACTAAGGGTATTAGGATCACAAGCCCCGGCCCCTTCTGTCCGATAAGCTTACCCAACCGGAATATAACACCTCGCTCATACTCCCGTAATATCCGGATAACGGACGGAAGTACGAATGCCAAAATCACCACTATCGGTATCAACCAGTTCAATAAACCTTGGATTAAATTACCGTTCATTTAACTCTCCTTCTTTTTAGGTTTTACCGTAATTTCAAGACCATTAACATCGGCTATTTCCACCCATTCTCCCTCCTGAATCGGAATGTCGCTCCTTGCATTCCAGTATTCCCCTTCGAACAATACCCTGCCGCCGCTCGAGTCTACCTTTCCAACCGTCTTCACCAATTTACCTTTCATCGATTCCTTGCCTGTCACCGATGGACGCAACTGCGCTTTTAAGCCCGTACCGATCACAAGAATAAAAAACACGGCCGTTACAATAACTGCCGGAATAATATACGATAAAGATAAACTAAAAGACGGTACCGAACTGTCAAATAACATCAATGAACCAAGGAAAAACGAGACGGCGCCCCCCACCGTCAGCACACCGAAACTCGGTGTGAATGCCTCCGAAATAAATAATAATACGCCAAGAATTATCAAAGCTACTCCGGCTATATTTACCGATAAAACAGAGGCCATGTAAAGCGAAATTATCAACGCTATCACTCCGACGACACCGGGTATTATTGAGCCCGGATTACTTAATTCACCGATAATCCCATATATTGCAACCAGCATGAGTACATACATCACCTCCGGCCGCCATATAGTCTGAAAAATCCTTTCGCCAATTGTCATTGGAATGTTGACCACCTCCGCGCCGGCTACCTCAAGCCGACCCTCCCCGACTTCAATTTCAGAAATGCGCTCAAGCAATTCCTCAATATCAGCGGCTACAATCTCAATGACACCCAATTCCATCGCCTTTTCCGCAGTTATCGACGCACTCTCCTTGACTGACGACTTGGCCCACTCCACATTCCTGTTCCTCTTTTCGGCAATGGACTCGATAAAACTTATCGCATAATTCTCCACCTTCTCCTTCATCACATCGCCCATCTCTTGGCCGGTGCCCGCCACCGGATGCGCGGCACCTATCGTTGTATTCGGCGCCATGGCCGCCACATCCGCGGCTAATGTGATGAAACAGCCCGCACTCCCCGCCGACGCACCGGAAGGCGCAACATATACCACCGTCGGTACCTCAGACTCAAAAAACGTCTTCACGATGTCCTTCGTCGAATCCAATAACCCACCCGGCGTGTCCAATTTGATAATAAGACACTCATACCCCTTCTCAGAAGAAACGTTCAAACTACGGGAAATATAATCGGACGTAGTCGGTCCGATCGCGCCTTCAATCTCTATAAACCCAACCGCCGCCTCACTCGCCATACTACGCATACACCAGACGCCTAAGAATAATATGAACGCAACCAGCTTGATTCTCATACGACTAAGTTACCAGAATTCCATCCCCTGGCAATAACGCTCTCCCTCTTCTCATTAATTCTCACGGTATGTTAGGGCCTGTCCCTGCATTTTCTCACACTTAGAAATCAGATGTCTGAACAATTCCTTTCCAACCTTGCTTATCACCGACACGCCTAAAGAACGGTCAAAAATGACGGATTACCGCCTGGTTTATTAGTCACTCGAAGGAGCTTGTTAGGGCCTGTCCCTGCATTTCATCTAATTGCTAATATTAGCTATGATATGTGTCTCACCAAGAAACAATCCTTTGCAATCCGGCTGACGGGTCGTATTCTGGCGAATATAGGGGAAACGACACGGCTGACCGCAAGAAAAGCCGGCTTAGGCGATAAGATCATTATCAAGAATCATGGAATTACATCAGCTGGAATTGGAGAAAATAAGTGCCTTTCGCGACGATCGCGGCTGGGTATTCGAACCTCTGTTTACGGAGGAATTTGCCGATCAGAAGAATGCGCACTTAGTGTGTACTCGACCGGGATACGTCCGTGGAAACCACTTTCACAAACACGGAACGGAGATCATGGCCATAGAAGGTCCGGCCATAGTAAGGACACGGGAAGGCGGGCAAATCCGAGAGGCCACGATCCCGGACGGCGAATTCCGTCGGCTGATCGTTCCACCCGGCGTGACTCATGCCATGAAAAACAGCGGCGACCACCCAACGGTTGTTATAGCATTCAACTCCGAGGCCCATGACAAAACGAATCCGGATACATTCCGGGACGTGATTTTGGAATAGCGCGTACGCAGTATACGGCGCGCGAACGACGAGGAGGGACAGCGCCCCTTATAGGTCTGATCCGGTTCGAAAGGCGTGGGATCGGACGGACTCCATTCGAAACCAACGAGGACGGACCTCGGGATTAACACCGACACCACGGATCAATCGGATCGGTTATTTTCCTGGACACGCTTGATCCTGGCGCCAATCTTCTGCAGTTTCTTGTCCAACCTTTCGTAACCGCGGTCAATATGATAAATCCTGTTCACCTTTGTGGAGCCTGAGGCCACCAGACCCGCTATCACCAATGCGGCGGAGGCCCGCAAATCGCTTGCCATCACCTCTGCGCCGCTGAGTGGGAGACCGCCCTTGACGATTGCGCTGGGGCCTTCCTGGGAAATATCCGCGCCTAGCCGCGCCAACTCGTTTACATGCATGAACCTCGATTCGAAAATGCGTTCGGTAATAATACTTATTCCGGGTGCAAGCGTCATTAGAACCATCATCTGCGCCTGAACATCGGTTGGAAACCCGGCATACGGCAAAGTGGTCACGTCAACCGGCGACAATTCGCCTGTTCGCCGAATAGTCAAAGCTCCGTTGTTACGCTCCATGCTCACGCCCGCTTCACGCATTTTATCAATCACAGCGGTGATGTGTTCGGGACGCAAATTCTTCAAAGTAACCTCCCCGCCGGTTCCCGCGGCGGCGATTGCGTATGTTATCGCCTCGATTCGATCGGGGATGACCGAATACTCGGCGCCATGGAGCGATTCCACACCTTTGATTCTTATTGTGGGACTTCCGGCGCCTTCGATCCGCGCACCCATTTTATTGAGGAAATTGGCCAGATCGATAATCTCCGGCTCGCATGCGGCGCTATCGATAACCGTCTCACCCTCTGCCAGCGTAGCGGCCATCATTACATTCGCCGTTCCGAGCACCGTCGGCCCGGAGCGTCCACCCAGAAACAATTCCGTACCTCGCAGACGTCTGGTTGACGCGCAAATATACCCGCCCTCGATTGATACATCGGCGCCGAGCGCCTTCATTCCTTTCAAGTGCAGGTTAATCGGCCGAGTTCCAATAACGCAGCCACCGGGCATTGAGACGCGGGCGCTCTTCAACCGCGCCAAGAGCGGCCCGAGGATACACACCGATCCACGCATCTTCCTAACGAGATTGTAATCCCCTATACCACGTGGATTCCTTGCATGAATCCTGATCATGTCGCCTTCTCTTTCAACATGCGCTCCGAGCGTGGTCAGTATACGCCCCATGAAATTGACGTCGCTTAAATCGGGGACGTTGCTGATCACACATGGTTCATCGGTCAATAATGCGGCCGCCATAATAGGCAGGGTCGCGTTCTTGGAACCGCTTACCTCGACTTCACCAAAGAGTGGTATTCCACCGTTTATAACTAGACTTTCCATTTTCAAGAATCCGATCTAAATTCAGGTCCATTTCCGAACATACTATTTAATTCAACACAACCCGTGAAGAAAAGAAACCTTGTACTAACGCGTCTATCGGTAAAAATCATCCTTCCATGACGGGAGACACGTCTCTCTCCCTTGAATAACCGATAATCCGAAAACAAGATGTTCGAATTACTGACAACCGACCGCGCGACGGCGGCGCGAACAGGCAGACTCACCACCGCCAGGGGTGTCATCAATACACCCGTTTTCATGCCGGTCGGTACTCAAGGCTCCGTCAAGGCGCTCGATCCGCGTGAGCTCGTCGAAGCCGGATCACAAATCATACTCGGCAACACGTACCATCTTAATATCCGGCCGGGAATCGAAATCATCCAACAATTCGGCGGCCTTCACGAGTTCATCAACTGGCATCGACCGATCCTAACCGACAGCGGCGGCTACCAAGTCTTCAGCTTGGCGCAGATCAGGAAAATCCGGCCGGACGGCATCGCATTTAAGTCACACCTCGACGGCTCGCCTATTTTTCTCGGGCCGGTCGAGGTTATGGGTATCCAGCGCACACTGGGTTCCGATATAGCAATGGTACTGGACGAGTGCCCGCCACACGACGGGCCGATTAAAACCATCCGCAAAGCCGTCGAACGCACGCTTTTATGGGCGGATAAATGCCGCGTAGAACCGAGGGCCGAAGGCCAACAGGTATTCGGCATCGTTCAGGGCGCCGGACACCCGGAATTACGCGAGCATTGCGCCAAAGAGTTGGTACAAATGGACTTCGACGGATACGCCATCGGCGGCGTCAGCGTGGGCGAACCCGAGGCCGAAATGATGAAGGCGGTCGAATTCTCCGTTCCGTTCCTCCCCACTGACAAACCACGATACGCCATGGGCCTCGGCACGCCGGCGCAGATAGTCGAGCTTGTAGCACGTGGCGTGGACATGTTCGATTGCGTCTTGCCTACACGCATAGCAAGGAACGGCACCGCCTTTACCAAGAAAGGCACGATCAACATTAAAGCCGGACTTTACAAATCCGATCCGCGGCCGATCGAGGAAGGATGCAACTGCTTTGCGTGCGCGAATTTTTCGCGCGCATACCTGAGACATCTCATTAATGTAAAGGAAATTCTAGGCCTTCGAATGTTGAGCGTTCACAATACACACTGTTACCTCGATCTGATGAGTACAATACGGCGTCAAATCGAGCAGGGCACTTTCGACTCGTTCAGGAGACAATTCATCGCCGAATACGTGCCATCGAAGAACATCAAGCGTCTAAAAACCAGCGAGTGACAATGTCATCATTGCAACTGAATCGGCGGCGGCAAACCGCCGTTCCTCTGTCCCTTTAAAGGAATTAACGCGCCGTCAATTCGCCCCTGCGGATGACGGTAGGCTGCTTCGATAATTCGGGCATCGCCTCGGGATAATCCAGGTTGTAGTTCAGTCCGCGACTCTCCTTACGCGATGACGCACATTTGATAATCAAGTCGGCGACGGTGGCGATATTACGCAGCTCGAGCAAGTCGCTGGTTATCTTGAAGTCCCAGTAATACTCGTGAATCTCCTCCAACAGATTCTCGATTCGCTTTTGTGCGCGTCTCAACCGCTTGTTTGTACGGACTATGCCGACGTAGTCCCACATCGTCCGGCGTATCTCGTCCCAGTTATGCGAGACCACCACCATTTCATCCGGATTAGTTGCATTGCCTGATTGCCAAGCGGGCAACGGCTTTTCCACCGGCTCCAACTGATTGGAAGCCACATCTGCGGCGGCGCGCTTGGAGCATACAAGCGCTTCCAACAATGAATTACTGGCCAGTCGATTTGCGCCGTGTAAACCGGTGTACGCGACCTCGCCGATGGCATAAAGTCCGTCCAAGTCGGTCCTGCCGTTCATGTCTATAACAACGCCGCCGCACTGGTAATGCGCGGCGGGGACGACTGGGATAGGTTCCTTCGTCATATCGATCCCGTAGAAAAGGCAGGTCTTGTAAATATTCGGAAATCTCTCGATAAGAAACGGCGCCGGTCTATGTGTAATATCCAGCAACACATGCTCCGCACCACTGCGTTTCATTTCATTATCAATCGCCCTTGCCGCAATATCCCGTGGCGCGAGTGATTTCATCGGATGATACGCGTCCATGAATTCCCTCCCGTCAATGCTCTTAAGCACACCGCCTTCACCACGGACGGCTTCACTGATGAGAAAAGACTTGGCCTTAGGGTGGTATAGGCAGGTCGGATGGAATTGGATAAACTCCATGTTCGCCACCCTGGCGCCGGCGCGATAAGCCATTGCAATTCCGTCACCGGTCGCAATGTCGGGATTCGTCGTATAAAGATAAACCTTACCGCAGCCGCCCGTCGCCAACACAACAATTCGCGCAGAAAATGTATGGACTTCTCCGCTGACCCTGTTGAACACATGCGCGCCGAGACATCGGTTCGGGCCGTCCATGCCGAGTCGCCCGCTCATGATCAGGTTAACGGCGATATGGTTTTCGAAGATATGAATATTCGAATCCCTCTCAACCGCCTTCAACAACGACTGCTCGACCTCCCGGCCGGTGATGTCCTTGGCATGGAGGACACGCCGCTTCGAATGTCCGCCTTCCCTGCCCAGGTCAAGCTCCCTGACCCCATTCGAATTCGGTACCTCGCGCTCGGTAAATTTCATCCCAAGTTCCTTTAACTCGGCGATGCGTTCAGGGCCTTCCCTGATAATTGTTCGCACCGCTTCTTCCGAACAAAGCCCCGCCCCGGCCTCGAGCGTATCCTTTACGTGCATCTCAAAAGAATCTTCCTTTGACGTCACCGCCGCAATACCGCCTTGGGCATAATTCGTATTCGACTCATAACGCTCCTTCTTCGTCACCACAGCCACGCGCCCGTGCGATGCCATGTTCAAGGCGAAAAACAATCCCGCCACACCACTGCCTATTACGAGGTAATCGTATCTGAATTCGCTTTCCTTCATGTCATCAATATAGACTTCCAAACGAAAACCGGGAAGAATAAGTTAAGAGCCGGTTACAGCCGCGCATTATCAATCAATCGTGTCTCGCCTACATAAACCGCCAGCGCCATACGATGACCTTTCCTAACACGCGATACCGGCGTCAGCAATGCCTCGTCAAAAAACTCGATGTAATCCGGACGCGCCGAGGCGTAATCGGAGAAAATTCGCATAAGACCATCCCGTAACCGGCCGGCTTCTATCCCACTTGAATTATCGCGCACCAACTTCCGGGCGGTCTCGATGCATCGCCACAAAACCACTGCATCGGCGCGCTGCTCTTGATTCAAGTACTTGTTCCTGGAACTTATCGCCAGTCCATCACTCTCACGACTCGTCGGTGCGGTGACGATCTTAACAGGAAAATGCAAGTCCCTGACCATCCGCTTGATCACCGCCGCCTGCTGAAAATCCTTTTCCCCGAAAACCGCATGTGTGGGCAGTACAAGGTTAAACAACTTGGCGACTATCGTCGTCACTCCCCGAAAATGCGTCGGTCGAGATTCGCCCTCCATCACACCGGATAACGACTCTTCAACCACATAAGTGCTGTAAGCGGCCGCCGTATCACGAAAGTATATATGGCGGTCTTCCGGGGTGAAGACTACGTCCACCCCCTCCTCCCCGCACAACCGGAGATCACGCTTCGGATCACGCGGATAGCTGGAAAAGTCTTCACTCGGCGAAAACTGAGTGGGATTCACATAAATACTAACGATTACAATACCGTCTTCGCCGACAACCCTGCGCGCGCGCCGCATAAGATTCAAATGCCCTTCGTGCAGGTACCCCATCGTCGGCACAAATCCAATGCTAATCCCCTGCCGGCGCCAGGACATCGCCAGTCGCTGCATTGATGCCGGTGATTTAAGGATATTCATCAGCGTTATGCTTCGACGCATACTGCGCACGCCCGTCCTCTTCCCGAACACGCGCTCGCAAATCCATTATCAGTACCGATACACTCCGCGACTCCGGACAACGCACCACGCGCCGTGAAAAAGGGACGCGCGGCCGCGTCCGAAGTTATTCCCGAACCGGACGGTTCGGCGTTATGCTTCTGGTTTTCCGCCTTTTTCCTTAGTGGCGGCTTTCCTGCGCTTAAGATAAGCCTGCCGCCGCCGTCGTTTTTCGATCTTATTGTATTGTTTACCCATATCTTTTTTTATTTAACTGTTTCTTACAGTTTGCTTTCATTCACAGTATGAAATCTATTTTCAGACAATTCAACTTATATCTGATAGTCGCCCTGATGATAACGGCTGTTGGATGCAAATCCGTTGACAAAGACGACAAAAAACTGGTAAGCACCCTTCGGATTCACGTGGAGACAAATCCCAACGACACCGGCAGGACTATTCCGATACAGGTTTACCGTGACAACCCGTATATTATCAACGTTAAGCGAAGCTCTCTCCTCGACGAAGGCTTTATTTCACAGGCATCCGTCGTGGACGTTATCGGCGGTTTCGAAATCCGGATACAATTCAATCACCAGGGAACGCGCCGCCTGGAAATGCTGACCACCGAGAATAAAGACAAGCGCCTCGCCATTTTTAGTCAATTCGGTAAGGCGCGTTGGCTGGCCGCACCGTTGATCGAAGAAAGAATCACCAACGGCGTCTTGACCTTCACGCCGGATGCATCACGTGAAGAAGCGGAAAGGATCGTCAAAGGCCTCAACAACGTCGCCGCGGAACTACGCAAAGATTAATCATATCCGAAGAGTTACAATGCGAGCAGTTATCCCCGCAATCATCCTCATAACAACCTTTTGTCTACAAAACGCCACAGCACAACCATTCTTTTTACCCACCGCAAACAAGGCATTGTTGAACCCCGGCGACGAGTCGCAATTCTTCATCGGCACACCGGGACACCCATGGAGCCACGGCTGCTTCGGCTGCGTCAGGTCGCTCGGCAACCAAATGCACGAAGGAATAGACATACGCTGCCTGAATCGCGACAAAAACGGCGAATCGATCGACGTAGTCCGCGCAATCGCCGCAGGTACCGTGGTTTATATCAACAATAAGACCTACCTCTCCAATTACGGTAAGTACATTATCCTCGAACACAAGATTCAAGGCATAACCATATACTCGCTCTACGCCCACTTAAGAGAAATCAAACTCGGTCTGGCCGCCGATACACAGGTCATTGCCGGGGAACCCATCGCCATAATGGGACGTTCGTCCAATACCCGCAGCGGCATCTCGAAATCACGCGCGCACCTGCACCTAGAGATAGGATTCATCCTGAACACCGCATTCTGGAAATGGTTCGAACAGAGATACCCGGACGGCATCAACGATCACGGCTCCTGGAATGGATTGAACTTCTGCGGCATCGATCCCGCCGCGCTGTTCTTGGAGCAAAAAGCGGCGGGCGCCGAATTCAGTCTAAAAAACTTTCTCATAAACCGGCACGAGCTCTGCCGCATACGCGTCGACACAGTCGACTTCGATTGGCCAAAGCAGCATCCCGAGCTAATCACGCAAAATCCGGAAACACCCGAATCCGAAACCGCAGGCTACGAACTCGTGCTCGACTTCAACGGATTCCCGTTCAAATTGATACCCCTTACCAAAGACGAGGTATCCGGCGTATCCGGATTCGACCTGATCTCAGTCAATGAAGCAGAAGAGGAAAAGAACCCATGCAGAAACCTCGTCAAACATACAAGCGCCGGTTGGAAACTTACGACCAAAGGCCACCGCCTCATGGATATACTGACCTTCAAATGAACTGAGCGCCAAACTACACAATGACCCAAACCATTGCCGCCATACAACAAACACACATTTAATTCTTCTTTTCGAGAACCCTCTCTATCCGTGATGGGCAATTCGACATTCCATTAACAACCCCGTTGCGAATGATTTGTCGCTTGAAGTATTGTTACAGCCCATTAACCTTTTCTTATGAGTTGGCTGGAAGACCGACACCTTTTTCTGATCGCCATACTGGCCTATGGCCTGAGTGTGGTGTACTCGGTGTTCCTCTGGCGCGGCGGATTTCGGCGGGATAATTGGACTAACTACTCCCTGCTGGCGTCCGGTTTCGTATTCCACACACTCGCAATGCTCAGCCGCGGGATGTCTTTTGCCAGGTGCCCAACGCAAAACCTTTACGAAGCCACACTATTCATCGCATGGTCAATGGTCATAGTCTACCTCTTTGTAGGAATTTGGCCGCGGCTCCGGTTCCTCGGCGCCTTTGCCTCTCCCGTACTCTTCGCCATGGGCATATTCGCACTTATGCCGGGACTCGACAACCAAGCCGGGCCTATCCAGCCGAACCGCGCATTGACAAGCCTGCACGCGGCCCTTGTTCTCCTCGCCTGCGGCACGTTCGGTCTCAGCTTCGTCACCGCAACCATGTACCTGACGCAAGAACATGATCTCAAAGCCGACAAACTCCGCGCCCTCCTCTCGATGCTTCCATCCATGGAAAGAATGGAATCTCTCATCGGCAGGCTCATAGCGGCCGGATTCATCCTGCTCACCGCCGGCATCGCCGTCGGCATCGCAAATCTCAAGTTCACACAAGACACATTTATAAAATACGATTCTATGGTACTCTGGGCGCTTATCATCTGGACGGTTTACCTTCTCGTAATCCTGTTGCGCGGCCTCCATGCCAGGCGCGGACGCAGCTTCGCGCTGGCCGCCATGGCGAGCTTCGCATTTTTGTTTCTCACGTTCTGGGGTTTCTTTCTATTGTCGTCAATCCATCACCCTTGATCCGCTATGTCAGTTACAATCATCGGCATAAGTCATCACACAGCTCCGGTAGTCGAACGCGAGAAATTCGCCGTAGCGGATAAAGACATCCCTTCGATCCTGAAAAAACTCCGAGACTGCGGACAAATCCGGGAAACAGTGATCCTATCCACCTGCAACCGCGTGGAAATCTACCTGACACCGGTAACCACACCCGAAAAAGCCATCGCCGTGGCCATGGAAACCGTGTTCCCCGGCCATGATGTCGAATCCCAGGCAGACTCACCTTTCTACATTTTGAACGAACCCGAAAGCATGGAACACCTCTTCAGCGTAGCAACGGGTCTCGACTCAATGGTACTCGGCGAAACCGAAGTGTTCGGTCAACTTAAACTCGCATATAAGTCCGCCGTCGAACACAACACCACCGGCGCCATCCTCAATAAAGCATTCCAAAAAGCCTTCAGCATCGCCAAAAAACTGCGCTGCAACACCGGCATCCAACGCGGCAGCGTCTCCGTCGCAAGCGTCGCTGTCGAGCTCGCCGAGAAAATATTCGACATCCTTAAAAAACAAACGGTCATGGTAATCGGCGCCGGTGATACCAGCGCTAAAACCGCCCGCGCCCTCGCCGGTCGCGGCGTGCAGAATATCCTCGTCTCCAACCGCACCTACGAAAACGCCCTGAGCCTGGCTAAAGAACTCAACGGCCGCGCCGTGCCGTTCGATCAATGGCCGGAATGCTTCGACGACGTCGACATAGTCATCAGCAGCACCGCCGCAACCGAACCCATTATCGATCGATCCATCCTCGAACCGCTCATGCAAAAACGCGACTGGCGCCCCCTCCTGCTCATCGACATCGCCGTCCCACGCGACATCCATCCGGAAGCCAATTTCGTCGAAAACGTTTTCTTATACAATATCGACGACCTCCAAACCGTCGCAGACAGCTACATAGAACAGCGAAAACAGGAAATCTCCTACTGCAAACGGGTTATCAAGGAAAAATCCGCCGAACTCATCGCATCCAGACCCGGCGCACAACCGCGGGAAAGTCGACAAGACGCAAGCGCCGGCAGACTCAATCCCGGACTCCTGGAACCGCCCGCCGAAAACCTGTAGACCTTTTTGATTTTTATGCCTGAACAAAAAACACTAACACTCGGCACACGCGGAAGCGCACTCGCACTCGAGCAAGCCAGACAAGTACAACAGCTCTGCTCGAAATCCTTCCCATCGTACAAATTCGAAGTCAAAATCATAAAGACAACCGGCGACAAACTCCAGTCCGCCTCCCTCGCCTCCGCAGGCAAAACCCTCCCCAAAGGCCTGTTCACTAAAGAAATCGAAAAAGCGCTCGCCGACAAGGAAATCGATATCGCCGTCCATAGCCTTAAAGACCTGCCCGTCGAACTCCCCGACGAACTCAACCTCGCCGCCGTCTGTAAACGCGCCGATCCATCCGATGTCTTGATCTATAGAAGCGCCAAATGGGTCGAACAATTCATCGCCGCAAACCCGGTAACCGAATGGTCGCCCGGCCAACCACAAATGCGCGGCTTCAAAAAAAACATTTCAATCGATACGCTCCCCGAAAATCCCGTCATTGCCACCAGTAGCGCGCGCAGACAATCCCAGGTACTTCATATACGGCCGGACGCAAAAATCATCCCCATAAGAGGTAACGTCGCCACACGCCTCCGCAAGCTCATCGAAAACCCTGAATTTGACGCAACCATCCTAGCCGCCGCAGGAATATCCCGTCTCAAATACCGGATTCGAAACGACGGCACATTAACCGGCCCAGAAGCGCCCGACGGGATCATGGCCTTTCGCCTGAACCCGGAGCAAATGATCCCCGCCGTCGGACAAGGCGCCATCGCATTGGAAATCCGCAACGACGACAAGACAACGGCCGAAGTCTGCGATAAGATCAACCACTTCCCCACCCTCCAATGCGTAACCGCCGAGCGCGCATTCCTCAGCGCCTGTGGCGGCGGCTGCCACAGCGCCATCGCCGCTCACGCCGTTGCGATGGGGCACAAGATAAAACTCCGCGCTGTTTCATTCGAAACCCGTACTCCCAAGTTCGTTACCGAATCGGCAACCCTACGCGAAGCCGACCAGCTCGGACGCAACGCCGCCTCACGGCTCGCATGAAAACAACCTCCATTATTTACGCGCTCCGCACCGCACGCCCACCGGCAAACTCCCGAAGCCAGCCTGAATTTTATCGGTTTTCTTGGTTGCAGTAACCCGGGTGTTTGCCTTAAATTAGACCCAATCCGCCGCGGAGAGGTGGCTGAGCGGTTTAAAGCGACGGTTTGCTAAACCGTTGTAGGGCTAATACCCCTACCGGGGGTTCGAATCCCCCCCTCTCCGCCAAGATTATCAAGATAATCCCTTGCCGAAATTTCACTTCTTCCTTGTTGTCGCAATCATTTACATCTTCGTTCCCGTAATCGACAAAAAAAAGCAATACGGCCACAAATAAGTCAGCAGGAATTTCACTTCAACTGAATGACCCTGGGCACAAGTATAACACGATCGCATGAGGACTTGACGCGCAATATAACGTTTGTTATAGTCCAAGCTAAGATGATGCATGGGATTTGCGCATGGAGACAGAACCGACAGCAGATTACGCCGAGAAAATCAGGCGGTTTCGGGCGAGAATAGGGCTTACGCAGGTCAGCCTTTCCGAACGCCTTGGCGTGTCGTTCCCAACGGTCAATCGCTGGGAAAACGGGAAGTCTCGGCCGTCGCAGCTATCTTGGAACCGGCTACTTGAACTCGCAGGTGAAACCAATTCGGCTGATCGAGTGGCGGAGCCTGAGCCACCACCCTACTGCGATAAGCCGCCCATCATCGATTTCACAACCAAGCCTGAATTCGTTCGATCTTTGGTCGAGGGCGAACGTCTTTCCTTCGGGCATCTGGCGAATCCTGCTTTTGCAACCGAAATTGCCAGCATTGACCCGCTGCCGCACCAACGGATCGCGGTATATGATCACATGATGAAGCAGTCGCGCCTGCGTTTTCTCCTCGCTGACGATGCAGGAGCCGGCAAGACCATTATGACAGGTCTCTACATCCGAGAGATGCTCTCCCGCCGGCTACTGAAACGCATACTGATTGTTCCGCCGGCAGGCCTGATTGGTAATTGGCAGAGCGAGCTGCGATCTCTCTTTAGTCTACCCTTTGAGATTGTCAGCGGAAGCGACGCACGAACCGGCAATCCTTTTATAGGCCCTCAAAGCGACCGAGTCATTGTCAGCATCGACACGATGGCGGGAGAGAAGGTCTTCTCCCGTCTGAGCGACGAAGAGGTTGAACCGTATGAACTGGTGGTGTTCGACGAAGCGCACAAACTCTCCTGCAACCGGGGAAATGATTTCCGCGTCCGTAAGACCGGTCGCTACAAACTGGCGGAGACGATTGCGGGAGCGCAGAATGGTGAGCAAGGGTGGCATCTCCACTGGCACGCACAACACTTGCTGCTCCTGACGGCGACCCCGCATATGGGTAAGGACTTCCCTTACTACGCCCTTTGGCGGTTGCTCGAACCGGAAGTGCTCTCGACGCCAGATGCCTTCGATCAATTCCCAATGGAACAGCGCCGGCACTATTTCATCCGGCGAACGAAGGAGGAAATGGTAAAACTTGATGGGCAACCACTATACCCCAAGCGTCTATCTGACACTCTCGGCTATGCGCTTTCTCAGGGCGAGGTTAGCGAGCAGAGATTGTACGACGAAACCACAGAATACCTACGCTATGTCTACAACCGGGCCAAGGTTCTGTACCAATCAGCGGCCAGTCTCGCGATGGGCGTATTCCAGCGCCGTTTGGCAAGTTCCACCTACGCCTTGCTTTGCTCCTTCGATCGACGCATCGAAAAACTTGAAAAGATTATCGATGATGTGCAATCTGGGCGCAGGACAATCGAGCAGCTCTTGACACTTCAGCGGAGAATTCGGGAGGATAACGACGTCTTCGAATCGAAGTCGGCAGACGAAGAGAGCACCGAGAACGACGCTGAAGAAAACGAGGTCGCCGAAGACGCTCTTCTCCATGGCGTGATTGCCAACTCCCTGGCGGACCTTGTTGCCGAAAAAGAGCAAGTTCTTCAATTGCGAAATCTGGCTGACGAAGTCTATCGAAGCGGAACTGAATCAAAGTTCGATAAGCTGCGTGAAATACTCGTTGAAGAAAGATACGCACAAGAGAAGTTCATCATTTTCACGGAGCATCGCGACACACTAGAATTTCTTGTTCGTCGGCTAAATGGTCTGGGTTATACGGAGCAGATCGTCCAAATCCATGGCGGCATGCTTTATACAGAGCGTCAGGAACAAATAGAGCAGTTTCGTCTTCCGGCATCACAGGGTGGCGCGCGGTTTATGGTTTGCACCGATGCCGCAGCTGAAGGAGTGAATCTCCAGTTTTGCTGGATCATGATCAATTACGATGTACCTTGGAATCCCGCACGACTCGAACAACGTATGGGACGTATTCATCGGTATGGACAAAAACATGATCCCGTGATCATCTTGAACCTGGTTGCGCCCGCTACGAGGGAAGGTCGTGTGCTCAAGACCTTGCTCGACAAGCTGCAGAAAATCCGCAAGCAGCTGAAGTCAGACAAGGTGTTCGACAGTATCGGGCGCATATTTAACGATGTATCTATCAAAGCTTACATGGAGCGTGTGGCGTCCGGTGATGATCCCGAACAGATCGCCGGTGAGCTGGATGGCCGCTTTACAAAAGAACAGGTCAAGGCTATTCAAGAGCAAGAGAAACGTCTTTTTGGGGATGGTGGCGATGTGAAACGTGAATTGCCGCGCTTGCGCGAAAGCATTGAGCAGGAAATATATTTCCGTCTTATGCCAGGCTATGTGCGGAAGTTCGTTGCATCGACAGCACCCATGGTTGGCATGGAGATCGAAGGCGATTTGGGTGGATTCTTCAACCTACGTCCAGCAAGTAAGGGCGCCATCGATTCATTGCTCGATGCCATTGAAACATACTCTTCTACCCAATCGCAGAGGCTTTCGATTCAAAGGCCGGATGACCGCCAATCCTGCATTTGGGTTCATCCCGAAGAACCCGTGTTCGAGCGCTTCAGGGAGATCGTTCGGCAGAAGTTGGGCAGGGATGCTTTGCGAGGAGCGGTCTTTGTCGATCCGACGGTGGATAAACCCTACCTGTTCCATCTCGCCCGGTTGACGGTTGTTCGGAAAAACGATCCGGAAATCCAGGAACTGGCTCGAGAGGAAACGGTGGAGTGCCGTCTCGTTGGCCTCAAGCAGACCGAGAGCGCTGAAATCAGTCTGTGTCCAATAGAACACCTCTTACTCCTCCGAGGTGGTCAAGGGTTGCCTCCACAGGCTCAGCAACTGGCTGTGGCTGCGGGAAACCAACGCGATCAAGCACGCGCCTATCTTACAGAGCGTGTATGTCGTTCTCTCGCCGTAGAATGCCAAGAGCATCGAATGGCATCTCTTCCCAAGCGGGAAGCCTATGTGAAACGGGGATATGATTTCCAGGAAGCAGAACTTGCCGCCGCGCGAACAAAGATGGCGCAGAAAGCGCGCAAAGGCAATAAGGGAGCCACGGGGGAACTCACCAACATCAAGGCGCAGCAACGCGAGATAAACGCTCGTCGAGAACGCGCGTTAGCGATTCTCCGCAGAGAACCCGAGCTGCTTGTTCCGGGAGACGTGGATTTCATCGCCCATGCGCTCGTAGTCCCCGCTACTGATCCCAGCGAAATCGAATGGCGGGACGCCAATGTCGAGCAGATCGCGATGGATTTGGCGAAGGCCTTCGAGGAGGCGGAAGGCGCTAGTGTGAGATTTGTCCACACCCCCAGCCTCGCCAGGGCTGCGGACCTTCCAGACCATCCAGGATTCGACCTGCTGAGTCTGCGTCATGGCAATCAGCAACGCTGCATCGAAGTGAAAGGTTGTGTCGGCACGGGCGAAATTCAAGTTACGGACAACGAATGGGCGCGTGCCTGCAACCTTCGTGAGGACTACTGGCTTTACGTGGTCTATCACTGCGGCACTTCAACGCCGCAACTCGTGCGAGTCCAGGACCCCTTTGGAAGTCTGCTCGTGCGTCCATTCAGCAAAACTCAGACTGTAAAGCGAACCATTCGCGATACCGTCGAATCTAGCGGGGTCAGAATCGGGCATGCTCAGATACTGGAAATCGGTTATGTCTAGACGAAGAGTACTCTGGTATAATTGGAGATTCTTATGGCAAAGATAGAAGGTATTAGAATAAAAAATTTCCGGTCATTGCGGGATGTGACCCTCGGAAAACTTTGGAATCTTCAACAAGAGACTCCATTAACTCCGATGACAGCCGTAATCGGGAAAAACGGCGTCGGTAAAAGCACGTTGTTTGACGCTTTTGGCTTCTTGGCTGATTGCCTTCGTTCTGGAGTCGAAGAGGCCTGTGACTTGCGTGGACGCGGCGGATTTAATCGTATCTGTTCCCAAGGAAAATCCGGCCCACTCGAGTTCGAGCTCTATTATAAAGAAGATGGTAACGCTCGCCCGATCACTTACGAGCTATCGATCGCTTTGGACAAATCTCAGCGGCCATACGTTCAAAAGGAGAGACTTCGGCAACGAAGAAAGGGCCAGAAACATGGGTGGCCCTTTTCCTTTTTAGTTCTGAACAAAGGCAAAGGGGTTGCCTGGAAAGAAGAAACGGAAGGAACCCTGATAGATGAAGGGACGGTGCAATTTGATCTGACAGACCTGATTGATTTAATCGAACGAGATAAAGAAGAGAGCAGGGAAACCGAGGTGGTCGAACTTAATGACAACCGCCGTCTTGGAATTGCCACTCTAGGCTCTCTGAAACAGCATCCCAGAATATCCGCATTTAGACAATTCATCGAAGGCTGGTATCTCAGTTATTTTACGCCGGATGCCGCGCGCAGTCTTCCTATGGCAGGCGCACAGAAACACCTTAACATTCACGGGGACAATCTGGGGAATGTTGTTCAGTTCATGGAACGGGAGCATCCCAAACGATTTCAATCTATTATTGACCGGATAGCATCCAAGATTCCCGGTGTGCAGATAATCGACACCGATAAGACTGCCGACGGAAGACTCCTTTTGCGCTTCAACGACAAGGGCTTCGACGATCCTTTCTATGCACAGCAGATGTCCGACGGCACACTCAAAGTGTTTGCCTACTTGCTTCTTCTCGAAGATCCCACGCCTCCGCCATTTCTCTGCATCGAAGAACCTGAAAATGGGCTCTATCATAAGTTGCTCGAATCGCTTGCCCATGAGTTTCGAGAACATGCCACAGGCAGGAAAGGCGGCTCGCAGGTTTTCATTACGACGCATCAACCCTATTTCGTGGATGCGTTATCCCCGGAAGAGGTTTGGATATTGGAAAAGGGTGATGACGGCTTTTCCACCATTAAACGGGCAAGCGAAAACCAGACCGTAAAAAACATGGTCGACGAAGGTTTGCCATTAGGCGGCCTTTGGTACAGCGATTATCTTGACGCAAGGTAAGCCATGCATTTTGAAATCCTCGTTGAAGACCAATCCGGCAGGAAAGCCCTCGAAATCCTGGTTCCCAAGATCATTGGGGACAGCCATACATTTAAGGTGCATCCATACAAAGGAGTCGGACGCATTCCCAAAGATATGCATGTTACGCGCAATGCCAACCACAGGATTTTGCTCGAGAATCTGCCTAAACTGCTAAAGGGTTATGGCAGGACATTTGCGGGATATGCAGAGGATTATCCGACTGCCGTTTTTCTAGTTTGCGATCTGGACAATAAATGTCTCCACACTTTTCGCCAAGAGTTACTCAATATCCTGAACGCCTGCCAACCCAGCCCCACCACTCGATTCTGTATTGCAATCGAAGAAGGCGAGGCGTGGTTTCTTGGAGATCGTGAAGCCCTCGGAAAAGCATATCCCAATGCAAAACAGGATGTGCTTGATGGTTACGAGCAAGACAGCATTTGCGGGACTTGGGAATTATTGGCCGATGCTGTTTATTCTGGCGGGTCGAACCGATTGATAAGCCAGGGACGGCAAGCAGTAGGAAAGGAGAAATCGAAATGGGCGAAAAACATATCCCCTCAAATGGACACAAATAGCAATCAATCACCGAGTTTTATCTATTTCAGAAAGAAACTCCTAGAACTGGCAAGGGCCGAAGCATGAGCACAGGAACAAGAACCGGCAACAATCCGGCAGAGATTCGGCATTCGCACATTTCCGGATGTTGCTGCTTTGCCGCGCGACGATCCGGCTGCTTGCCCAAAGATCAAGGAACTAAGCCAATGAAGTATACCAACGGAAAAGCGATTCCGCTGCCGGAAAAGCGATTCCGCCTGCTGCGGAATAAAAAAGGAAACGTGAAAAACCGCATTCCCAACGGCTTTTTCCCATTGATCCTTCCACCTTCATCCTTGGAGTAAACCATGACCGATAAACCAAGACTAATCGAACGAGCCTTTCCGCTGAAGCAGGCTTCTTTGACTTCGGTGCATGAGAAGAATGTGCGGCATGGGCATATCTCGACGTTGCATATCTGGCCAGCGCGACGGCCGTTGGCGGCTTGCCGAGCGGCGCTGCTGGCGACGCTGCTGCCGGACCCTGGAACACCCGAAGAGCGGCGGAAACTCTGCGAGCGGATCGGCGGGAAGGTCGTCGAGAATATCGAACGCAAGAAGATGCCCAACGGCAAGGTGGTCGAGAGGATAAAGGAGGAGGTCGAAGGCGGCATCCTAGGTTGGATCGGAACAGAACCCAAATCCGGTGGAAAGAAAAAACTCGATGAACATCGGGACACCGTGGCACATCGGGAGCGCGAGTTGAACTGGTTCCGCGAGGAAATCAAGAAGGCCTACGGCGGCCTGCCTGCGCCGCGTCCCGGCCTCTTCTTCGTCTACGCTATAGAATGCGAAGATGGAAGCCACTACATCGGCCAAACGGATAACTTACAGCGTCGTTGGCAAGAACACCTTGACGGAAGGGCCGCTGATTCGTCCAAACAGCACAAGCCGGTCAAGATCGCTCATTTCGAGGAATTAGCTTCACGCGAGGAAGCGGTCAAGCGAGAATCGGACCTGAAGACCGGGTTTGGCCGTAAGTGGCTCAAGGATCTCATCGCGTCCGGACGGGCGCGGCAGGCAGGGCGCGCGCCGCGTGTGCTCGATCCGTTCGCAGGCGGCGGCGCGATCCCACTTGAGGCCATGCGCCTGGGCTGCGAGTCTACGGCTGTGGATATCAACCCGGTCGCCTGGTTCATCCTTAAATGCACACTGGAGTATCCGCAGAAGCTCGCCGGCAAAACCCATCCCCTGCCCGACTTTATCCTGGATGACGAGGAATTCATGGAGTCGTTCTATAAGGCTCACCCGCATTTGGTAGGACGGACCAAACGCACAAAAAAACAGCAACAGGAGGCGGAGATCGATCTGTTTGAGAGACTGAAGCCAGACAGTGGCCGCGTGCCCGAGGCTGACTTGGCCTGGCATGTGCGCGCATGGGGTCGCTGGGTGCTAAACGAGGCCCGCAAGGAACTGGCGCCGTTCTACCCGACCTATGCCGACTTCGAGCCGCTCGACCTGAAGAATCCGAAGCCCTACGAACCGCAGGAGATGCGCCTGGTGCCGCTCAAAGACGACCTGTCTGCCGCGGCGGGCACGGCGCAGGCAGACGGGACGCCGGACATCGACGTCCTGAACGCCGAGTTCTCTGAGGAATACCTTCGAGACAAAACGAATCCGCGCTGGGTCGCGAAACCGACGGTCGCCTACCTCTGGGCCAGGACGGTGAAATGTAAAAATTGCCGGGCTACTGTGCCGCTGCTGAAAACGCGCTGGCTGTGTAAGAAGGATCGGAAACGTGTGCTGCTAACGATGAAGGTGGCGCAAGCGTCCTCGTTTGCGAATGGCAACCGGGACGGTTACCCCACCATCGAGTTTGGCATTCAGAACAACGTTCCCACTCAGGGTGGCAACGCGGCCCAGAAGCGCGAGCATGACAAGCGAATCGGAGCTGGCACCATGTCGAGAGCTGGCGTTCAATGTCCCTGTTGTGGAACCATCATGACGATGGAAGATATCCGCATCGAGGGAAAGACTGGTCGTTTAGGCGCCATCGTAACCGCCGTGATTACGGAGAGTCAGACGAGCAAGTACTATCGCCTTCCAACGCCCCATGAACTGGAGTGCGCAGCCATGACCGAGAAACAATTGGATCGAGTCTTCGCGGATATCCCTTTCGGCTTACCCGAGGAGCCGACACCCGCTGGCGGCGGGCGCGGTGCGGGCAGAGCCTTCTCCATCCAAGGGTATGGCTTCATGCGATGGCGTGACCTGTTCACTTCGCGACAATTGCTGGCGTTAGGCACAATTCTACGGCAAAGCCGTGAATCACTTCGTTGCATAGCAACAAACACTTATGATGAAGTTTGGAAGGAGGCGATCTTTTCAGGCCTGGTAGTTGGTATGGATCGGATTGCTGATCGCCAATCAACGATCTGTCGGTGGGACAACACAAGGGATAATCTTCAAGGCACATTCACTAGATTCGCTTTACCAATTACTTGGGATTTTTGCGAAGGCAATCCCCTCTCTGAAACTACCGGCAATTACATCGCGAATCTTGAATGGCTATGCGAAGCATGGGAGCATATCTTCGCCGCATCGTTGCGCTCACCGTCACCCATCATATCGAATCAGAGCGCCGTAGTATTAGATACAGGTTTGCAGGACTGCATAGTCACCGATCCGCCTTACTACGACGCAATCCCATATTCTGATTTGATGGATTTCTTCTATGTCTGGATCAAACGAATCATCCACGGAACCTCCCTCGAAAAGGGAGGCTGGCTCAATTCTACAACTTCCCCCAAATGGAACCATGAGGAAAACGACGGCGAGCTGATTGATGATGACAGTCGCCACTGCGGCGACTCAATTGTGTCCAAACAGACCTATGAATACGGTATGGCGCGAGCCTTTATTGCCTGCGAAAAGAGTCTTCAGGACGATGGCCGCATGGTCATCGTGTTCGCCCACAAACATCCTAATGCGTGGGAAACCCTAGTCTCAGCTATCATCCGTGCCGGTTTCATCGTGGACGGTAGCTGGCCCATTCAAACAGAAATGGGCAATAGGATGCGGGGAATGAATTCTGCCGCCCTGTCTTCTTCCGTTTGGCTGGTATGCAAGAAGCGCCCGAAAACTGCCCGCCCAGGTTGGGACAACAAAGTCTTGGAAGAGATGCGAGCCAACATCACGGAGCACCTGCATGCCTACTGGGACGCAGGGATTCGGGGGCCGGACTTTGTGTGGGCCGCGACCGGACCGGCACTGGAGGCATACAGCAAGCACTCGATCGTCAAGAAGGCCAATGCGCCGGGCAAAGTGATGTCTGTCGGCGAATTCCTTTCGCACGTGCGCCGGATGGTAGTGGACTTCGTCGTTGGCCAGGTCTTGACGGGACAGGGCGAAGGTTCGGATATGGCCGCGGCTGACCGAATGGACGCGCCCACCGCCTATTACCTGCTGCATCGCCACGATTTCGGACTAGACGAAGCGCCAGCGGGGGCTTGTATCCTCTATGCCACCGCTTGCGGGCTGTCCGACCGCGATCTGGAATCGGCCTGGGACTTAGTGACGCACAAGGGAACCAGCACATCCAGCGATAATGATGACGAGAAAACCGATCCCGACGCCGAGTCGGAACCGGAAGAAAACGGCGATTCGGGCAGCAATATCAAACTCAAAACCTGGGCACAACGCAACCGCCGCTCGATGGGCTTCGAAGCACCGAGCGGGCGTCCCATTCCTCTCATTGACAGGGTCCACCGATTAATGCACCTTTGGCGTGCGGGCGATGTCTATAAGGTGGATGAATACTTGGACGACAATGGCCTGCGCCGCCAGGAGTTGTTCAAGCGGCTGATGCAGTCGATAATCGAACTTTCGAACGCAGGAAGCGAGGAACGCTCGCTCCTGGAAAGCCTGAGCAACCATGTGCAGGCCAAGGGAGCGACGTTTAAGGAAGCCACTCCTGACTTTTTGAAGGAAGCGACCAACGAGGAGGCAGAACAGTAATGAAATTGCCGACGCTTCAAGAACTACTTAACGCCAAAGAGGGCGAAAATGTCGAATTCAAGAAAGCGACCAATCACTTCTCATTTGATGAATTGGCTAAATATGTTTGCGCCTTGTCCAATGAAGGCGGAGGTTACATGGTTCTTGGAGTGTCAGACGAAAGGCCCCGCAGTGTGGTTGGATCAAGCGCATTCCAACAGCCTGAGCGGACACGGGCCGGTCTGATGGATCGTATCCACTTGCGTGTAGATTTTGAGGAACTCGAGTATCAAGGCAAGCGCGTTCTGGTTTTTGTGGCTCCGCCAAGGCCGGTTGGGATGCCCATAAAAGAAAAGGGCATCTACTGGGGACGCCGTGGAGATCGATTGGAGCCATTATCGGAGTCTGATCTTCGGGCTATCTTTGCAGAAGTAGGGCACGATTTTTCAGCCGAGGTTTGCGCAGAAGCGAACATAAATGATCTTGATCCAGTGGCTATCGAGGATTTTAGAAGACGTTGGATTGCCAAGAGCCGCAATGCAAGTTTGTCGAATCTTTCAATGGAACAATTGCTTCATGATTGTGAGGCTATGTTACAAGAGGGCGTTACCTATGCCGCTTTGGTGCTATTTGGCAAACGCGAAGCCCTTGGGCGCCTCTTAGGCCAGGCTGAAATCATTTTTGAGTATCGTTCTTCTGAAGCCTCTGGTCCGGCTCAGCATCGAGAGGAATTCAGGCAAGGTTTTTTCTCCTATTATGAGAAACTTTGGGATATCATCAACTTACGAAACGACAAGCAGCACTTTCAGGAAGGCCTTTTCATTCTGGACGTTCCAACATTTGATGAACGCTCGGTTCGAGAAGCAATTTTGAATGCAGTCAGCCATAGAGATTACCAGCTTGGAGGAAGTGTTTTCATTCGGCAGTATCCCCGCAAATTAACAGTTGACAGTCCCGGGGGATTACCGCCAGATGTGACGCCTGAAAATATATTGGATAGACAATCCCCCCGCAATCGCCGTATCGCGGATTTATTCGCCCGCTGCGGTTTGGTAGAACGCTCAGGCCAAGGTATGAATCTGATGTTTGAGTTGAGCATAAAAAACGGCAAGTTGCTTCCTGATATGAGGGGGACAGATAGATATCATGTGGCCTTAACCCTTGATGGTCATGTTCAAGATGTTGAAATATTGAAAATGATGGAGGAAATCGGGCAGGAAACTTTAGCTACATTCAGTACCCATGATTTCTTGATTGTAAATATGATCCAAAGAGAAAAGCATGTTCCCGAAGACTTTCGTGACCGTTTGCCAAGACTATTGGATCTTGGGATATTAGAGCGCGCAGGACGTGGTCGTTACATCCTGGGTAAAAGATACTACCATAAGACCAAGCGTAAGGGCACCTATACGCGCCAAAAAGGGTTGGCGCGAGAAACAAAAAAAGAACTGCTTATGAAGCACATTCGAGACAATAAGGCAACAGGCAGCAAACTTTCGGAATTATGTGAAGTACTGCCAGGAGAATCAAGGAGTCAGGTTCAAGTATATTTACGGGAACTTAGGGGGGAAGGAAAAATACGTTTGCAAGGAGTCACAAGTGCTGGGCGTTGGTTTCCCAAGACATGAACAATGAATACTCCAAGTTGCAAGTAGTTGCAAGTAGTTGCAAGTAAGTTGCAAGTGATCATGGTGAAGCATTGAAATCACTGCGAGCTAGGCAGAACACAATCCAATAACCGAGGTTATATGAGAATGGCTAGATTAGCTTGGAAAAGCTGGCATGAAGTCGTGACATTGCGCGACGACCTGAAATCGGGCGAACTGCCGATGCACATGTTCGCCGCCGACCTTTACGAGGTTTTGATGGAGAGCGGAAAACGCCCCATATACGAAGACCCCGAAAAGTTCTTCGCCCTGACCTTCCCGACATACAATCTTCGGCAACTCGTGAGAGACGTGGCGTTGCGTGTCGCCGGTAAGAACGACAAAGCGGTACGCCAGCTTGAGCTGACCTACGGCGGTGGCAAGACGCACACGCTGATCACGATGCGCCATCTGATGGCCAACCCGGAGGGATTGCCGGATATTGCGGCTGTGGCGGAGTTCCGTGAGGCCATTGGCGAAGAGCTGCCCAAGGCTCGGGTCGCCGGGCTTTGCTTTGATAAACTAGACGTCGAGAAGGGAATGGACGTTCGCAATCCGGAGGGCAAGAAACGCACACTCAAGCAGCCGTGGAGCGTTCTGGCATGGCAAATTGCCGGGGACGAAGGTCTGAGACTCCTCCATGCCGAGAACAAGTCCGAAGAGCGCGATTCGGCGCCGGCGGAAAACTTGATGACCGAATTACTGGAGATACCGGTCAAGCAGGGATTAGGCATCTTGATCCTCATCGACGAAGTGTTGATGTACGTACGCGAGAAGGTGGCTTCGGACTCCAAGTGGAAGGACCGGATGATTAACTTCTTCCAGTATCTGACCCAGGCGGCGACGAAGGTGGACCGTTGCTGCGTTGTGGCATCTTTGTTGGCGAGCGATCCGATCAAGAGCGATTCCTTCGGACGCCAACTCCAGGGTGAGCTTTACGACATTTTCCAGCGTCAGCGCGAAGAAGCAGTCGAGCCCGTCGTGAAAGAAGACGTGGCCGAAGTTTTACGCCGCCGGTTCTTCACGCCCGATTCGATTAAAGACCGCGCTGCGTTCCGCCCGCATGTTCAGGCAGCACTGAAGGGCGTCTTTGATCTGGACGAGCAGACGCGGAAACAAGGAGCGGAGGCGGAGGAGCGGTTCCTGCGAAGTTTCCCATTTCATCCTGACCTGACTGAAGTGTTTTATACAAAGTGGACACAATTGGATCGATTCCAGCGGACGCGCGGCGTACTGCGTACCTTCGCGTTGGCCCTGCGCGAAGCAGAGAAATGGGATACTAGTGCCCTGATCGGCCCCTGCGTGTTTCTTTCGCAAGCAGGTAAAGAGGGGCTCTCCGAGGCTATGCGCGAGTTGGTAACGGTAGCTGACACCGAGGAGCATGAAGGTAAGAGGCAGGCCTGGACAGGAATCATTGAGGGCGAACTAAAGCGTGCGCGAGACATTCAGAGAGATTCGGTCGGGTTACGCTTCCACGAGGTGGAACTAGCCGTCATCGCGACATTCCTCCACTCCCAGCCTATAGGCCAGAGTGCACGAACTCGAGATCTGACCGCGCTCATCTCCCCTAATCGTCCTGACAAGATTGAGTTGGAAAAAGGATTACTGCGATGGGCACAGGCGAGCTTTTGGTTGGACGACCAGCTCACGGCAATGGACGAGAACGAAATGCCAAGCACCTGGCGTCTTGGAAATCGGCCGAATTTGACCCAGATGCATGCCGTTGCCGCCGGCCGTATTTCCGATGACGAGGTGCGCGCTCGGCTGCTGGACGAGATTGGAAAAGCCAAGGCACTTTCGGCGGGGGCAAACGCTTTCGGAGTTCGCATCCATTTACTGCCGACGAAGCCGCGCGATATCGAAGACGATGGCCTTTTCCACTATGCTATTCTTGGTCCCAGTGGAGCAAGCGAATCCGGTAAGCCCAGCGTTGAAGCCCAGCGCTATTTGGATGAAACGACAGGACCGGCGAAGCCACGCGTCTATCGGAATGCCGTTATCCTGCTGGCGCCGTCGAAGGACGGGCTGGAGGTCGCATCAGCGAGCGTACGAGACTATCTGGCATGGGAAATGGTTGACATCGACATCAAGGAGCAACAGAAGGGCGGAAATGTCGATATTGCGCGCATGCAAACGTTGGCCTTCAATCGCAATAAGTCGAAGGGCCGCATTCCCTATGCGATTCGTCAGGCATACTGCACGGTTGTAACGGTATCGAAGAAAAACGAATCACAGGCGTTCAAGATCAACGTTACTGACGAACCGCACTTCACCATCATCAAGAACGATCCTCGCTCTCGTATTCAGGACTCATCCATCGCGGCGGAGGCCCTGCTGCCTGGCGGTCCTTACGATCTTTGGCGCGAGGGAGAGACAAGCCGAAGGGTGAAAGACCTTTCCGGCTCCTTTGCGCAGCTGCCGCATTTGCCCAAGATGCTCAAGTCACAGGCCATTATCGATACGCTGGTAGAGGGATGCCGGGCAGGTGCGTTTGTATTGCGTTTGACGCGTCCCGATGGCTCGACAAGGACTTGGTGGTATACGGCTCCCGACGAAATGGCATTGGCCGATCCCGCTCTGGAATTGGTACTATCTGAAGCGGCGGAATTGAAAGAAATCGATCCTAAGCTGCTGAAACCACAATGTCTGCCTGACCTCTGGAAGAGTGATTCGATCAGCGTACAGACCGTGATCGACTACTTCAACGGCTCCAATGTGGTCCAGGTTCAGCGTGATGGATATACGGAACCTCAGCAAATACCGAAGGCCATGGGCGAAATCGTCAAGGCGTCAGTCGCACAAGCAGTCGAATCTGGAGCCCTTTGGCTGACCAATGGCCCTGCATCGATTCTAGGGGAGCCTATCCCGACAGGAGTGCTCACAGAGCAAGCCAAGATTCAGAAACCGCCCGCCACGATTACCGCTGGGGAGATACTGCCCGAGAACCTGCCTCAAGCCTGGAGCAACAATGAGGCGACAGGCCTCTCGATCGCCACGGCGATCTCACAGAAGTTCGGCCATACACTGCCCTGGAAAACCGTGAGGGATGTCATCACTACATCGCTGAACGCTCGCTTTACTGAACTTGATCCCGAGTCTGAGAAATGGCCTTGTGCATATCCAACCGCTCAAAGCGTCAAGCTACGGGTTGCATCGGCGGCTGGAGCAGGAACCTTTGCTGGAGGAGGCGCAGCGGGAACTGGCTTTGGAATCAGGGAAGCGGGTGCGAAGTCGATCGTCGCCCACGCGGAACTGGAGCCTTCAGCAATCCAGGACCTGGGAGATATAATTCCTCAGATTCTGGAAATCAAAAACAAGGCAAATGTTCCGCTGGTGATCAAGGTTCAGATCGAGATCGGGGATGAATACATCCAGCCGGACGACGAGACGATTCAGGCACTGAACCAGTTGCTCGAAGGCATCAACGAGAAGTTCCGCTTCAAGAAATAGCGGAAGAGGATCCGCTTGCTCCTCCGCGCCAAACTGCCCGCCAAAGCCTTGGCGTCGGCGGAAGTTGCAGCTGGACGGGTTCAATCAGCGAAATCTTGTAGATTTCGCTCAATGACCGTTCGAACTTCGTCCAAGAAATACCGCCACACTTCACTTTCGAGCGCCTACTTCGTATTCTCCGCATTTCAAGGACGCCAGCGATACATTAGTACCTTCGCCTTATAGTCTTCCTCGACGAAAATCAAGTATTCACCGTTATCGCGTTGATGCGCGGTTATGCCAGCAAGGATATCTATCCACCCTGTATTTTCGACGCCTCCTACCGTCGTACCCGGTTCGAGGACGCCGACCTCTGAGCCGTCGGACATGCGGTTCACCCAGATGCGTCCGCGCTCTTTCCATCCGCCGGTGAATACGTAATCCCCGGCAGCGGCGACACAACCGGCTTGTCCTCCGGCGCCCGAACGGAAAACGACCGCATCGCGGTTGCCGGCCAGGTAATCCTTACAGATGAACACGCGTCCAATGTGCCGCATATCCTCCCCCTCTTCGGCGGCGACCAGCGTATCGGTATCGGTATCGTACCAAACGCGCGCAACGGACTTCATTCCCTTGGGCGGCTCCATGTTACGCATGAGCCGTCCGGCCGCACGTTCATATGAATGAAAAAATTCTGCGCCCATTTATCGTTCGCGCCGGAAAAGGAATTGCCGAGCCACGACACCGCATAGTCCAGTTTCGGTTCGGCGTTATTCTGAGCCGCAGGCGCCTGAAGGTTTAATAACGCCGTCCCCGCTATTAAAAGGGCCGTTAAAACGGACTTTGAATTTTTCATGATTATAAAAATACTAAAATCCATACGAGAATTACACTCAAGTAATAATTACATTACTATACACGACGGCATAAAAAAATGCGCATAGCACCTTTTTGTGCATATAATAGTTGGGTCATGATCCAAATCGAAATCGGGATCGAAATCGTAATCGAGCATCATGGGACTTGGACACGAGAAACTCGACGTCTACCATCTGTCAATCGGATACGTGGCCTGGGTCTACGAGAAGACCGATTCGTTGACCGGAGCACGCCGCCCGGCGCGTGACCAGTGGCCTCGCACCAGTCAGTCGATCCCGTTGAACATTGCCGAAGGAAACGGCAAGACGGCACAAGCCGACCGGTGGCGATACTTCGAGATTGTCCGCGGTTCGGCATTGGAGTGCGCAGCGATTCAGGACGTTCTCGTGGCCGGCAACGCCTTGGACAAGGCCGGGAGCCGGGAACGTAAGACAGAGCCAGACCGCATGGCGGCAATGCTCAGCCGGCTTAGTGGGAGGGGCTATGACGTTCGCGAAGAGCCCGGAACCTACTTGGTCAGAGAGGAGGATTTCGATAGCGATTTCGATTTGGATTTCGAAGGAGGGGGAGCCCAACCATGCCGTTCTACCAGCGGCTGACGCCGCGGCGGATGGCCGCGTTATAAGAACAGAGCTGTAAATATGCATAGACTCGAAATTGAAAATTTAGATTTGGTGAAAATGGCTTTCAGCCGCGCCGTTCAGCGTCAGTATAAAACTGAATGATTCCGCGCCGCAGCTGGAGCAAGATTCCTCTCGATTTTGAGGAGCTAATCGGTATAATAAAACCCACTTAGTAAGTGTTCTTATGACGACAGGAGAAACAGATCAATCGGGCCAGGCAATCATGCCCTGGGTCCGTATGGCGATTTTAATAAGGGGTTATCAATGGCTAAGGAATCGCACTGGAGTCCGCAGAATCCGTATTTTCCGTCCCAAATGCGGACGGAGCTGGTTTGGGAAGGGCAAGTACACTGTATGCCTGAAGGATGTTGACACCTTCGGCTGCGATACCAGCATCACAGTGGAGGTGGATTCCTGATGAAAGAAACGTTGACCATCATTGATCAGATGAAACGTGATGGCGTTATTAAAGGCTATGCCATCGGCGGCGCCGTCGGCGCTACCTTTTACGTGGAGCCCATGGCGACCTTGGATGTGGACGTTTTTGTTCTGTTCCGCCAATCGCCCGACGAAACCCTGATTTCGTTGGCGCCGATTTACACCTATTGCATGAAAAAGGGATTTGAGGCCAGGGGCGAATATGTGCTCATCGGCGGCTGGCCGGTGCAGTTCCTTCCACCATCGAACGCGCTGATCGACGAAGCCATAGCCGAAGCCGTGGAAACGGACGTGGAAGGGGCCACAACACGCATCATGTCCGCCGAGCATCTTGCCGCTATTGCCCTTCAGCTAGGCCGTGCAAAAGATCACGCACGTATTCTCCAATTTCTAGAAGCCGGATGCCTTGACGACTCGCAGTTTCAGGACATACTGACAAGACACGGGCTTTCCAATACATGGAAGCGGTTTAGCCGGCGCTTTCTGGAGGAATTGCCATGAACGAGCCAATCGAACGTATTGCCAAAAGTAAGCATCGTGAGCGAGAACGAATCGCCGCCTTGCCGTTCGCAGAGAAGATCAAGATCCTTGAGCAACTTCGAAACAGGGAAGCAAGCATCCTTGCAAGCCACCGGACATCCATGAATGCCGACCTCGCAGACAGGGTGATGCTGGTGAGGGAACATCAGGCCGCCTATGGCGCTACACATAAACGAGAGGATCGCCATGCCGGATGATTCGATCGTCAACTCAGCGGCCTTGGAACCATTGTGGTCGAGTACGTGAACGGAGGCTTCCGATCTCAAACCACTTAACACTTAAAACTTAACACTTAAAACTATCATCCCATAACAGCTCAACCACAGGAACAGTTTATTATGATAAATGTCGCTATTTATTAGCTGTTTAAGCAATTTACCACTAGGCGATGGTTATCGGAATTCTGCGGTAATTCACGAATTACCGGTTTTTGATCACCAAGTCCGCTTTACCCTTCAATGTTAAAACAACCAGTTTAAGCGCTTCTTCGAAATCCGTCCGCACAACTGAATCGCTGTTGAAAATACCACTCGGTTTCTCGTCAACACCGGAGATCAGCGCGCGGTATGTCCGCGACCCCCAGCCGTCGAGTGAGACATGGATTTCGCCGCCGTCCTCCCGAATCCGGCGAATCTTACAAGGCGCGTGGAGGAGCCATCCATTCGGAAGCCGTTTTATATCGCGAACGGCGCCCGCGTTATATGCATCCAAGAGCCGCGCCTGCACGGTGCCGGGATTGATCGCCGGCCCATCGGAAACCTGCGCGCGCAAGAGGAAGTAGTCCGGCAGCAACCCTTGCCTTTCCGCGTCCGACTCGTCCCAAACCATTTGTAATCCCGCCAAGGTAATACCCTTGGCTATCCGCGACCATGGCCCGGTCTCGTCGATCTCAGCCAAATCGTAGAGGGCGGAGCCGTAAACTAATCCGCACCATTGTACCGGCTGACCAAACCATACGGGCGCCTTCCAATTTGTCGCGCCGAGGACGGCGATCGTGGCATACGCGCCGCACTCTCCGCCGGTAGGATTCTCCAAGTACACAAACGGCACACCCGTCCACGCCCAATACCGGGCTTGTTCGAGATAACGCTCCTTGCCGGTCAGCGCGTAGCCGCATAGGTAGGCTTTTAACATATGCGCCGAAGCCAGGATATCCGGCGTATGCAGCGGCACCTCCCAGGTCTGCGCCCCGCGCGGAACGGTGTTCGCGTACAACGCTGATTGCTTGTCCAGAAGCGTCAAGGCCCTTCGCCGCAGTTTCTTATCACCTGTCAGCGTGGCGGCCTCGAGGACATCCGCCAACGCCCGGCCGGTCAGGCCGTTGGCGTGATCGGCGAAGTGCGTCTTTCCATAATCGGTACTTCCGGAACGATAAATCAGCTTGCCTTCGGCATCGAACCGTTCCAATTGCGAATACGCTTGCTCCCGGCGAAGCTGAATAAACTCGGCAACGCGCCCGAATACAAGCGGCGGGAACGGCGGGCGCACATGTGAAACGCTACTCGAATACGGATCAACGGACGCTAAAACACCGAGCGCCTTCTCCACGCCGTTATTCAAACGCGAAGACAGCGTCTCATTCGCATCATCCGCGTACAAGGAGAGACTGTCCATAAACGCCGCGGCGTCCGCCGCAGGCGCCGGTCTAAACGCATCACCCCATACGGCATGCCTAAACCGCCAATCCTCGTTTATTGTCGAGTCAAGCCATCCATGCGCAAGAAGCTCGACTGCGCGGTCAAAACCGCCTTCAAAAACCGGTAAATCCGGAAGCGGTTTAATCTTCAAATAATGGCGCGCCGCCTCGACGAGGCTATCGCCTTCGCCGAGAATAATCCACGCCCTGGACGTAATCCGTTCCCCCGCCGGCAATGTGAACGGCGCGTCGGCGGCCAAACTGTTTTCAAACCGGTATTCCCCTACGCCGGGCCCCGTAAGAAACATCGCGTGCGCACCCGAACCGAATACACGGTCGGGCGAATCGAATCCCGCCGCAACCATCGGCGACTTGTCCCATACCAGTCCGATATACGCGCCCTTGTTCTCGACCGCCATCAGAGGGAAAGTGATCTTTATCGGGTCCGGCACACGTCGAATATGCTCGGGCGTATCAATATCGGCGGTACTGCTCGACGGCTCGTCGGCGAGATACTCCAATCCGGCAAACAAGCCCTGACGCTTATCCGATCCAAAAGAGCCGTGCCCGGGGAAAAGCGTCAGCCAGGGAAGTAAAACTACTTTGCGTTCGCGATCGACTTGGACGCCGCCGACCACTTCAATCGCCGATATATCAGGCCTGGGGATGAACCGGCGCGTGAATTCCCACTCAGCGCCTTCGGAGTCCTTCAAGTTCGCCGTAAAAACAACGCCCCCGTTCGCCGAGGAGTTCTCGGAACCAATTTCATCGCGTCCAGTGGACAATCGTTCGCGGCGGAATTCAGCATCACCGAGACTCAACCATTCGACGGTGTCACCAGTTTTAATCCCAATCAGTTCCTCCCTATACCCCTGCGCCAGCACTCGTTCACCCAACCTCACCGAAAAGGCGCCGGGATGCTTTTCGTGAAATCGAATCTCGGCATCCCCGGATTTCACACTACTAACCACCGGCTCACTGCCGTAAATAACCGGCGCTGCGAACTCCGGCTTCGCCATCGCTTTAATCGACTCGATGCGAATGGCCGATACCACAACCCGGCCCGGCGACTGCGCGGGGTCCAATCTGAACCTGACGCCGGCGCCAAGCCTCTCTCGTACGAGGACTGAATAATCGTGCCATTCGCCGTCATTGAAAACATTGAAACGCACCGACCTGCCTGCACTGAATCCGCGGCCGTAAAATAATTCTGCGCTCGCATCGGCGTCCGATTTCATCCGTATATCGACCTTATACCTCCCCGCGGGCGGGCAATCGACAGAAGGCCCCTCGATCCACGGATCGTTTCCGGTGCATTTTACCACCAGCCCTTCTTCGGTAAGGAACAACGGCTCCACCATATTATTATCCCGCCAGCCATGCATGCCCTGCGTAAAATCCCATTCCACCACTTCATCGGCGGCGACGGAAATGCCGGCGGTCAATAGTGCCATGGTTAAAGTTAATATAAGCGAACGACAACGTCGTTGTTTTCCAATTAAACCTGCTTTTGATGAACTCATAGGATTACTCTCCGGTTTATATTTATTGCACCAGACGCCAGCGCTTGCTCGTCACATCGAGTGCGCTGCATCCGATATATTTATCATAAGTCTTTTCCATTTCCCGAATTGAATCGAAGTAGCCGATGATATAGGCGGCACCAAAGGAATCACCGGCCTTGACGGGTTTTTCACCTATTTCCTGGATGAAGCATACATAGCCTCGTTGATGACACCAGGCCTCGGATACGTCCGCCGGATCGAGAGTCATGCCGGCAAGCCATGGGCCTTTGGCGTCGGTTCCCGCATTGCGTATACAGTATGCGCGAATCATGCGTTTCGGAGCACCGTCTCGATCCCGGCGGTAGTTAAATTTTTCATCCGGCGCAAAATCCTGGTAAAACTCATCCGCCGGTATCCGAGCGTAGTAGCTGAGATAAACCTCACTGAATGTGTCGCCGCGGTCGTGCTTGACATGACTCGGAATATCCTGGCGAAAGAATAGCGCATCACCGGCGTTCCGGCTGAAAATGCGATCAGAAGATATAAAATACCGTTTGCCCGATGGGAACACAAGTGTCTGACGCCACTTGGAACCGGTATTATACCCAGGCGCGGCAAGCCGATACTTCCAGGATTGTTCGATTGCGACAAAATCCGCTCCCTCGATTATTCTGGGAGACAGTTCCCTTGCTTGAGTACAAATCTGCGGTCCCTCTACAATACGCTTGGCGCGCCGACCATGATAGAGGTTATTGAAGTCATATCGCATTTCCTCCGGAAGTTTATTGCGATATGCCGTGTCGCTGCCCGGCGCCAGTATAAAATCCTGTATATCAAGGCCAAATCCCAGATCATGCGCGCCGGTTTTCTTGTCCAAGAATGAACCTCCCTCGACGCCACTTACATAGCCCTGCTTTATAATGGAGGCCTCGAGCGCCTCGCCGCGTATAATGATCCGTTTATCCGTCTCTTCAATTTGAAATCCATGGGGCGCCAAGAATGCGGTGATAATCTTAGACAATATCTGCTCGCCGTACTCATTGGCATGTACCGGGTCACGATAAAACCGGTGTGGATGCAGGCCGGAGGATCGAATGTATTCAGCCCACGGTGTCGTCACATCAAGAAAGGCGCAGTCTTCGGCGACGGCTAATTTCTCGAGTTTCTCACCATATAAACCCGTACCCGACCACGATGCGGCGGCCAACTCCTCAGGTTCGCGGGGATCAGCAGTGCCGAATACGCCCGTGGCGAGTAGTATCTCCACCTCCGGTAGGCCGGTACGCAATTGATGAATCACCTCGCGAATGCTCTCGATATCACGCTGACTGATACCGCCGATTAATACCAGGTTCGGCCGACGCGGTATAACGTTACGGACGATACGCTCCTGTTCCTTATAATGTTGGCATCCACCGCCGCCGCGGACGTATACCGTGGCCTTGATATCCGCCTTTGGATGCGCCTCCTGCAGTTTCGCCACCCAGCCCGAGCGCATGATGTCATTGACGATGCTGTCACCCAAGGCGATCATGCGCAATTCTCCGCCGCCCGTAAGAATCCGTCGGATACGCTGAAGATGCGTCCAGTCCGGCCTTGGCGGCGTGAATTTCCCATCAGGCATTTCCGACTGGATTCGTTCGATCTGCTCCAAAGAGCGTTCGGGCGTTTGAAAAATATAGTATCCCTCTTCGTCCGCTTCATTCGTCTTTGCAGAGCGGTCCGGCGGATATAGCGCAGGCAACGCACCGCTCTCAGGAAATTCAACCGGTGAATCAGCATTCATATCGGATCGAACCCAGACGGCTACGCCGAAAAGGAATATAAGGAAAACAACTATTCGCGCGCGTATTCGATTTATCATTACATAACTCCTATTGTACCGAGCTGAAATACGCAATACCGATCTTATTTGGTGTCGTCGCAATTCTCCTTAAAATGCTTGACCAAGGTGGATGGAAGCAAGGTATCGGCGAAGGCCTTTGTGTCCTGGGCACCATGATGTTCGGATCGGGTATTTGGTTGGTAGCGCAGATTTACCATATCCAGGAGCATTTCCCCAACGGCTTTATGTTCTGGGGCATAGGCGCGCTCCTAATGGCGTGGGCCATGCCGTCGATCGCGCAAGGCATGTTGACCTCCGTTTTCCTGACGATCTGGATTTGTACGGAGGCCTCGAGCTTTCACACGCCGATACATTGGGCGCCGTTCTTTATTTTCCTGGCGATCGGGATTCTCTCGTGGCGGCTGAAATCCGTCTTCCTTCTCGTTACCGCCATACTCGCAATGTGTATCGGGCTATTAACAAACAGCGGCGTTTCAACAGACATGATTCCATTGTCGACGTTACTCAATATATCGGCGTTGTTCATTGCAATGGGAATCCTCGCCGGACTATTCAGGATTTTCCCGGAGAGCGCCGCCGCATGGAGAATCCTGGGCTGGCTCGGACTCGTCATTGGATTATACGCGCTGAGCTTCAAGGGATTCATCAATGCGTGGGCATTCAAAAGGCCCCCTGATCTCGAGGCGACGGCGGTCTGGTATCTGGCTTGTACATTTATCCCGGCGCTTTTTGCATGGCTGATAATCTGCGTGTTAATCCGCGCTGAAGACCCGCGTATAGTGGCAAAGGACAAGCCCGGACTCGAAAACTGGCTGCCGCCGCTTGTCATAGTTTTGTACAGCTATCTGATCATTACCAATTTCACAACGGATAATGCGATAAAGATTCTCGTCCCATTGGCGAATATTGTTCTATTCACGTTATCGGTCACATGGACGAGCAGGGGATGTCGTTCCGGAGACCTAAGGCTGTTCGCTTACGGCGCCGCACTCCTTATCGCCGTCGCCACGGCCAGATTCGACCTCTTCCATAACCTGGCAACTCGCGGGCTGGCATTCGTAATCGCCGGACTCCTGGTGTTCGGAGAAGGCCTTATTTTCACTAAAACACTACGGCGCGCTAAAGAAACCGGTAAGATACAATGAAATACGTCGCAACGATAATTGCAGTCATTTGCCAGGTCGCTATCCTGGCGTACATGGCCGGAGAACGCGAATACATCCTCCGCTCCGGCACAGAAGTACAACTCCGCGTATTGCCAATTGATCCCAGGGACGTTATGCGCGGCGATTATGTCAGGTTAAATTATAATATCTCCAATATCGATCGTGATATCTGCAAAGGCATACTCGCCAAGGGTAATAGTAAGGCGTCCGACCTTCCCCGAGACACAAAAATCTACGTCGCTCTCGAAGTCAATGACGCCGGAATAGCAAAAGCCGTCACCGCTTCTCTTGAACAGCCCGAGGACACACTATTCATCCGCGGACGCCTCAATCGTGCCTACAATACGCGCATTCGCCTACGCTATGGGATCGAGGCATACTTCATGGAACAAGAAAAAGCAAAGCAACTCGAACTAGGCACGCTGGCGCGCATCGATGGTTTCAGAATACCCTTGAAAATAAAGATCGCAATCGGCCACAACGGCGTCGCCGTAATTAAGGGTCATAAGCTCAGCCCCATCGGCGTGAGAACACGTCTGATTCAGGGAGACAGATTATCAGCGCAAATTTGTTTAAAAAATACAAGCGACAATAACGTCGCCATCGTTGATGTCCCTAACGGCAAATCATTCGCCCTATTGTGTGACCGACAAAGAAATCCCAAATACAAATGGGTAAATGCCGACACCGAACCGCCGACGCCTGCGCCCGAAGATGTCGTAGTCATCGAACCCGGCCGTGAACATCCGATTACCATCAATCTCAATGACCCGTATTGGTACGTGATCGATCTATCCGACTCGGATGATTCAGCGACTTTGTCGCCGATCCCGCTTAGTCAAATCGACAATCCCTTTTCCGCGCGGTTCAGATTCGAATACCGGCCGCCGCCGCCCGCCGACCTCGAATCATTACCGAACAGCGATATCATCTTTGCACAAGAATTCACCACCGGCGCGTTCAGGGTCGACGGTCGTATTGATTAACAATTATCACTTTTTTTGTTGTTTACATCACGACTCAAATATTAGGCACGAGTTATGCTATTTATTTTTCGAAAAACGCGGTTGTTTATGCTATTGTCAATTTATTATTGAACTATATTTACAAACTAAAAAGCATACCTATTCTCTATGCGACTAATTACATGCGCGCTTTTATTTTATTCGCTGTTAATACCTCAAGTTTCCGGCGCAACGATTCACGTTTGGAAGAATAGCATGAGCAACGGACCGGGCGCCACGTGGTCGAACGCATTTCACACTATTCAGGCGGCGGTGGATAATTCATCAGACCACGATGTCATACTCGCTACAAACGGTGTGTACGACATCGGCGGCGCAATGACACCCGGTTATTCGTGCGAAAATCGTGTACTTATCACCAATAATCTCTACGTACGCTCGGTCAACGGCCCGGAAGTTACGATCATTGAAGGCGCCGAATCTCCTGGGGGCGGCTGCGGTCCCGGCGCCGTTCGCGGCGTCTACATGAACGCAGGTGTATTGGACGGCTTCACGATAACCAATGGACATACAATATCTTCGGGTGACCGGTATTACGATACGGCCGGCGGCGGTGTAGCAGCACCCGAAGGCAACGGTATCGTCACAAATTGCGTCATCACCGGTAACAGCGCAATCATCGGCGGCGGTATGTTTAAAGGCACCGCCGTCGATTGCACAATAAGTTACAACAAGGTGGAATACGACGGCGGCGGCATCAACGAAGGGATTCTGCGAAATTGTTTCATAATCAATAATAAAGCACGAGACGGCGGTGGAGTGTTTCAAGGTGAAGCTTATAATTGCTTTATCGCCGATAACTACGCTCGATACAATGGAGGCGGCGCATGGGGCGGCCTGCTTAATAATTGTACCGTCATTAATAATATAACGGGCTGGTACGGCGGCGGCGCGTATAAAAGCGCGATTACTAATTCCATTGTCTGGTATAATTCAGCCAGCGATAACGGAGATAACTGGTGCGACACGGCATCGAACATCGCTTTCACCTGTACCACACCGCTCCCGCCGGGAACGGGAAACATCGAAAACGATCCTCTATTGATCTCCTCCACGCATATCTCGCCGTTTTCACCCTGCGCAGGAAGCGGTTCAACAAATTCCGTTTCAGGCTTGGACATCGACGGACAACCTTGGAAATCCCCGCCGTCCATGGGATGCGACGAGGTATATACCGAGCACCTCACAGGTGACATCCAGGTAAGTATTATACCCGAGGCGCAAAAGGTCGTTTGCAATAAAGATATGGAATGCAAGGCCGGTATACAAGGGTCGGTTTCGTCAAACCTCTGGTCTTTCGGTGACGGCACCAGCGCCGTAAATAAATACAAGGTCAGCCATTCCTGGACGGAACCGGGAACGTACGAGGTCACACTCGCAGCATACAACGACGATAATCCGAACGGTGTACTCGCATCGGCCATGATCGAAGTCGTCGACATCAACTATTACGTAAATAGTAAGAACACCAACAACGCCGAATACCCGTTCACTTCACAGGAAACCGCGGCGATCACTATCCAGGACGCAGTGGATGCGGCCCAAGCCAATGGCGTACTCGGCGCACATGTTATAGTTACGAACGGCGTGTATAACACGGGCGGCGCACTAACACCCGGGCATACATGCAGTAACCGCGTAGTTATTACCAACAATATTATCTTGCGCTCGGTCAATGGCCCGGCTCACACCATTATCAAAGGCGCTGAGTCACCTGAAGGCGGCTGCGGCCCCGGCGCCGTCCGAGGTGTATATATGAACGGCGGTTTGCTGGATGGATTCACGATACAAAACGGTTACACCGAAGCAACAGGCGGCCAGCTTCACGATACGGCCGGCGGCGGCGTAAATATTTCGGGGCGCGTTATAGTAACTAATTGCGTTATTAAAGATAATTACGCTATTGTCGGAGGCGGAATTCTCAGGGGGCTTGGGTTTAATTGTAAAGTCATTAATAATTCAGCTGTGTTTTCCGGCGGTGGAACATGGGGAGGTAGTCTTTATAATTGCATTATCAGCAACAACTATGTCGAACATAACGGCGGCGGCTCCTGGAATACCATCTTGCATAATTGCAAGCTGATCGATAACAACGCCCATGAAAATGGAGGCGGTATTTATGGTGGAATCGCAACAAATACAATTCTCCAAAATAACACAGCAAAACAAGACGGCGGTGGAGCCTCGGAGAGCGAGATTAATAATTGTTATATCATAGATAATACCACCGGTCAAAACGGTGGTGGCGTACATAATTCCATTGTGAAGAATTCCGGGATAAACGGTAACATAGCCGATTCAAACGGCGGCGGAACATTCGGCTGCACAAATTTCAACTGCACAATAATAAATAATACAGCGCATAATCGAGGCGGCGGAGTAAGCAAAAGCTCGGTATACAATTGCATCGTTTGGGACAACTCGGCCGATAATGACTATAGTAACTTGGATTATCCAACAACTGCCGCCTACACATGTTCTACCACTCGCCATTCCGGCGAAGGAAATATCGATAATGATCCAATTATATTGTCATCCATACGTATATCTCCCTTTTCACCTTGTGTTGCGGCGGGATCTACAAATTATATATTCGGCAACGATATCGATGGACAATCATGGAATTATCCTCCATCTATGGGATGTGATGAGGTATACGAAGACCAATTATCAGGGCCGATACAGGTAAATATCGTACCTGAATTTAATAAAATTGGACTTAATACAAGATGCACCTTTACGGCCGACATCCAAGGCATGACATCTTCTATACGCTGGTTCTTCGACGACGGAACCAGCGTCGACAACAGACTCCACGCAACCCACTCATGGGCGGAACCGGGGCGCTATAACGTCGTTCTCGCGGCATACAACAACGATTACCCGAATGGAATCCGCGCCTCATGCACCATCGAAGTTGTTGAAATTAATTATTATGTGGACTGCACGAACACTAATAACGCTGCGTATCCTTACAAGTCTTGGGAAACAGCGGCGACAACCATCCAGGACGCCGTGAATGCCGCTAAGAACTCAAGCATTCCCACGCCAAGTGTTGTAGTCACGAACGGTGTATACAATATCGGCAGCACGAGTATTCCCGGATACATGTGCGGGAACCGCGTTATTATTACCGACAGGATCATTCTACGTTCTGTCAATGGTCCGGCGGTTACTATAATACAAGGCGCCGAATCCTCTGAAGGCGGCTGCGGTCCCGGCGCCGTTCGCGGCGTCTACATTAGCTCCGGTGTATTAAACGGCTTCACCATATCAAACGGATATACGCTATCTTCCGGGAATGGAGACGACATAGTCGGTGGTGGCATACTTGCAGCTACAAGTGATACTGTTATAACGAACTGCGTTATCTCCGGTAATACCGCCGTTGACGGCGGCGGAGTTTACGGCGGTATCATAAATAATTGTATTATAAGTAATAACACTGCTATGGAACGTGGTGGAGGCATACACAATAGTGTCGCTAATGAATGCGTGATCACCTCAAACAATGCCTCCAACGGCGGCGGCGTTTCATTCAGCACAATAAACAACTGTACCGTCAGTGATAACGCCGCCTACGGCACAATTAGACGCGTTGGTTATAACGGCGGAGGGATATACATGAGCACCGCATATAATTGCGTAGTTTATAATAATATCGCCAAAAACGAGGGTGGCGGCGCACAATCCGGTTGGTTATATAATTGCGCGATCTACAATAACCACGCCGAAAAATACGGCGGCGGCGCATCCTCTTGCCTGCTGCAAAACTGCACAATATCCGGGAACACCGCCTTCCACGGCGGTGGTATCTATGAATGTCCATCGCATAATTGTATCATATGGAACAATTCGGCAACAGATAGCTACGATAATTGGCATAACACCGGATATAATCGAATTTTATACACATGCACCTCCCCTCTCCCTTCCGGCGAAGGAAATATCGATAACGATCCTCAGTTGCTGTCATCCTCGCACATCGCCCCATATTCCCCATGCGTCAACAGCGGCTCAATCAATCACATCGATGGAGCGGACATCGACGGACAACCTTGGAAAACACCCCCCTCTATGGGGTGTGACGAAGTATACTCACGACGCTGCACCGGCCCGTTGAAAGTCAACATCATACCCGAGGCGCGGAAGATCGGGTATGATACCATTTGCAAATTCACCGCGGATATCCAAGGAATGGTATCTTCAACCTGCTGGTTTTTCGATGACGGCACAAAAATCATGAACAAACATAAAGTAAGCCATTCATGGCCGGAGCCGGGGATATTTAAAGTCGAACTCATAGCATACAACGACGAGCATCCGAACGGTGTCCGCTCTTCCTGCCTGATTAAAGTCGTCAAGTCCGACCACTATGTCGATGCAGCAAACACCAATAGCGCAGAACTCCCGTACAAATCCTGGGAAACCGCCGCAGTCACTATTCAAGATGCCGTAAACGCCGCACAAGCCGGCGGTATCTTCGGCGCACATGTTATAGTTACAAACGGCGTCTATGATATGGGCGGGGCGAAAATGCCCGGTTTCACATGCAGTAATCGCGTTGTTATCACCGGCAACATAAACATGCGTTCGGTAAATGGGCCCGATGTCACTATTATCAAAGGCGCCGAATCCCCTGAAGTCTTCTGCGGCCCCGACGCTGTTCGAGGCGTCTATATGAGCGCTGGGGTGCTTGAAGGATTTACCATAAAAAATGGTTTCACTGAAAGCGCAGGATACTTGAATTTCGATTGCGCCGGCGGCGGCGTATTTACCCTCTATGACAACGCTATCGTCACCAATTGCGTGATCACTGATAACTTCGCAATCTACGGCGGCGGCACCTGCGGTGGTATCTTTTATGACTGTATAATAAGCGATAATTATGCCATGCAAAACGGCGGCGGCGTGTATTCGAGTATTGCCCGGAACTGCTCGATCACGAGTAACCATACCGGCATCAACGGCAATGGTGGAGGCGTGTATCAAAGCAGTCTGATCAAGTCCGATATAAGCGGAAACTCAGCCGACGCCTATGGCGGCGGCGCTTATAGTTGCACACTGAATGACTGTACTATCAGGAATAATTTAGCGACATACGAAGGCGGCGGCATCTTCAGGAGCACGGCAAACAGATGCACAATCATGGGCAACAAAGCCGAAAAAGGCGGAGGCGCCTTTGAAAGCGTGCTCGATAATTGCCTTATATCCAAAAACACCGCCGTCGGTTCTGCATGGAACAGGACTTACGGCGGCGGTGGCATTTTCAAGTGCACCGCCATCAACTGTACTATCGTAAGAAATTTAGGCAAACGCGGCGGCGGCGTTTATGAAGGTACGGTAAAAAATAGTATTATATCTGGTAATTCAGCAGAGGATCAAGGAAACAATTGGTTTACCCAAGGCGATGATGCAATAAGCATTAATTATTCTTGCACAATACCTTTACCCCCATTGGGATACGGGAACATTTCAGCATTGCCGATGTTCGCAAGTCCGTCAGCCTTCGACTACAGCTTGAGATCCGGTTCACCCTGTATCGACGCAGGAGAAAACACATCTATGTCTTCCAATACGGATCGATACGGCACGCCGCGTCCTTTAGACGGAGATAGAGACGGAAGCAGTATAGTTGACATCGGATGCTTCGAATTTATCAATCCTCAAGCGGACTCCGACAACGACAGTTTACCGGATGGTGAAGAGATCGACATGCTCAAGACTAATCCGATTTCAGAGGATTCAGATAATGACGCAATACCCGATGAATGGGAATACAGATATGGACTGAATCCGACATCCGCGGACGACACCGCCGCAAACCCAGACGGTGATCCCCACAGCAATATTGACGAGTTTATAGCCGATACCGATCCAATGGACGTAAACTCCTTCTTTCATATCACCGGCATCTCATACAACCGCCGCCATTCCGGAGAGAACCGTGCCGCTCCAATAGTCACGACCTTGATGTTCGACTCGTCGTCGAATCGTGTTTATACGCTCTACGGCACAACAAATTTATCAACAGGCACATGGACAATGGTACCCGGACAGATACATATTCACGGAACAAGTACAACACAATCTTTGGAGGTGACAAATACTTATCCGGACATGTATTACCGACTCGAGGTCAACTTACCGTAGGGAGCAAGTTTCAGCTGCTTAATACGACAAAGACGAATTGCAGGCTCGTAACACTCATTGGCCGGTTCATTGCGAATATTCGTATCCTAGCAATCTCGCACAAATAACAGAGCATCGTTGTTCTAACTTTTAACTGCTTACCGACTTCACTGGTTCACAGCATTTAGCACCGTCTTCGAATGCTGCTTTCTATAATTCCGAGGGCACATCCCCATTAACCTCGTAAACTGTCGTGTAAAATAATTGCTATCATCGAAACCCGCAGCGAACGCGATTTCCGTAATTGTTTCGTTACCATCCCTCAACATTGAAGCTGCGCGCAAAATACGTAGCCGGATCAGGTACGAGATCGGCGAACATCCGGTCGCCGCATGAAATGCCCTCATAAAACTGCGTTTGGACATATGAACCTTCCCCGCAAGGTCATCTAGCCGCACCGATTCGGTAAAGCTGGTTTCCAAAAATGTTATCGCCTCGGCGATGCGAAGCAATGCCCTTGAATCCGGATTACGCGACTTCCCGTAACATCGTGATAGATACCCGATTATTCTCATAAACGATGCTTTCGCCATGAACCCGAATCCGGCAGACCGCGACTTCAGCTCCTCGTCCAACTCATCTACCAATCCAAGCACGAATCCCAACTCTTCATGCGACAAATGGAGCCTGCTGTTAAATCTATGCCGCCGCCGCCACGCGGGCTCTAAGGTAAACAGCGCGTGATACCCCGGTAATGCGGCAAGATCGTCCATATCCAGCACAAGCCGTTCCGGTTGATACAGTATATTAACCAGACACAACCTATTTAATCCACGGTATTCATGCGTACGCCGTCCACCAATTACAAACACATCACCGGCGGCAAGCGGCCAAGATTCGCGCCCCGTCACATGCATCCCCCTGCCGCCGGTAATTATCACCAGCTCGGAAAATTCGTGTATATGCGCACCAAACGGCTCCTGTGGTTCCCTGCGCTCTACGGCGATCGGGAATCCATCGCTGTGAAACCAGTCATGCGTCTTCAACATCCTGCAGCTCATAGCAACCGTCTACTCTTACAAATCCAGCGTATCAATACCAATAACTGTCAATTATATGCTAGTATTTGGCAGAATCGTCAAGGCGGAACACGCACTCAAACTAATAGTATCACACACGGAATCAGAACTAGCAGCCAATTAACACGTTTTTACGGTTTAAAGTCAGAGGTAGTAACTATGACAGTCAATAACATCGAAACGGCATATAAACCGGCGAAAGCCAAGTACGCCGAACTCGGCGTAGATACCGAAGCGGTTCTCGAACGGCTCAAGCAAATATCGATCTCGATCCATTGCTGGCAGGGCGATGATATAGGCGGATTCGAGGACTTAGGCGCCGGCACGGGCGGCGGTCTAGCCGTCACGGGAAACTACCCCGGCAAACCTAGAACACCGGATGAACTGAGAGCGGACTTCGAGAAAGCGGTATCGCTCATCCCCGGCACACACCGCTTTAACCTCCACGCCATTTATGCCGAAATGCAGGGTGAGAAAATCGATCGCGACCGAATAGGCCCGGCGCAGTTTAAAAATTGGATATCGTGGGCGAAGGAGAACAACCTGGGACTGGATTTCAACCAGACGTTCTTTGCGCATCCAAAGGCCGACGACGGAATGACGCTTGCACACCGCGACCCGGCGATACGCCGGTTCTGGATCGAGCACGGTAAGCGCTGCCGTGAAATAGGCGCGGCCTTCGGCAAGGCGCTCGGCAAATCATGTCTCACCAACCTCTGGATACCGGACGGCATGAAAGACACACCAGCCGACCGAAAGGCCCCGCGTGAACGGCTCGTCGAGTCATTAGACGCCGTATTCGCCGAACAGATCGACCCCAAATACAACGTCGACTCGATCGAATCAAAACTTTTCGGCATCGGCGCCGAAAGTTACACAGTAGGTTCTCACGAGTTCTACCTCGGTTACGCGACAACGCGCAGGAAACTCCTCTGCCTCGATGCCGGGCACTTCCATCCGACCGAAGGCATTGCCGATAAGATATCCGCCGTCCTCCTCTACCTCCCGGAAATCTCATTGCATGTAAGCCGCGGCGTACGCTGGGACAGCGATCACGTGGTTACGTTCACCGATGAGCTCCAGTCGATCGCCCAGGAAGTAGTCTGGGGTGAGCACCTCGGACGCGTGCGGATAGGACTCGACTACTTTGATGCGAGCATAAACCGCATCGCCGCGTGGGTCATCGGGACTCGGAACATGCTCAAGGCGCTCCTAGCCGCCATGCTCGCACCGATCGAGCAATTGCGAGAGTTCGAAGCGAACGGCGACTTAACATCGCGCCTGGCGCTCATGGAAGAAATGAAGGCCTTGCCCATGGGCGCGGTTTGGGATTACTATTGCGAGACCATGAACGTACCACCGGATTTGAAATGGATGAATGACATCAAAGACTACGAACGCAACGTATTGGCCTCCCGCTAAAGAGAATATGACGCGCTTACCTCCAAAACAAGAACACCCGCGCCGGTCGTAACCGGTCGTAACGGTTCGACATGACCGGCCTTGATAAAACCTGGAGTCATCCTATGCAAGAAAACAACACCCCACAGAAAACCGAACCCGTAAATGAATACGAACGCCAGCCGGTGCCGAAAAAGGCGTTGCTCGGCTTTAAAAGCTTCATAGGTCAATACGCCGGTGAGCATTGCGCCGGAACCGAGATAATGATCGGTCCGCTCTTCATCGCCTCAGGCGTCAGCGCGTTCTCGATGGTGTTCGGACTGATCCTCGGCAATCTCCTTGCAGTGCTGAGCTGGACGCTGCTTACCGCGCCGATTGCCACACGCGCCAGACTGACACTCTATTATCAGCTGGAAAAGATTTGCGGTCGCCAACTCGTCACCCTTTATAACCTGGCCAACGGCGTCATGTTCTGCTTCCTGGCAGGCGCCATGGTAACCGTCTCCGCTACCGCAATCGGTCTTTGGTTCAATATCGATATGCCGGGACTGGCCGACCGGTATCCGACCAATACCGGCTGGGTAATTACCACACTCGCCGTAGGCGCACTCATCGCCGTAGTCGCCGCATATGGATACAAAGTCGTCGCACGCTTCGCGAATATCGCCTCGCCGTGGATGATCCTGGTCTTCCTGGCCTTCGGTCTGGTGGGACTAAAGCAACTCGGCATCGACTCCT